>CAJFMF010000008.1 GCA_904391375.1 Candidatus Gallimonas faecavium | reverse complement strand
GTCGTAACCCGCCTCTTTGACGGCGGCGACGAGTGCCTGATCGGACACCTCCTCGCTGCATTCCACGAGGGCGCCCTTCTTTTTGAGGTTGACGTCCGCCTTTTTCACCCCGGGGACCGCCTGCAGGGCGTCGGTTACGTGTTTGACGCAATGTTCGCACATCATGCCTTCCACTTTCAGCATTTTTTTCATTGTATGATCTCCTTTTTCTCCCTTCGGGAGTTGATTGTTTTGTTTTCCGCGGCGGAATGCCGTGAGCCGCAGGGCATTTCCCACCACGAACAGCGAGGAACAGCTCATCGCCGCCGCCGCGATCATGGGATTGAGGGTCACCCCGAACGCGGCGAAACAGCCCGCCGCAAGGGGAATGCAGACACAGTTGTAAAAGAACGCCCAGAAGAGGTTCTGTTTGATGATGCGCATGGTGCGCCTTGCGAGCGCGAACGCGCGGGGCGCCGCGGCAAGATCGCCGCTCATCAAGACGATGTCCGCACTCTCGATGGCGACATCCGTGCCGCTGCCCATCGCCACGCCCACATCGGCCTCTTTGAGAGCGGGCGAGTCGTTGATTCCGTCGCCGATCATGGCGACGCCCTTCTTGGCGCGGGCGGGAAGCGCGGCATTTTTCTGCTTATGGCACACGACGTAGTCGAGTTTGTCCTGCGGAAGCACTTCGGCATAGACGTGATCGTCCGAGATCCCCGCGCCCGCCGCGACCGAACGCGCACACGCCGCATTGTCGCCCGTGAGCATATAGGTCTCCAGTCCGAGCGCATGCAGTTCCGAAACGGCCGCGCGACTGCCCGCCTTGAGCGTATCGGCGAGCGCGAACAGCGCAAGGACGCGCGTCTCGTCCGCGAGAAAGAGCACCGTCTTGCCCTCCGCCGACAGCGCAAGGAATTGTGCGCGCTGTGCCGAGAGGTCGATCTTGTTCGCCGCCATCATCTTGTCGTTTCCGAGGAAGAAGACCGTCCCGTCCACCATCCCGCGCGCGCCCTGTCCGACGACGTATTCGACGTCCTGCGCCGCGGCGCCCGTTCCGCAGTAGCGGACGATGCACTGCGCCAGCGGATGATTGAGTTTGCTCTCCAGCGCATACGCGATCGCCTTTGCCCGCGCCTCGTCGCCGTAGGCTTCAAAGAGAACGACGGAAGGCTTGCCCTCGGTGAGGGTCGCCGTCTTGTCGAGCAAAACCGTCCTGACGTCCGCCGCACGCTGGAGCGCTTCGGCATTTTTAACGAGCACGCCGAGCGCCGCGCCCCGTCCCGTGGCCGCCATGACGGCGACGGGCGTCGCAAGCCCGAGCGCACAAGGACAGGAAATGACGATAACGCTCACGCCGAAATTGAACGCGTCCGCCACATTGCGCGTCACAAGCAGCCACACGAGGAAGGTTACGAGTGCCAGTCCGAGCACGACGGGAACAAAGACGGCAGAGATCTTGTCGGCGAGTTTCTGGATGGGTGCCTTGCTGGCGCCCGCCTCGCGCACCATGCGGATAATGGAGGAGAGCATGGTATTTTCCCCCACTTTCTCGGCGCGGATCTTCAGATAGCCGCTCGTGACGAGGGAAGCGCTCATGGCGTGACTGCCCTGCGCAAGCTCGACGGGAAGGCTCTCGCCCGTGACCGCCGACTGATCGGCGAAGGCATGGCCTTCCGTCACCGTGCCGTCCACGGCAATCGATTCTCCCTGCTTGGCAATGACCAGATCGCCCTCTTTCACTTCGGAGAGGGACACGACGAGCTCCTTCCCGCCGCGCTCCACCGTGACGGTGTCGGGCGCGAGCGAGAGAAGTTTTTCCACTTCCCTGCCCGTGCGGCGCTTGCTCTTGTCCTCCAGCCACTTTCCCAGCGTGACGAGCGTCACGATCATCGCCGCCGATTCAAAGAAGAGCGTCGGCTGTTCGGGCGTGACGATCGCCATGACAAGGCTGTACACAAAGGAGACCGCCGCGCCGAGCGTGACAAGGGTGTCCATGTTCGACACGCGCTTGAACGCCGCCCGCGCGCCGCTCACGAAAAAGGAATAGTTGATCGCAAGGATGGCGAGCGTCAGTACGACCTGCGGCCCGTAGTTCCACCAGCCGTGCGGAACGATGTTCGCGCTGATCATATGCCCCATGGCAAAGTACATCTCGGGCAGGAGCAAAATGAGCGATAACAAAAAGCGCAGTCCGAGCGTCAGGCGCTTTTTCTTTTCGGGGACCTTTCCGAAGTCGTACGCCCCATAGCCGAGCGCCGCGACCGCCTTCTTGATCCCCGCGTCCGTCTGGACGCTTTCATCATAGGTGACGTCCATGCTCTCGCCCATGAGCGAGACCGCACAGCTGTTCACCCCCTTGAGTTTTTTGACCGTGCGCTCGATGCCCGAAGAACAGGCCGCACACGTCATTCCCGTGATCGAATACTTCTTTTCCATCTTTTTCCTCAAATTCCCCTTTCAGTTGAGCTTCTTGATGAGCTCCACCGTCTCGGAGACGATTTTCTCGTCCCCCGCCTTGATCTTCTCCGCGACACAGGTGTTCATATGATCCTCCAGGACAAGATACCCGAAGGCCCGCACGGCGCTCTCCACCGCGGAGACCTGCACGAGCACTTCGCCGCAATAGCGGTTTTCCTCGATCATCTTCCTGATCCCCGCAATCTGCCCGCTGATGCGATTGAGCCGATTGACAAGGCTCCTGACCTGCTCCTCGCCCCGCGGCGTCGTTTTATAGTGTTCCGTACAGTGTTCACATCCCTGCATAACGCCCTCCCAATTACCCCCATAGGGTATTTGTATTATACCCCATATGGGTATATTTGTCAAGCGATCGGCAGAAAAAAATCGGCGCCTTGACGCCGATTTTTTACAGAGCTTCCGCAAAAGCACGCTCACTTCTCTTTTTCTCTTCCGGCCCTCTGCCCGTACCCTTCGATTGCATGAAACTGGCGCACGGCGAAATGCGATTTCCGCAAAGACGGCGCGCGCGGCTGCCGAAGGCCCTATGCCGCCCCCATATGTCCGATCAGGCATCGTCCAATCGGAAGAACGGCCTGTGCGGCCGAAGTAAGTTACTTCTTTTCAAACTGCGACTTGGGCGCGCCGCATACGGGGCAGACCCAGCTGTCGGGCAGTTCTTCAAAGGGAACGTCGCCGCTGTACACATAGCCGCAGATCTTGCAGACATACTTCCCCTCCGACTTCTCCTCCGCCTGATAGGTGGGTGCCTTGGGAGCCGTCTTGCCCTTGAGCACCTTATGATAGTAGGCGTACGTCATGGGCGCGCCGTCCTTTATGACGTCGGCATCCATGACCTCGCCCAAAAATACGGTGTGCGTGGACGTCTCCATTTTGTCGGTGACCTTGCAGGAGAACCAGCACATGGCGCCGTCGGGAACGGGAAGTTTTCCGCGGACCTTCCAGGGAAGATCGGCGAATTTATCCGTCTCCTTGGAGGTATAGAAGCCGAATTTTCCGATGAGCTGCGGATCGCAGTCCTCAGCGAGAACACAGACGGCGAAATAGCCCGTATCCGAAACGCATTTATTGGTGTAATTGTCGTGGTTGAGCGATACGGCGATCGTCGCGGGCGAGGACGTGATCTGCATGGCGCTGTTGGCGACGCAGCCGACGGGACGGCCTTCGTCCCAGCTCGTGCAAAGATAGACGCCGTACGAGAGATTGTAAAATGCCTTCTTGTTCATCAATAATACCTCCGAAAGTGTGTCCCGCGCGTGGATTTTACCAATTTTCAAGGAAAAAGAAAGCGGACGAAAACCGTCCGCATCTCTTTACTTCGTTTCTTCTTTCTCGGCGATGACTTCCTTGCCGTCGTAATAGCCGCAGTTCTTGCACACGCGGTGCGCGACCTTCAGCTCATGGCAATGCGGGCACTCGACGAGCGTCGCCGCGGTCGCCTTGTAATTCGCAAAACGCTTGTTGGTTCTGCTCTTCGACTGCTTTGTCTTGGGGACTGCCATTCTTCTTCACCTCTTCTTATTCATTTTCCCATTGCTCACACGACTTGCACAAGAGACGCGCGGGAAGCGCGAACATCAACGAATCGCGCAAAAATTCCTCCAAACGCACCCTGCCGTTCGTGTAGCCGTACGCTTCGCCGTCATCTTCGCCACGGACGAAATATGCCTCCGCCTCATAGACGATATCCGACGACGCTTCTTCGAGACAGCGCGAACAGGACCCTTCCAACGTAAAGGCGAGCGTACCGGTCACTTCGACGGAAAAGTCCTCCGAAATGCGATAGTTCAGCCTCACCTGCACAGGCCCCGCAATCTTGACGAAGGGAATATCGAGAAGCGATTCGTCCGCTTCATAGGAAAAAGCGAGCGTCCCTTCCGTATTTTTTCGCGCGATACAGCCGCGGACGTCTATCTCGGGAATCATCGACTTATAAAAGTATAGGCGATTTCAAGCACTTTGTCAATCTTTTTCGCCGCGTATTTGCAAGGAATTTTGCAAAAATCAGAGCAGCGCCGCCGTCTCGCGCGCGATGACGAGTTCTTCGTTGGTGGGAATGACCAGCACCTTCACCTTCGCGCCGTCGGCAGAGATCTCGTGAATGCTTCCGTCGTTTGCAAAGTTGTTCTTGGATTCGTCCAGCTCGATGCCGAACGCCTGCAGATCGGACAAAATGGCCGCGCGGATATGCGGCGTATTTTCGCCGACGCCCGCCGTAAAGACGATGACGTCCAGTCCGCCGAGGGCCGCCATATAGGAACCGATGTACTTCTTGCACGCATAGGAGAACATATTGAGCGCAAGCTGTGCGCGGTAGTTCCCCTCCTTGGCGGCAGCGGTCAGGTCGCGGTAGTCGCTCGACACGCCGGAGACACCCAGCATTCCGCACTTCTTATTGAGGTAGACGAGCGCCTCATGGATGTCCATGCCCTTCTTTTTGCAGAGGAACTCCACCGCGGCCGCATCGATGTCGCCGCTGCGCGTTCCCATGGGAACGCCTGCGAGCGGCGTGAAGCCCATGGACGTATCGATGCACTTCCCGCCCTTGACTGCGGAGATGGAGGAGCCGTTTCCGAGGTGGCAGGTGATGATCTTGAGATCTTCGGGTGCCTTTTTGAGGTATTCCGCCGCCATCTGCGAGACATACTTATGCGAGGTGCCGTGCGCGCCGTACTTGCGAACCTGATAGGTCTTGTAGTCGTCGTAGTCGATGGCGTACAGGTAGGCATAGTCGGGCATGGTCTGATGGAAGGAGGTATCGAAGACGAGCGCCATCTTCTTGTCGGGCATGACCGCGCGGCAGGCATTGACGCCCTTGATCGCTGCGGGATTGTGCAAAGGCGCAAGCTCGGCGATCTCGTCCATCGTCTTCATGACATCGTCGGTGACGAGCGTCGTCTTTTTGAATGCCTCGCCCGAGGCGACGACACGGTGACCGACGGCGTCGATCTCGTCCATCGAACGGATGACGCCCGCCTCGCCGTCGATGAGCTCGTCGAGGACGAGCTGGATGGCCTCGGTGTGGTCCTTGATCTCCTTTTCGATGACATAGGTCTTGCCGCCCGCCTTATGCGTCAGAGCGCCGCCCTTGATGCCGATGCGCTCGACGTTCCCCTTCGCGAGGACTTCTTCCGTCTCAATGTTGATGAGCTGATACTTGAGCGAGGAGCTCCCCGCGTTGATGACCAGAATTTTCATTGCATTCCCCTTCCCGTGTCAGTCTTTTACCTGAAGCGCCGTGATGGCAACGGCCAGCACGATGTCGGATGCCTTGCACCCGCGCGAGAGGTCATTGAGCGGCTTTGCAAAGCCCTGGCAGATAGGGCCGACGGCCTGGAATCCGCCCAGGCGCTCGGCGATCTTGTAGCCGATGTTGCCCGACTGCAGGTCGGGGAAGATGAACACGTTCGCATGGCCGGCGACGGAAGAACCGGGCGCCTTGAGCGCCGCCACTTCGGGAACGATTGCCGCGTCGAACTGCAGCTCGCCGTCGAGCGCAAGCTCGGGCGCCTTTTCCTTGGCGATGCGGGTCGCTTCCTGCACAAGCGTGACGTTGTCATGCTTGGCGCTTCCCTTCGTGGAGAAGGACAGCATGGCGATGCAGGGCTCGATGCCGGCGATCTCCTTGGCGCTCTGTGCCGTGGCGATGGCGCAGTCGGCAAGACCTTCCGCCGTATAGGTGGGATTGAGGCCGCAGTCCGCAAAGACCAGAACGTCGCCGTTCATGTACTTATTGCCGCCCGCGGGAGCGATCATGAGATTGAAGCTGGACACCGCCTTGACGCCGGGTGCCGTCTTGATGATCTGAAGTCCGGGGCGCAGCGTGTTCGCCGTGGAATGGCAGGCGCCGGACACAAGGCCGTCCGCATCGCCGCTCTTGAGCATGAGCGCGCCGAAGAAAGTGGCGTCCTTCGCCTGCTCCTTCGCCTGTTCCTCCGTCATGCCCTTTGCCTTGCGCAGTTCATAGAGCAGATTTGCATATTCGTCCAGCTTGGGCGACGTCGCGGGATTGATGATCTCGATCCCCGTGAGATCGGCTTCGGGATTGGCCGCCTTGATCTCCGCTTCCTTTCCGAGAAGGATGATCTTTGCGACATCTTCTTCCACACAGCGCTGCGCCGCTTCCACCACGCGGCTGTCCTCGCCTTCGCACAGCACGATGGTACGCTTTTTCTCGCCCGCGCGCTTCTTGAGTTCCTCGGCGAAAGAACCCGTCTCGACGATTTTTCTGCCGATCTGCTTGATCTGTCTCATGAAATTCGCCATGATAATTTTCTCCTATAACCTCTTTTCTTTTTTTGCAATTTCGTGTATAATGGTTGCACGACTTTTCGCTGACATTATACACCATTCCGTCAGAATTGTAAAGATAACAAGGGTAAAAACATGAAATTTTGTGCGATAATTTGCGAATACAACCCCTTCCACAACGGTCACAAATATCAGCTGGAACAGGCCCGCGCGCGCTCCGGCTGCGAAAAAGTCCTCTGCATCATGAGCGGAAATTTCACCCAGCGCGGCGAGGCGGCCGTCTTTCATAAGTCCGTCCGCGCAAGACACGCCGTCGAAAACGGCGCCGACGCCGTCCTCGAACTGCCCGCCGTCTTTGCCGTCGCCCCCGCCGAACTGTTCGCAAGAGGCGCCGTACACCTTCTCGCCTCTCTCCCCTCCGTCTCGACGCTCGCCTTCGGCTGCGAGAGCGGCGAAAAAGAGGACTTCCTGCGCACAGCGCGCGCCACGCTTGCCGAGACCAAGGCCTTCCGCTCCGCCCTCAAAGAGAACCTGAAGGACGGGACAAGCTACATCCGCGCCCGCAACGCCGCCCTGCTCGCCGCAGGCGCCGACGTGGACGAAGCGCTTCTCTCTTCCCCCAACAACATCCTCGGAACGGAGTACTGCCGCGCCATTCTCTCGGAAAACGCCGCCATCGACCCGCTCCCCATCCCGCGCGTCGGCGCCGGGTATGCCGATACACAGCTCGCGGCGAATTTCTCCTCCGCCACCGCCCTGCGCGCCGCCATGCGCGACCCCTCCCGCAAGGCAAAAAAGGCCATCCGGAGCAACCTCCCCGAAAGCGTCCTGCGCGACGCCCTCGCATTCGCTCCGACCGATTGGGAAAAAGCTGTCCTGTGCGCATTTTTGGCGACAACACCCGCGCAGGCGGCAGGCTGTCCCGACTGCGCGGAAGGGCTGGAAAACCGCATCCGCGCCATGCTGCGCGCCAACCCCGACTACAACGAACTGCTCAAAAAAGTTGTCTCCAAGCGCTATACAGCGGCACGCGTGCGGCGGGTGCTCATGCAGAACTTTCTGGGCCTCACGCGCGAAACGGTACGCGACTTCGCCGAAGCTCCCCTCTACCTGCGCACGCTTGCCGTAAAAAAAGAGGGCGCGGAAGAGACGCTCGCCGCCTTAGGCGAAGGACGCTTCCCCCTCATCGTCCGCAAGAGCGATTTTTCCCTGCTCAAAAAAGAGGCCCTCGCCTGCTTCGAGACAGACGTGCGCGCCAACGACCTCTACAACGTCCTCACGGGAACGCATACGGGCGAGTTTGAAACGCAGTTCGTATAACACATGCACCCATCTCGCAAAATCATAAAATACAATGCGCGCCCGCGGCAAGTTTGCCGCGGGCGCGCTTCTTATTCTTTTATTTCTCCATGCCGCAGGGATATGCCTGCATTGCCTGAGGACTTCCGCGGCGCACCGCATCGTAGAAGCGATAGCCGCCCGTGAAATTATAGCAGTCGTATCCGTTCTGCATGAGGATGCGGCAGGCGAGGTAGCTGCGCAGCCCGCTCTGGCACATGACGTACACGGGCTTGCCTGCCGGAACATCTGCAAGCCGGTCGCGCAGCTCGTCCACGGGGAGGTTGACAAACCCCTCGGCATGGCCACGCGCATATTCGCGCGGCGTGCGCGCGTCGAGCAGCGTGACGCTTCCGTCGCGCGCAAGGGCGGCGACCTCGTCGATGCCGAACTGTTTCACCTTGCCCGTGACAAGGTTTTCGATCATGAACCCTGCCATGTTGACGGGGTCCTTCGCCGAAGAATAGGGCGGCGCATAGGCGAGATCGAGGTCTTTGAGATCGACCGCGGAGACGCCTGCGCGGATGGCGGTGGCGAGCACGTCGATGCGTTTGTCCACGCCCTCGCCGCCGATGATCTGTGCGCCGAGCAGGCGGTTCGTTTCCCGTTCAAACAGGACTTTCATCGTCATGACCTGCGCACCAGGGTAGTAGGAGGCATGGCTGTTCGGCGAAAGGATAACCTTGTCATAGTCCAGCCCGAGCGCACGCGCCGTCTTTTCGTTGATCCCCGTGGACGCCGCCGTCAGCGAGAACACGCGCACCACGGAGGATCCCTGCGAACCCTTGTAGACACTGTTTCCGCCGCAGATGTTGTCCGCGGCAATGCGGCCCTGTTTGTTCGCGGGGCCTGCAAGCGCGATGAGCGTCCGTTCGTCGGTCACCGACTGACGCACTTCGACCGCATCTCCCACGGCATAGATGTTTTCATCCGATGTGCGCATCCCCGCATCGACGGCAATGCTTCCCTTGATCCCGAGCGCGAGGCCCGCATCCTTTGCGAGCTGCGTATCGGGCGCGACGCCGACGGCAACGACGGCAAGGTCGGCGGGATACTCGCCTTTATCGGTGCGCACGAGAAGCCGCGCGCCCGCTTCGATCGCGGTGCAGCTCTCCGAAAGGCGCAGAGCGACCCCCTGCCGACGCAGTTCGTTGTGCAAAAGCGCCGCCATGTCCCCGTCAAAGGGCGGCATAACCTGCGGATCGAGCTGAATGAGCGTGACGGCGATCCCCCTGCGCATGAGGTTTTCCGCCGTCTCGAGGCCGATGAACCCGCCGCCCACGACAACGGCGCTCTTGGGCGCCTTTGTCTGCACATAGGCGTGAATGGCGAGCGTGTCCTCCACCGTGCGCAGCGTGAACACGCGCGGATCCTGCGAGCGCAGAGCGGGCGGAATCACCGCCTTTGCCCCGGGCGAAAGCAGAAGACGGTCGTATTTTTCCGAATACGTCTCCCCCGTTTTGAGATTTTTTACCGTCACCGTCTTTTGTGCGCGGTCAATGGCAATCGCCTCGCTGCGCACGCGTACGTCTACCCGATAGCGCGCGAAAAAGGACTGCGGCGTCTGAAGCGTAAGCTCCTCCGCGTCCTCGATCTCGCCGCCCACATAATAGGGCAGTCCGCAGTTCGCATAGGAAACATATCCCGTGCGTTCGAGCATGACGATCTCCGCACGCTCGTCCAGACGGCGGATACGCGCCGCTGCCGTGGCGCCGCCCGCGACGCCGCCGACAATGATCACTTTCATAATGCTTCTCCTTTTTGGTTCTTTCTCCCTTCTTTTCTGCCGATAACTTCCAAATAAATGCCGACCGTCCCTCCGCCGTGCGCCCTGTCCGTTCAGGCGCTCTGACCGTTCAGATGCGGATACTCTGTTCGCGGATGACGCCGAGGCGATATGCCTCGAGCAGGTCGGTGAGTTCCTCGATGGTCTCCTGCATGCGCTTGCCCTCGTCCGTATCGCGGATCGAGAGGCGGTAATTGGTCTTTTGCACGACTTCGGTGACGGAATGAATGTCGCTCTCGCTGCGGATGGCGTCCTCTGCCGAGCGGAACGGCTCATAGGCGACCAGGCGCATTCCGTAGGAATTGCCGATGAGCGTATAGCCCGCAATGCCCGTCTCCCGCTGATAGGGACGGGACATTCCGCCGTCGATCATCAGGAGCCTTCCGCCGCACTTAATGGGCGTTTCGCCGTTTTTGAGGTGAACGGGCATATGCCCGTTGATGATGTGCGAGGCGGGCGAGTCGGGATCGAGGCCGAATTCCGCCATGATGTGCGAAATGACGGCATCGTCGTTGAGATAACTGTAATAGGAATTTTTCGCCTCGAAATAACAGCTCTGATCTTTGACGAAATAGCGCTCGAAGGTCGTCATGCGCTCCTTGCCGTAGAGCGGCGAGTTCTCGTTCGCCCACATGAACCACATAAGGTCCTGTCCGAAGCGCTTTTCCTCTCCGTCGGGCAGGTAATACCCCTTTCGCGCCCAGCTCTCGAGCTCGTCGAAGAGCTCCTTGCCCGCATAGCATTTATCCCCGACCTGTACCTTTTTGAAGGAACCGTCCTCCTCCAGAGGGACACACCCGTGGTACAGAAGATTGCCGTTGCAGACGCGGTACATACTGCCGCGCGTAAAGAGATAGGCGACGTGACGGCGCAGCTTTTCGCTGTTGACGAACGCATAGCGCAGCTTTTCCATGACCAGCGTCTCCCCCGCGGAAAGCCTGTAGGGATCGGCGGGATCGATGGTCGGAAAGTTTGTGTCCTCCAGCGGGTACGCCTTGCCGTCGATGGTGACCGTCCCCTTTTCGCGGTCGATCTTGTCGAGCAGACGCCGCCCTTCCATGTGGTATTCGGGATGACGCGCGATGAGCTGTCCCTCGAGCTTGAACAAAATAACGGTAATCGCCTTATGGATCTTGCGGTCCATGTCGGGATCGTAGGGTTCGTAGCTCTGCGAGCCGTTGATGGCAAAGCAGGTGCAGGGATCGCCCGCGTAGGTATCGAGCGCAAACTTGGCAAGCGGCAGAAGATTGATGCCGTAGCCGTTTTCGACGGTGGCGAAGTTGCCGTACTTCGCCGAAATGCGCACGACGGACGCGATGCACGCCAGGCTCCCGCTGGCGGCGCCCATCCAGCAGATGTCGTGGTTCCCCCATTGGAAGTCCACGTTGTCGAATCCGAGGAGCGTATCGAGAATGATGTGCGCGCCCGGACCGCGGTCAAAGAGATCGCCCAGGATATGAATGCGGTCGACGGCAAGCCGCTGAATGAGATTGCAGAACGCGATCACGAAATGCCGCGCCCGTTTGGTGGAAATGATGGCGGAGATGATGCCGTTATAGTACGCCTCCTTGTCCTCCACCTCCTCCTTTTCCCCGAGCAGTTCCTCAATGATGTAGGCGTAGTCATGCGGGAGTTCCTTGCGGACGCGGGAACGCGTGTATTTGGAGGCAATGCGGCGGTTGACGCGCACAAGGCGGTAGATGGTCGTCTTGTACCAGTCGTCCATGTCCTCTTCCGTCGCCTCGATCTGGGCGAGTTTTTCCGACGGATAGTAGATGAGCGTCGCAAGCGACTTCTTCTCCCGCATGGAAAGCGAACCCTTGAACTCCTCTTCGATCTTTTTGCGGATGGATCCGGAGCCGTTTTTCAGGATATGTAAGAAGGGTTCATATTCCCCGTGGATGTCCGTGATGAAGTGTTCCGTTCCCTTCGGCAGGTTGAGCACGGAGGAGAGATTGATGATCTCCGTTGCCGCATCCGCCGCCGTCGGGAACTGTACCGAGAGGCGTTCGAGGTATTTGATGTCTTGCATGCTTGTTTCCTTTTCCTGATTCTGGCAAATAAATATACGAATTGTAATGCGTCTTTCCGAAATCGGCAGCGCGCAGGGCAGCGCATCCGTCGATGCGGCGCGCGTATGACTGCGTCTGTCAATGCGGCGCACGTATGACTGCTTCGGTCGACGCGGCGCGCCCTGCAAGCGGTCTGCTTTCGGGAGAAAGCGCCCCGCGGCCATTGGTGCCGCGGGGCGCATACGGTCGTGTCAGCCGACGAGCCCTTCGCCCGTCATAGTCGAGTAGTTGTTCATGAACATGGACATGCTGCGCTTCGTCCCCTCTGTCTGTCCGAGACAGGTGATCGTGAAGCCCGATCTGTTCTGATCGCCCAGCCATGCGGAACGCACTACGCCGTAGTACACATTCTCGCCGCTGTTGCGGCCGCCCGTTCCCTTCAGCGTGTCCGTGAAGGTAAACTTGATATAGCCGTCGCCGTACATCTTCCAGGTGCCGATGGGCGTCCCCGTCGCCGTCGAGCCGTCATAGACGTCGCCCGATGCGGGATCGGACGCGCTCTGCGTCAGAACGACGTCGCGCGAGGTATTGACGGCGCGCTTGCTGCCGTCGGTGTCCTGTTGGTTGATCGTGACGACCATCTTGAACTTTCCGCCGTCCGTATAGGCAAACAGCTCTTCCGCCGAGACGCCGCGGTCGCTCTCGCCGCTGTAACGGTTGGGATTGATGACGATCTCGCCGTAGCTGTTGAGGTAATACTGATGAATCTGTGTGACAAAGCGTCCCGTATCCCCGTTCAGACGGGCGATGTACGCCGCCACGGAGACGCCGCTGTCCGTCGTGAACAGGTCGTTATGCCCGGGCAGAATGACGTCGAGTTCGGTGCTCGTCTCGCTCTTGTTGTGCCAGGTAAACCCGCCCATGTACTTGTTGCCCTCGTTCCCGCCGTTCCCGGGTCCGACGTTGTACACAATGCCGCCCTGCGTCGAACGATAGACCCCCCAGACGCTCTCACTCCGGCCGCCCCACATCTGATAGTTGTCCGCAAGGCCGTCGTAGGAGTGCATGGAATAGTAATAGGTCTTGCCCTCTTCGAGAACGGTCTCGTTCTCGTCCATGATCGTCACGTTGTCGTGGCGGGCAATAACGGGCGCCTCCATGTTCTGTTTGGAAATGTTCTTTCCGTAATAGTCGTGCTCCCAGCCGATCGCCTGCGAATCGCCTTCGGCAGGCTCCGCCCGATAGAGCGCCTGAATGTCGTTTTCCACCCAGTTGCGGATATCGTCATGCGACTGCCAGCCCTTGCCGTCCTTGCGCAGGCCCGTCGTCGGATCGAGCTCGATGAGATAATTCCCCGAGCCGAAGGAACCGTACGCCATGTACATTCCCCCGTTCTCGTCGAAGATGATCTGCGGGTCGATGCCGTTGACGTCCTTTTCCGCCTCGCCGCGGCGGATGGAGGACTGCATGAGAACGACGGGATCGCCGTTGGCATCGCGCACGGGCTTGAACGTCCCCGCATCCAGCGAGTCCGATTCGTACAGCAAAATGCACGCACGCGCAAAATAGCTGTTGTCGAGATACATGCCCGAACTGTTTCCGGCGCCGTCCACGACGCAGGTGTAGAGCCAGTACCCGCTTCCGTCCGGCTTGGCCACGATATCGGGCGCCCACCAGCTCGCAGAATCGGAATTGTACGCCGCGTCGCCTCCCGAAACACCGGGCTGCGCCGTTTCGTCCGCCGTGCCGCCTTCGCTGTAGAGCCATTCCCCCGTGCGCGTGCGCACGAAGTCCTCGTCCCGCGTGGCGACGTCAAACGTCCTGCCCAAAAGCATCCACGTCTTCATGCCGTCGTAGGAGACATGAATGGCGTTTCCGTATGTCTCTTCCCCCACGAGCGGCCCCATGAGCGCTTCCGTACGGTCCGCCCAACCCGTCGAGAAAATATAGTAGACGGGACGCCCGTCCGCGTCCTTGGTCTCAATGAGCGACGGGTCGTGCGTATGCCCGAGCACCCGCTCGCCGGACGTCTCGTCGTAGTCGACGGCATTTCCGGCATACTGGTTCCCCGGATCGGTGACATAGGCGGGAACGACTTCGACTGAGCCGCGCGCTCCCCCCTTTCCCTCATAGATGACCGTCCCCGCCGAGACCGCCGTAAAGACGCCGCCCGAATAGGTCGCGATCGTCTTCGGATCGCTCACCCTGTTCCCTGCCGCATCGTAGGCCGCAAGTACCTTTGCGCCCTCCACCGCGACCGTCGTGTCGGCAGCGTCCACATATCCGCCGCCGAGGTTGTCGTAGCAAATGCGATAGTCCGCCGCTTCCGCCGTCGCCGAGCACGCCGCCAATGCGGACAGCGCCAGGCAAGAGCCAAGCAAAAGCGCGCAGACCTTCCCCGTCTGCTTCATATCCTTCCCCCCATAGATATTGTTTCCATCATTGTAACATAGATTTTCATATTTTGCAAGAGCTGTTTTCGTTTTTTCATCGATTTCGATCGCGCGGCACAATTTTATTCCCTTTTAATGGGAATATCACACAACAAACACGAACGCGCGGTATCATGCAGGTAAGAATCCCGAATGGATACGGGATTCTCCGATGCCTGTCATCAATGCCTACTCTCCACAATTTTTTCATATTCTCTCAAAGCAAAGCGCACACCGTAGCGATACGGAGTGCGCTTTGCGGTTTCTGCACATTCTGATCTCTGCGCATGTACAAACCGCTGCGCATTTCTCCTTTCCCTGCACTTCCCTCTTCTGTTTCGGCGATACATAAAACGAGCGGGGCGCCCGACTTTTGCCGGGCACCCCGCCCCGTTTCCGTTTCAGAAAAAAGCATTACGCGCGATGCGCCTCGAAGATCTTTTCCGCGACGCGGATGCCGTCCGCCGCAGCAGAGGTGATTCCGCCCGCATAGCCGCACCCCTCGCCGCACGGATAGACGCCTACAACGCCCTCCGCCTGAAGGGATTCGGCGTCGCGGAGAATGCGCACCGGCGATGAGGTACGCGATTCCACGCCCGTCATCACCGCCTCGTAGGCGGCGAACCCGGAGAGTTTGCGGTCCATATCGGGCAGAGCCGCTTTCATGGCGTCGGTCAGGGCGCGCGGGAAGATGGCCTGCATGGGGACAAACCGCGTACCGCGCGCGTAGGAAGGTTTGACTTCTCCGAAGTAGTAGCTCTCTTTGTCGGCGAGGAAGTCCCCGACGAGCTGGACGGGGGCGCGGTACTCGCCGCCCGCCGCACGGAACGCCGCCCGCTCCAGTTTTCTCTGAAACTGCACGCCTGCGAGCGGATGATCGCCGCCGAAGTCCTCCCGCCGCACCTGCACGACGAGCGCGGAATTGGCATTGCGCTCCGCACGCGCGTAGTCGCTCATTCCGTTGGTGACGACGCCGCCCTCCTCGCTCGCGGCGGGAATGACGACGCCGCCGGGACACATGCAGAAGGTGAACACGGCACGTTCGGAGGCATGCGAAACGAGTTTATAGTCCGCCGCAGGAAGCGCCGCGTAGCCCGTTCCGTACTGCGCGCGTCCGATAGCGCTCTGAAGATGCTCGATACGCACCCCGACGGCGAACTCCTTCTGTTGCATGACAAAGCCGCGCGAAAGGAGCATTTCAAAGGTATCCCGCGCGCTGTGCCCGATGGCGAGTACCAGCGTCTCACACGGAAAAACACCGCTCCCCGTCACGATTTCGTGTATGCGTCCGTCCCGAATGCGGACATCCGTGATCTGTTCTCCGAATCGGAAACTTCCGCCGCGCGCCTCGATCTCGCGGCGCATGGCGGCGACCACCTGCTTGAGCCGATCGCTGCCGACGTGCGGTTTCCCGAGATATGCGACCTCCTCGGGCGCGCCGAAGCGGACGAAGGTCTCCAAGACGTCGCGGTTGCGTGCGTCGTTGGTCTGCGTGTTGAGCTTTCCGTCCGAAAAGGCCCCCGCGCCCCCCTCCCCGAACTGCACGTTGCTGTCGGGATCGAGAACGCCCGTCGCGCAGAACTTCTCGACGTCGGCGGCGCGTTCCTCCACCTTTTTCCCGCGCTCGAAAATGACGGGTTCAAATCCGTAGTCGAGGAGACGCAGCGCACAGAACAGGCCCGCAGGCCCGGCTCCCGCAATGACGACACGCGGGCGTCCCTGCACCCGTTCAAAGACGCGCGGAGCAGGGACGTACGGCTCGGTGCCGCATTCCACGGAATATACCCAGCGGATATCCGATTTGTCGCGCGCATCCAGCGACTTTTTCAGAATGCGAAAATAACGGCAGGGCGCGTGCAGTTTCTTTTCGCACAGACGCACGAGCGCCGTCTCCTTCTGATGGGGACGCAGGACAAGCCCCGTAAATGTCTTTCTCATCGCAAAGCCTCCGCCACGGCGTGCGCCGACGCAAACGCCCAATGCAGGTTGTACCCGCCGCATTCGCCGTCCACATTGAGGATCTCTCCCGCAAAATACAGGTTATGACAGTACACGCTCATGAGATTTTCGTCCGTCTCCCGCATCGGAATCCCGCCCCGCGTCGCCTGCGCATAGTCGAATCCGAGCGTCCCCGTCACGGTGAGCGGAAACGCCTTGATCAGATCGCATTCGCGCGCTCTGTCCCCGCCCGCAAGGCGGACGATATGCCGCCCGAGCCCGTTGGACACGATGCAGAGCAGCCCGTCCGCGCCCGCTCTCACGGCCTTTGCAAGCGTTTCCTCCGACACGCTCGGAAGAAAATCGAGCAGAACGCTGTCCCCCTTTTCCGCATACGAGGAGGCACGGAACACGGCGTCTCCCGAAATGCCGCTCTCGGTAAAGAGCACGTCGCCGCGGCAGGCATAGACTTCCTGCCCCGCCCGCAGAACGCGCAGGCCGGCATCCACGCGGACGCCCTTTAAGCCGCGTACGGCGGCAGGGTCGCACCGAAGCTGCACGAGAACGGGCGAAAGCGCCGTGACGGTATGTCCGAACGGAGCGGCAAGCGCATAGGCCGTGCCGTCCGTTCCGAACTGTCTTGCCGCCTTTCCGCCCGCCGCGAGCACGACGGCGTCCGCGCGTTCCTCTCCGTCCGCACAGGTCACACAAAAGCGCTTCCCGATGGTTGCCGCGGATATTTTCTCCACGCGCGCCCCCGTCCGCACGCGCACCGACAGGCGCTCCGTCTCACGGCGAAAGAGATCGGTCACGGCCGACGCCTGCCGTCCCGCAGGATAGACCCTTCCGCGGGAATCGGGCAGGAAAATACCGCCCATCCCTTCGAGAAACGCCACGGCATCCTCTGCCGAAAAGCGTGCAAGAATGCGCCCGACCTTCTCCCGATCGTCCGAAAAATAGTGCGCGGCAGACACGTTCAGGTTGGTCACATTGCCCTGTCCGTTGCCCGTCGCGGAGAGCTTTTTGCCGACACGTTCCCCTCGTTCCAGGATCACGACCTCGTTTTTCGCCCTTGCAAGCAGAACGGCGCACGCAAGGCCCGCCGCGCCGCCGCCGATCACCGCAATTTTCATCATATTCTTATCATACCGCATATAAAATTATTTGTCAATGCATTGACAGGATTTGTTTTTCGTGTTAAAATGAAGGAAACAAAAGGAGCGTGATATACTATGTTCGCACTGCTGGATGCCACGAATAAGAGCTTGTTGGACTATCTCAAAGAGAATCTGACGCTCACCATTGTCCTCGGCGTCATCTTGGTCTTGATCGTCGCCCTCATCATCACGATGATCGTGCTGTCCGCCAAGTATAAAAAACAAAAACGCGAAGAAGCCGCTCAGGCTTCGGCCGCAGAACAAGAGGAACTCCCCGCCCCCGCCGCCGAAGAAGAACTTCCCGCGGCAAAACAGGAAGAAGAACTCCCTGCCGCAAAACAGGAGGAAGAACTTCCTTCCGCCAAACAGGAAGAAGAACTTCCTGCTACTAAAGAGGAAGAAGAGCTCCCTGCCGCAAAACAGGGAGAGGAACTTCCCGCGGCAAAGCAGGAGGAAGCGTTGCCCGCCGAAAAGGAAGAAGAATTGCCTGCGGCAGAACAAGAGGAACTCCCCGCCCCCGCCGAAGCACCTGCGGAAGAGCCCGCAAAAGAAGTGCGTGCGACCGAGAAAAAACCTGTCAGCACCGCGCCGAAGGCGCCCGCCAAAAAGCCTGCACCCGCAAAGAAGAAGGTTGCGCCCGCCGGGAAATGGGTCATCCGCGCCGCAGACGGCGGTTATATCTTTGAACTGCGTGCAAACAACGGCGAAGTCATGCTGGTGAGCAGCGAATACACCAACGTCGCCGGCGCAAAGAACGGCATCGCCACCTACAAAAAGAGCATTGCCGCCAACAATTTCAGCATTGTCAAAACCAAGGCAGGCGGTTATATCTTCCGTCTGATGAATGCTCAGAAGCGTCTCCTGTGCGTCAGCTCCAACTACAACACCCAGGAAGGCTGCGAAAGCGCCATGGAATCCACCAAACGCTGGGCAGCGTCCGACGTCATCGAAACTCCCGACGAATAATCCGAACACAAAGAAAAGCGCGCGGCTTCCGCATGGAAGCCGCGCGCTTTTTCGTTTCCCCGTTTTACCCCTTCTTGTATCGGGGCATGGCAGAGAAAACAGTCTTTACATATTTTCCGTCCCGCGTTTTCCGTGGGAGAGTTTTTTGACGGAGGTACGGTGTTCCTCGCCCGCAAACAGCCGCACGAGGTTTTTGCGATGGGCGAACCAGGTGAGGAAGTTGAGTGCGAGCAGGAGGAGGAAGATGCCGACGACCCAGCCGTTGTGCAGCATTCCGTTGGCGGAATAGCGAAAGAAAAAGACAAGACCCTGCCAGACGGACAGTCCCGAAACGCCGAGGAGGGAGCCCATCGACCCCCATTCGGTAACGGCGATGTAGCCGACGACGCCGAAGAGCAGGACGATGAACACGATGAGGATATTCCAGGGATTTTCGCAGGAGAGGCAGAACCAGAAGAGGCCCAGCGAAGAGGCGATCCCCTTTCCGCCGCGGAAGCGCATGGTGACGGGCCAGATATGTCCGATGATGACGAACAGGCCGCAGAAATAGCGGGTGAAGTCGGAGACAATGACCTGCGTTCCGGCAAAGACGTAGTCGCGGAAGAGAAAAAAGCTGATGATCGCGGGGACGCCGCCCTTGCAGGCATCGCACAGGAAGTTGATGAGGCCGACAACAAGGCCGAATTCGCGGGTCATGTTCATCGTCCCGGGGTTGCCGCTTCCGATCTTATGCGCGTCCTTGTGCTTTGTCCTGGCGATGAGGACGGCGAAGTTGAAACACCCGATCAGATAACAGACAACTGCCATCAGCAAAAACCAATACCAGCTTTGCGAAAAGAGGAGCTCTTTCATTCATTCTCCTTGTTGTTCCGCACCTTGATTTTGATGGGTGTACCCGAAAAATCATAGGCATTGCGGATGACGTTTTCGAGATAGCGTTCATAGGAAAAGTGCATGAGCCCTTCGTCGTTGACCATGAGGACAAAGACAGGCGGATGAACGGCGACCTGCGAGGCATAATAGAGCTTCATGCGTCTGCCCTGATAGGACGGCGGTTCGGAAATGCGCATGGCGTCCATCAGAAGATCGTTCAGATCGCCCGTCGGGACGCGGAATCCCGCGTGATCATATACCTGGCGGGCGAGCGCAAGCAGTTTGTCCGTCCGCTGCCCCGTCTTTGCCGAGACATACGCCGAGCGGAAATAGTCCATGAATTTCAGCTCTTCTTTGAGCTTGGCCTCGAACTTTTCGATCGTGTGGGTCTCCTTTTCGATAAGGTCCCACTTGTTCATCACGATGACCGACGGCTTGCCCTGTTCGTGGACGTAGCCGATGATCTTGACGTCCTGTTCGGTGATGCCTTCGCAGGCGTCGATGACGAGCAGACAGACGTCCGCACGGCGCACCGCGTCGAAGGCGCGCAGGACGGAATAGTACTCCACGTCGTCCTCCACCGACCGCTTGCGGCGGATCCCCGCCGTATCGATGATGGTATAGGCCTTCCCGTCCCGCTCGAAGCGCGTGTCCACGGCGTCGCGCGTCGTCCCCGCGACGGGCGTGACGATGGTGCGCTCCTGCCCGAGAATGCGGTTGACGAGCGAGCTCTTGCCCGCGTTCGGCTTTCCGACGACGGCGATCTTCAGCGAATCATCCGTCTGTTCCTCGCCCGTCGGGAAGAACTCCACCGCCTTGTCCAGCGCATCCCCGATGCCGCGGGAATGCTCCGAAGAGACGGCATACGGCTCGCCAAGCCCCAGCGAATAGAACTCGAAGAGCTTGTCGGGCGAATAGTCGTCCACCTTGTTGACGACAAGGACGACCGGCTTTTTGGAACGGCGCAGATAGTCGGCGACATCGTAGTCGGAGGCAGTCAGGCCCTCCCGCCCGTCCGTGAAGAACAAAATGACGTCCGCAAGCTCCACCGCCGCCTGCGCCTGAAGGGCGATCTCCTTCCACATGGCGTCCTCGCTCTTGAGCTCGATGCCGCCCGTGTCAATGAGCGTAAACGGCTTGCCGCGCCATTCGCAGTCCGCGGTGATACGGTCGCGCGTGACGCCCGGCCTGTTCTCTGTAATGGAAATTTTGCGCCCCGCCACCTTGTTGAAAAAGGTGCTCTTTCCCACGTTGGGACGCCCGACGATCGCAACGACCGGAAGCATACTCTCTACTCCTTTTTTCGCTCTCCGAAATACGGTTCTCGTTCTTTTTTCCTATTATAGGGAAATTTCCCCTCTTTGTAAAGGGAAAACGGCGCAAACGCGCCGTTTTCATCAATTTTTCCCGAAGTCCCGCGCACGTCCGTCGGCAGGATCGCTTCTCTTTCCTCCGCCGACATCGCACAGCGCGGGCAGTTCTTAAATGCCGAGCGTCATGCCGAGGATGGTGCCCGCAATGTAGACGACGAGAAAGACAATGTATGCGATCTTCCAGCCCCTGCGCTTACCCTTGACAAAGAACCAGCCGGGAATGGCGATGGCCGCGAGCAGGCAGTACTGCGAGACGAGGTTGAGCGCCTGCATGATGACTCCGCCGCCCGTCTCCGTGAGGATCCACTTGAGGATCGGCCCGATGACGAGCAGGATCGCTGCCGCCGCGAGAGCGCAGAATGCGAGCACGTTGACAAGGCTTCCGAGCGAGAAGGTAGAACGGCGTCCCGTCTTCTTCGTGTGCGTCTTTTGCTGTTCTGTTTGTTGCGTTTTTTGCTGTGCCATGAATTTACCTCCGAAAACGGAAATTTATTTATACAGTTCGACGCTGTCGGCGCCGTCTGTTTCCGTGAAATGCACGACGATGCGCTCGGTGCGCGCCGTGGGGACATTTTTCCCGACGCCGTCCGCGCGGAATGGAAGTTCCCGATGGCCGCGGTCGATGAGGGTAAAGAGGCGCACCGACTTCGCGCGTCCCATGGAGGAGATCGCCGCAAGCGCCGCGCGCACCGTTCTGCCCGTAAAGATGACGTCGTCGCACAGGACGACGTTCTTGCCTTCGATGTCGAAATCCACCTCGCTCCCCTTGAACACGGCATCGCAACCGTCGAGAAGGTCGTCGCGGTAGAGAGAGATGTCGAGGATCCCGACGGGGACGTTCACGCCTTCAAGACGGGCGAGTTCCGCCTGCATGCGACGGGCGAGAATGACCCCGCGCGTACGGATCCCGATGAGGACGAAGTCCGTCCCCTTTTCCGCCTCCGCCGCCTGCATGGCAAGCCGCGTGATGACGCGGCGCATTTCTTCGGCATTGAGAATCTGCATCGCTTATTGCTGCTCCTTTCGTAAAACTTCGAGTACGTGGGCAAAATCGTCGGGCAGAGGCGCCTCGAACTGCATCCGTTCGCCCGTACGCGGGTGCGTGAGCGTCAGACGGAAGGCATGAAGAAGCTGTCCTTCCAGCTCGAAACGCTGCTTTTTATAGCCGTACACAGGATCGCCCACGACGGGATGTCCCAGGTATTTGGCATGGACGCGGATCTGATGCGTGCGCCCCGTTTTCAGAATAAAATGGACGAGCGTGTTTGCGCGAAAGCGCTCGACGACCCGATATTCGGTGACGGCGCGCCGTCCGCCGACGGGCAGCACCGCCATCTTCAGACGGTCTTTCGGATCGCGCCCGATGTTCGTCTCGATGCGGCCTGTATCCTCTTTCACCACCCCTTCGAGCAGGGCGAGGTATTCGCGGTTGCACGTCTTGTCGGCAATCTGCGCCGCAAGCGAGAGATGCGCCGCATCGTTTTCGGCGACGACCAGAAGCCCCGTCGTGTCCTTGTCGATGCGGTGGACGATGCCGGGCCGGATCTCGCCGTTGATGGAACTCAGCGATTTCAGACGGAACAAAAGCGCATTGACGAGCGTCCCGTCCACCCTTCCCGCCCCCGCATGGACGGCCATGCCGCGCGGTTTGTTGACGATCGCGATGTCCCCGTCCTCATACAGCACGTCGACGGGGATGTCCTCGGGCTGCGCCCGAATGGGACGGGGCGGCGGGACATCCAGGCGGACACGGTTGCCCGCTTTGACGACGTGTCCCGCTTTGACGGGAACGTCATCGACAAACAGATGCCCTTCCTCTGCCAGCTTCTTGACGGCGGAACGCGTGAGCCCCGTCTTTTCGCTCAGAAAGAGATCGGCGCGGACGGCGTCCTCCGCCACAAATTCAGCCATTTTGCTCCTTGGCGCGGCGGTCGCGTTCTTCGTCCTCGCGCTTGGCCTCCTCCCGCCATTTCCTGGTGAGCGGGAACACGGCGTCCTTGCCGATGAAGAGAATGCAGAAGATGACGGCGACGATCCCGCCCGTGATGAAGAAGTCGGCGATGTTGCAGATGCCGAACCCGAGCGGAATGACGTCGAGGAAGTCGCGCACATACCCGAGGCTGAACCGATCGATGATGTTTCCGAGCGCCCCCGCTTCGACGATGGCAAGGCATACGCGGACGGGGATGTTGCGGCGGAAGAGCGTGAAGAACATGACCGCAATGAGCACGGCAAGCACGACGGTGACGTAGCTCATGATCTCCATGGCGGTCTCGTTCCCGCCGAAGATCCCGAAGGCGATGCCCA
The DNA here is from genome assembly GCA_904391375.1 of Candidatus Gallimonas faecavium. GTDB lineage: Bacteria > Bacillota > Clostridia > Christensenellales > Borkfalkiaceae > Gallimonas > Gallimonas faecavium. The sequence goes on along the minus strand of CAJFMF010000008.1, from coordinate 8,056 downwards.
TGTTTTTGGTATAGGTCAGTTTGATGATTCCGAGAAAATAGCCCGGCTGATTGAGCGAATAGGTAAGATCGTACCACTCCGCCCACGCCTTGGTGATGAGGTCGACGAAGAGCAGAACGCACATCAACAGCGCACAGCCGAGCGCGATCATGACCGATTTGTAGTGTTTCATGCCTCTTCCTCCATCAGGCCGAGATCTTTGCACAGTTTTTCAAGGTCGAGCGGTTTGGAGGGTGCAAGAACCTCGTCCATGTCGAGCGTGTCCTCGTCGTCCTCTTCCCCCGCCGCACCGCGCAGCGTATCCACAAAGGAGGCAAACGAACGCACGTCCTCCGCGTCGGGATATTTTGCCGTCAGCGTGTTGCACAGAAGGCGGCACTTCGCAATGAGCATGGCGAGCTCCTTGGTGCTGTTCGCCGCCTCGCGGGCGCCCTCTTTGCGCAGTTCCTCTCCCTCCCGCGCCGCGCCGATGAGCGCTTCGGCGACATTGCCGCGCTCCGCCTCCAACTCCGAGACACGCGCCGCCAGGATACGGTTCTCCTCCTTGATCGCCGCTACGGCCTCCTGCTGTTTTTTCAGCACGGCGGCATACTCCTCCCGCAGGCGGCCGACAAGTTTTTCCACCGTTTGTTTTGAATACATTCCGAACACGGTTCTCCCCTTATAGTCCCCGATGGGACTCTACCAACTGCTGTTTGAGCGCGTAGAGCGCATCGGACAGATCAACTTTATAGATATGCGGCATGTCCAGACGAAGATACTCCTCCCAGAAATGCGACATTTCCTCCGCACGGTAGGCGGCGATCTCCGCAAGCGGCCGCGCCGATACGATGCGCTTCCCGCCGCGGAAGAGGTCTTCGCGCAGGTCGCGGACGGTGAAATTTTCCAACGTCATACGCTTCCATGTGTCCACCGGGTGGAAAATGGTGAGCGGCTTTTCCGGATCCACCTTTTCCCCCGCACGCATGATGTAGTCGGCGATCGCCTTTCCCGTCTTCTTGTCGTAGAAACGGCAGACTTCCTTCACGCCGGGGTTGGTGATCTTCTCCGTCGTGTCCGAGAGCTTGATCTTGGGAATCTCCTTCCCGTCCTCATACACGGCCGCAAGTTTATACACGCCGCCGAGCGCAGGCATGTCCGCACTCGTGATCAGCTTTGTCCCCACGCCCCATGTATCGATACAGGCGCCCTGCTCCTTTAAGGACAGGATGAGCGCCTCGTCCAGATCGCCCGAAGCACAGATGACGGTCTTTTCAAATCCCGCCTCGTCCAGCATCGCGCGCGCCTTCTTGGACAGATAGGCAAGGTCGCCCGAATCGAGACGGATCCCCAGCGGCTCGTGTCCCTGTTCGCGCAGTTCGCGGAACACGCGGATGGCGTTCGGGACGCCGCTTTTGAGCGTATCGTAGGTGTCGACGAGCAGCAGACATCCGTTCGGGAAGCTGCGCGCATAGGCACGGAAGGCCTCCAGCTCGGAGGGGAAATTCATCACCCAGCTGTGCGCCATCGTCCCCGAGACGGGAACGTGAAAGAGCTTGCCCGCATAGACGTTGGACGTCCCCACGCAGCCGCCGATCATGGCGGCACGGGCGCCGTACACGCCCGCATCCGCCCCCTGTGCGCGGCGCAGGCCGAATTCCATGACGCCCCCGCCCGCCGCGGCGCAGATCTTGGCCGCCTTGGACGCAATGAGCGTCTGATGGTTGATGAAAGTCAGAATGGCCGTCTCGACGAGTTGCGCCTCCAGCATGGGCGCGGAGACGGTGAAAATGGGCTCGTAGGGAAAGACGATCTCCCCTTCCCGCACGGCGCGCACGTCGCCCGTGAAGCGGAGCCGCGAAAGATAGGCAAGATAGTCCTCGGAAAAAATCCCCAAAGAACGCAGATAGGCGATGTCGTCCGCGTCAAAATGCAGGTTTTCGAGGTATTCCGCCGCCTGCTCCATGCCCGCGGCAACCGAGTAGGTAATGAGACGGTTGGGACGGAAAAATACATCGAACACGGCACGCTGTTCATGCTTGTCCTCGTTGAAATATCCCTGTCCCATCGTCAGCTGATAGAGATCGGTCAAAAGCGTGAGATTTCTCATGATTGCTTGTCCACTTTGCCCGTTTCGTCCTTTCGGGAGGCGTCCCCTTTGCCCGCGTCGTCCTTTCGATCGGGAGAAGGCCTTTTCTGGCCGCCCTTCTGTTTGACGGGTCTGGGCGGGTATTTGTCGCCGAACATATTGATCTTGCTGAAATAGGGAATATCGTCCTTATAGGGCGTCATATAGGCAGTGAGCGCGCAGGGATCGCCGACGCGACTGCCGATGAAGGCCTTTTCCTTGCGGAAGTTGAGGATGAGCAGCGTGAGAATGGCGCAGATGCCGAGTCCCACCATGAGCAGGGAAAAGACGAGCGACCACGGGACGCCGCCCGCGCTCAGGATGAATTTGGAATCGCGCAGGGGCTCCATGACGGAGCGCACCGTGCCGTACCAGACAAAATACAGACAGGTCAGCACGCCGTTGGGTTTTTTGCTCGTCTTCCACGCGAGGGTGAAGAGAATGGCCCAACCCACGAGATTGATGACCGATTCATAGAAGAAAAAGGCGTAATGCCAGGTGGAAGCGGGATCGGAGAAGGAACCGATGCCGTAGGTATAGCGGTCGGGACTGACGGGTACGGCAAAGGGAAACCACTGCATGGACGGATCGCTGACCACGCCGCCGTACACTTCCTTGTTGAAAAAATTCCCCCATCTGCCCAGCGCCTGCGCGATGAGGATGTTGATGACCACGCAGTCCGCCACGCGCAGAAAGTTCACCTTTTTGATGAGGCAGACGACAAACCCTGCGAGAACCCCGCCCAGCACGCCGCCCGTAATGGAGAGCCCGCCGTCGCGGAAATCGAAAAAGCGCGCGATACCGATGTTCGGATCGGTGAGGCAGGAAAAGAGCCGTGCGCCGACGATGGCTGTCGGAATACAGACGATAAAGAGGAGATAGATGAGGTCGACGGACATATTCCTGCGCTTCATGAGGAGCGCGGAGAGTACTGCGGCAAGAATCATGCCGCAGACAATGCAGATCGCATAATAGTAGATCTCAAAACCGAAGAGGATGATCCCTCTTTCGTTTGCGCCGAACGTCACCGCGAGTAAAGAACTTGTCATGGTTCCTCCTACTGCGAAAGATTACGACCATTATACCACGCAAGAATAAAAAAATCAACCCGATGGACGCAATCGGGCCGACTTTCCCTTTTGTGTGAATGCATGCTTTCCCTTTCGCAAGGTTACACGGTTTTGCTCTTGTGAAAGCGCATGCTTTCCCCTTTGTAAAACGATCTCCTTTCGCGAAATTGCATGAATCGGCGGGCAAGGCGAGATTCAGCGCAGCGGAACGTGCTTGGCGCCGACGGCGTTGATGACGGGAACCGCCACAAAGAGCAGGGCGTAATTTAAGGCGCTGTTGAGGATCTGCAGCTTGAAAATGAGGCGATAACAGACATAGACGAAATAGGTGACCGATCCGCCGAAGTGCGATTCCGCGTACCCGATGACGGCGGTGGAGAATCCCGCATATTTGTTATAGAAATAAAAACCCGCGCTGTTGACGCCTGCCGTACACACGAAAAAGGTGATCAGGCAGATGAGGGCAAGTTTGAGGTAGATCCCCCACCGTTTGCGGAGGGGAAGGCCCATCACAAGGCCCGCAATGAGCGCAAAGAGTGCGGAGGACAGTCCCACCCACGGCATATAGATATAGCCCCAGTTGTTGTAGACGTATCCGAGAAAATCGCCCAGAAACACGGCGGCGAAGCCGAACAGCGGTCCGATGAACATGCCCGTCAGGACAGAGACGAAAATGGTGAGCGAGAACTGGACGTCATAGAGTTTGATTTCAAGGAACATGTTGGCGACGATGCAGAGCGCCGTCATGACGCCCACCGCGGCGATGCGCTGTGCCTTGCCGCGGCTGAGCATGAAGTCGGAAAACAGAATGCGTTTCCAGGCGGGTATGACCGCCGATCCGTTTGCGTGCATAAAAGAAAAAACCTCCCGTATCTTGGAAGGTCCGCCGACCGCCCGCCCTGCCGCAGCGAGAAGGGACAGTCTTTTTGAATGCGCTTTCGCGCCGATCCAAGCGGACGCGCCGCGGCACCGCAGAGGAGATCCCTCTTTCGTCTGCGAACAACGTCCCGTTTCGCAGCACTTGACGCGCCTTGGCTACTCTTCGGATTCCTATTATACCACATTCCGCGAAAAACGCAACAAAATGGGCATACTTTTTTTGGGTTTTCGGCATACTTTTTGCATGGTACTCGTCATGATCCGCACCGCCATCATCTTTGCGGTGCTGCTCATCGTCATGCGGCTGATGGGAAAACGGCAGATCGGCGAAATGCAGCCCTTTGAACTGGTCATCACGCTGCTCATCGCCGAACTCGCCTGCATTCCGATGGCGGACACCTCCATTCCCCTCCTCTACGGCATCGTCTCCGTCCTCGCCATCTTTGTCCTGCATGAGATCGTCACCCTCCTCGATCTCAAGGCGAAGCCCTTCAAGGCGGTTCTGAGCGGAAAACCCAGCGTCGTCATCAACAAAAACGGCATCGACGACTATCAGCTCAAACGCAATAATCTCGACGTCTCCGACCTCATCGAATCCCTCCGCTCGGCAGGGTATTTTTCGCTTGACTGCATCGACTACGCCCTCTATGAATCCAACGGCACCTTCTCCGCCCTGCCCAAGGAAGGCTATGAACAGATGCAGACCTCCCTGCCCCTCGTCATTCTCGATAACGGAAAATTCAACGCCAAAAACATCGACCTTACCGGCCTCGACGAAGCCTTCTTCCGCGAGATCCTCCGCAATCAGGGCATCCGCGATACAAAACGCGTGCTCGTCCTCACCGCCGACGGCGAGGGAAAAATCTACCTGCAGGAAAAAGGCAGGAAGTTTACCACCTTCCGCGTCCGCTATCCGCAGGACAAGACCTGGTGATCCCCCGACACGACATGACCGAACGCCGCGCAGTTCCGTCTCGGAAAGCCGTCCGACGCAGACGGGCGGGCTACAAGCGTTACATATGATCCGTTCACTTTGCGCCATTCTTGCGGTGTGCGTCCTGCTGGCAGGAGCGGCGGTATTCGAGCATCTGTATATCGGAAAGGCGTTTGCGGACTTTTCGGGCGAACTGGAAGCGCTCTACGAAAAGACGGACGAAGCGCGGGCCAACTACGAGGACGCCCGCGCCGTCCAGACTTCCTGGGAGACGCGCAAAGAACGGCTGCAGGCCTTTTTGCCGCACAACGACCTTGCACGAATGGACAATGCCCTCTCCGAAACCGTCCGCCTCGTCGCAGAGGAAAACTATGCGTTTGCCCTGCCGCAGCTGGAAGTGCTCATGCACCTTGCAGAGACCTTCCCGAATACCTATCGCGTCACGCTTGCCAACATCTTCTGATCGGCCGCAATCGGCCATAACGCGTAAACCCAAAAGCCGTCTGCCGCGCGCCCTCAGATTGCGCGGCAGACGGCTTTGCACGTCGATCGGCTCTTCTTTCTGCCCGCGAACCCGCGGCAAACAGACGCGTTCCGCAGACGGACCTATCGGCCGTTTTTCAAAAAGCGTCAGTCCGAATGTCCCGAGAGAAATTCCTCATGGCGGAGCGGGCGGCGGAAATGGGCGCGCGTGAACAAAATGAGCGGATCGTCTGCGGGATACCATATCCCGCCCTTTTCCCCGTAGTATGCGGGGACGGGGTAGACGAGAATGCACGCTCCGCGGCGGTTGGCGCCGAGGCCGACCTCTCTTCCCGCAAATTTTCCGCCTTTGACGGCGCCGCGCAATTCCTCCGACGACCAGTACAGCCGCAGGCGCTCCGCGCGCTTTTCCCCTTCCAGGCGCAGAAAACCCGCCTCGCGCATTTCCTCCCAGCGCAAAAAGGCGACCTGTCTCCCGAGCGCGAAAAAACGCACCCCTTCCGCGTCCGCCGTCCAACGGGACGTGCGGCGCCTTGCCGTCGCAATGCATACGCCGAAGAGAAAGAGACACACCGCGGCAATGCCGCAGCAGCCGATGACCGTGAGCAGACCGTCGTCCGCATAGATCACCGCGAATGCCGCAAACGCCGCCGCAAACACGGGCGAAAGAATGAGGAACGTCAGCCACAGCTTTCCCTCCTTTCCCGCAAAATTGCTCACCGAAACCCGCTCCTGCGGTTCTGCTTCCATGCAAGTCCTCCTCGATACGCCGAACGATGTCCGTCGGCCGTCCGCGACGCCCCCATCGCCCTGTCGGGCCGTCCGTTTCCGCCGTCAGACGCCTGCCGCCCTGTCGGGCGCCGCGCCGACGGCAAGTCGCCGAGACGGGGCAGCTCCTTTCCGTCTCCTCAATATACCATATCGAATATACCATATCGCCGCGCGAATGTCAATGCGCGCAGACAGAAAAACCCCTCCGCACGCACTTCCGCGCCGAAGGGGTTTTCTTCTTTGTCAGATGTCGCCGTACGGGCGCAGTTTGGAGATGCGCACGTCGGAGAACACCGCCGCGCCGTCCGAATACAGATACGCCGTGTGCATCGGCCCCGTCATGGCGGTGTGGGCGGTCAGCGCGCAGGTATCGTTGACGAAAAACTCCACGAACTCGCCGTCATTCACGATCTTCACGTCGAACACGTCGCCTTCGGCGGGAAGGTCGATCACACTGTTGACGGTATGGGACGCGTCGTCGGGCGAGAGCACCTGCATCTGCAGGCCCTGTTCCGTGCGGACGATGAGCACCATATACGTTTTTCCGTCCTGCTCCATGACATACCCCGCCCTTTCGGAAGTGCGCAGATCGACGCGGAAGGTGACATAGGTGCGATGGAAGTCGCCCAGCCGCACGCGGTTATCCGTCCCCGTCATCGTGAGCACGCCCTCCGATGCCTGCGCCGCCCCCGCCTGCACGGCGAAGTTGTCTGCGCCGAGTTCGTACATCTTTCCGAAGTTGAGCAGCGAGGAGAGTCCCGGGTCCAGCCTTCCGCCGAGCGAGCCGTCGGCGCGCTGTACGACCTCGCGCGGGAGATTGAGGTACCCCGCCCACGGCGCCCAGGGCATGGTGTCATAGGTGGACGGGATCCATCCCCACATAAACACCTTGTCGCCCACCTGCGTGGGACGCGCCGCGCACAAATCTTCCCCGTCAAGGAAGGCAAAGTCCTTTTCCTGCCAGTTCACGTCCATGCAGTCTACACCCGCGTCGCCCGTCCAGTATTGCAGCGGGCCGACCGGATGCGCCGTCACATAGGCGACCGATACGAACACATACCACCTGTCCCCGATCTTCATGAGCGAAGGACATTCGGGCAGATTTTTGGAATACCCTGCCTCCACGACATTTCCCGCCTGCGTCCAGCTCAGCCCGACAGGGTCGTCCGACGCATAGATGACGAGATCGCTCGTCTGCTCTGTCGCGTCAAAGCGATAGTAGCACCCGCCGATCAGCAGATAGCGCTCGTTTTCCGCGTCATAGTACAGCATGTTGTCGCGGATCCCGAAGGTGTACTTCTCCCGATCGATGAAGCGGTTGGTGTCGTAGAGCATGTGCAGCCGATAGTTCTGCTTGTAGTACTGCCAGACGTCATAGTTGTTCGCCTCGGAAACGTTTGTATAGGTGAGCAGATTGTCGGAGACCTCCAGCGCGTCATGGTAGTTGTTCGCAAGCGCCGCGTTGTCCGACCACAAAAATCCCATATACAGCCGATGCTGCGCCTCGTCATAGTACGGAAAGACGTCGCCGTACTGCTTTCCCTGCGTCGTAAGATGATACAGCGACGCGTTCTGCGCGCCCTCGAAGGTGACGACGGGATCGAGCAGGACGTCCGCCCCCTCGCCGCGCACGCAGAAATACACCGCATCCCCTTCCGCGAGAGACACGGGCACTTCAAAGTAGTTGCCGACGGTGTCCCCCGCCGAAATCGCCGATGAAAATATCTCCTCGCCGTTCACGCGGACCGAGAGCAGTGCCGCGGCGGAGGCGGCCGTTGCGCACTTGAAATTGCCGTAGAGCACGGCGCTGCC
>CAJFMF010000007.1 GCA_904391375.1 Candidatus Gallimonas faecavium | reverse complement strand
GTCCGACTTCATCGTACCTTACGAAATTTGTATTAACCTTTTTTTAGATCTTCTTTCTTGCCTTTCGTACTTTACTTCGCTATTCAGTTGTCAATCTGCAGGTTCTCCGCATCGGCGGAGGCTTCTTCTGTCGAAAAAGCAAGCTGCCTCAATCGACAGCTTACATATATTAGCACGGATGCATTTATTCGTCAAGCATTTTTCGCGACTTTTCTGACTTTTTTTACGGTTTTTTTGAAAAGTCTTTTTGCCGCTCCGCGCATTCCCATATTATATACTATATATAGTATCACCCCTTTCGCGTACCGCTATTTCAAGAAATCTGCGCAAATTTGCGCGAAAAAGAAAGCCGCTCCTTGCGAGCGGCCGAAAGATTTCTCATTTGCAGCCCGAGCAAGTGGCGCAGTGCCCGGAGCATTTTTTGGCGGGTTTTCCCGTTGCGGAGTACATTTCGCCCGACCACTCGCGCCGTGCGGGCGAGCCGCAGGCAGGGCAGCGGACGGGGTCGTCGAACTTCCTGACGAGTTCATCGAATTTTTTGCCGCACGCGGGGCAAACGTACTGAAAAACAGGCATATTCTCTCCCTTGCATTCGCCTCAGCTGTGCCGGTCGTCGTGATGATGGCCGCGGCCGCGCCGGATCTGGCGGGGCGTCTTGATGCGGATGGAGTTGGTGGAACGGATGATAAAGAAGGACACAATGCCGGTCACGATGACGCTGATGCCGATGAGCAGCCAGAATCCCCACGAGAGACCGGCAAAGGGAACGGGGACGTTCATGCCCCACAAGCTGGCGATGAGGGTAGGCACCGAGATGACGAGCGTGATGACGGCGAGCAGTTTCATGACGACGTTCAGGTTGTTGGAGATGACGGAGGCGTAGGCGTCCATGGTCCCCGAGAGAATGTCGCGGTAGATGTTACACATCTCCATTGCCTGACGCGTTTCGATGACGACGTCGTCGAACAGATCGCTGTAGTCCTCGTTTCCCGAGATGGAGGGAAAGCGCTCGAGCTTGTTATAGACGTTGAGATTGGCACTCAGAGACGTCGAAAAGTAGACGAGCGAATTTTCGATGCCCAGGAGCTGAATGAGTTCCTGATTTTTCATGGAGCGGTGCAGTTCGGCCTGCAGACGCAGCGACTTCTTGTCGAGCTGGCGCAGGTTGGACAAAAACCGCTTGGCGTTGCCCATCATGAAGCTCAGGATGAAGTAGACGGGCTTTGCCGTGTCCACGATGGTACGGTTGCTGATGAAGTCCCCCAGCACCGAATTGCCGCGCAACGAAACGGTGACGATGCACTTGTCGTTGTGGATGAGCGCCATAGGAATGGTCTCGTAGGTGTCGCCCTCGTCGGTGTCGGTGATGGTGGGCGTATCCAGAAGGCACAGGAGCGCGCCTTCGTCGCGCTCCACACGCGCGGTCTCCTCTTCATCGAGGGCGGCGCGCAGCATCTCTTCGGGAATGCCCGTCATGACACAGACATCCTCCAGTTCGTCGTCCGTCGGATTGACCAGATCCACCCAGCTGTTCTGCTCGAATGCCTCGAGGCGGTCGATCTTTCCGTCTTCCTGCGTCTTGAAAAATTTCAGCATGTCTCTTCCTCACTTTGCAGATTGAGTCAGTCGCGCCCTTGCTATCCCTGTTCCCCTTCGTCCTTCCGAAAGAAAACAGAAAACAAAAAAGCGCACGGGAAAAACCGTGCGCTCAAAACGCCTCAAATCAGTGAGGAAATCGCTTTCAGATCACACGGGGTCCCTTGTTCGCAACACATCGGTTGTCTGGCGCAGCGTCCATGTTCCGCTCCTTCGACCATATCGGTCTTTTTCATTATACCCTCTGTGAGACAATTTGGCAACTGTTTTCGCAAAAAAATTTTTTTCATATGACGCACGTCCCCGTGAGAAAGCTGTCGAACACCCCCTCCGCGTATGCGCCGCGCGCCGAAAAACACGCGATGAGATCCTCCGCCTGCGCGATCTTCCCCGAAAACTGCTTCGCGTACGCACGCAGCGCGGACATTGTCTTTTCCCGCCCGAGAAGTTCGTCGAGGCGATCGAACAGAATAAGCCCCTTGTCATAGACGACGTTGCGGTACTCGTACTCGCTGCGAAACGCCGTGAGCGGTCGGCGCATGGCCGTCTGTTCCCCGTCGGCAATCTGCGTCCAGACGGAGAAAAATGCGCGGTATGCCGATTCCGCCGCCGAGACGCACGCGGCATAGTCCGTCCCGTAGGCGGGATGCGCGTCCAGAAACAGCGCGGCACAGTATTCGGCAAGCGCTTCGTCCTGCCACGGCTCGCAAAAGGGATCGCTTCCGACCATCGCATACCACCACTGATGCGCCGTCTCGTGCGCAACGACGCGCGGGGCTTCCCCCTCCCGCAGATCACTCGCGATCATCGAGAGCATGGGATACTCCGCGCCGCCGTACGGGATGTCCGTTTCCACGACAACGTATGCGGGATATTGGTACGCGGAAACCTGTCCCGCAAAATAGGAAAGGCTCTCCTGCGCGATCGCGAGCGTGCGCTCGGGCGTCGGGTCGTCAAAAAAATAGTAGGCGACGGGAATACCATTCGCACTCCCCTCGGCGAGTGTGAACTGCTCGGACGCCACGAGCGCAAAGTCGCGCACGTTTTCCGCCGAGAGCGTATAGGTCGCCGTTCCCTCCGAAAGCGTACACTCCCCCGTTCCCGTATGCGCCACCGTGTACGAATCGGGAATCGTGAAGGTCACCGCATAGTCGGCGCATTCGCTTGCAAAGCTCTCGCCGAGCGCCGAAAAGACGTGTTCCTCGCCCTCCGCCTCGCACCCCGCGCACAGGACGGGATAGAAATGCGCAAGCGTGACCGCGTGTTCCCCCACGCCGAGCCGATGATTGATCGCGGCAAGCGTGACGGTGAACGTCATGCCGACCGTCGCGCGCTCGTCGGGATAGAGCGGCTCAGGAAGCGTCAGGCGCAGCAGCGTCTCGTCCGCGCCCTCCACCGAAAAGCCCGTCGCGCCCTCCACATGCCGCACCGTGACCGAACCGTAGCTCTTTCCGTCATAGTACGCCGCGGGCGCAAACAGATCGGAGACGGGCGCGTACTTCGCGCCCTCGCGATAGGCGTTCGGCCAAAGATGAAAGGTCAGCTCCGTCAGGGCATTCTCCGAACGGTTGAGGACGTCCGCCGTCATCTCCCCCTCCAGCGTCCGCGTCGACGGATCGTATGCGAGCGTCATGTCATAGCGCGTGCGCCCCTCCTCCTTTGCGCATCCCGTCAGCCCGAGCGCCCCCAACAGCATCGCGCCGCACGGCAAGATCCAGAGTTTCTTCACACTGCCCCCTTTTGCGGCGTGTCCCGCCGCTCCGTTTTCCTTAATCTATGCGCGGAAACGCGAAAATATGGCAGGCAACGCCCCGCATTTCCCCGCCGCATGCTATCATAATGGAGCGACGGGGAAAAGTGAGGAATCGTATGTCTGCAATCCAATATCTGAGCGCGTTCCGCCTGTACGGCTGGGACGTGCTGCTCCTCGCGGGCGTCGTGTCTCTGCTCACGACGCTCCTGAAAAAGACGGTCTTTGAAGGCGCACCGAAGAAACTGTTTGTCTTCCTGCCCTTCGCGATCGGCATCGTGCTGTACGCCGTGTACCGCGCGATCGTCACGCTCTCCGTCCAGCCGTTTACCTCCGACTTCACCATGACGCTGGAGGGCGGCTTTGCCTGCGGGTGCGCCGCCACGCTCTACTACGTCATCTACGAGCAGTTCTTCCGCAAGGCGGACGGCTCCGACGACACGGGCCTGCCCGATACGGACGGCACGCCCGAAACGGACGATGCGGCGGGCGATACGGCGGATGATACGGCGGACGAAGCGCCGCACGGCGAAGAGAACGCGGACACGGGTGCCGCGATCTCGCCTGTTGCGCCCCTTTTGGAGGGATACGTCCCCGAGGAAACGCGCTACGCCGTGGCAAACGACCTGTTTGAAGGCGCCCAGGGCAGAACGGGCGACGATTTGCGCGCCTTTGTGCGCGAGACGCTGAACGCCGCCGCGCCCGTCGCGACGGACGCCGAGCTGGCGGCGCTTACGGAGCTGATCGTCTCCTACCTGACATCGCTGATGCGCAGCTGACCGTCCCCCCTTCCCCCCGCGGGAAGGGGGTCTTTTTTTGTCTTCGCCTTTTCGATATCGCCCGCGGACGTGTCCTCTTTCCGCAGAGAAATTTGCCACTTCCCGCCGTGACGGGGTTGCCGACGTACGGTCGTTGGCGAAGGCGGTGCGCGTGCATGAAATTTTTTGCGCGGCGCATACTTGCGTTGAAATGGAAAAAAAGGAAATTTCGGGAAATTTACGGCAGGACGAGGCGGCAATGCGCGCGCTTCTGCCCGCGCAGGACATTCTGTCCTTTGCCTTCTCGGACGAGAAAGGCCGCGCCTATGTCTGTCTCTTTGCGGACGCCCTGACGGATAAGGATTTGTTGGCCGAACAAGTTCTGCGGCCGCTTTTCTCGTACGCAGGCGCGCCTGACGCGCAGGCGGTTGCCGAGAACACGCTCAGCCCCGAAGTACGCACGCAGACGTCGCTTTCCGCGCTCGCCGAGGAAGTGCTGGCGGGCAATCCCGTTCTCCTCTGGGAGGGAGCGGACGCGGGCCTCATCGTCGGCACCAAAAAAGTGCCCGTCCGCGCCGTGGCCGAGCCGCCGACCGACGTCGCCATCAAGGGCCCGCGCGAAGGGTTTATCGAGGACGTCAAGACGAACACCTCCCTCGTCCGCAAACGGCTGAAAACGGGCGAGCTGCGCGTGGAGATGCTCACCGTCGGACGGCGCTCCAAGACCGTCGTCGCGCTCTGCTGGCTGGAAGGGACGTGTCGGGAAGAGGTGGTGCGGGAAGTGCGCGCCAAGCTCTCTTCCATCGACATCGACATCCTGCCCGATTCCTCCTACCTCACCCGCTTTCTGGCAAGTCGGCCGCATTCCCTCGTAAAACAGGTCGGCACGACGGAAAAACCCGATATCTTCTGCGCAAAACTCGCCGAAGGCCGCGTGGGGCTTCTCGCCGACGGTTCACCCATCGCCCTGACGCTGCCCTATATGCTCATCGAGGACTTCCAGTCCGGAGAGGACTATTTTGTCCCCGCTTTCCGCGCTACGTTTACGAGATTCTTGCGCCTGTTCGCCTTGCTCGTCGCCATCTACCTGCCTGCCTTCTATGTCGCCGCACAGATCTTCAAGCTGCAGCTCCTGCCCGTGAAACTGCTTTTGACCATCGCGGGGAGCATCCGCGACATTCCGCTCTCGCCCTCGCTCGAAATGCTCCTCGTCCTGCTCGTTCTGGAAGTTCTCAACGAGGCCAGCATCCGCATGCCCAAATATGTGGGAATGGCGCTTTCGGTGGTGGGCGCGCTCGTCCTCGGCGAGACCGCCGTGAGCGCGGGCTTTGTTTCGACGCCCGCCATCATCATCATCGCCTTCAGCGGGATCGGCCTGTACGCCGTACCCAACCTCATCGAGGAGACCAGCGTCCTGCGCCTGCTCATGCTGCTCACGGCGGGCAGTCTCGGCACATACGGCATCCTGCTGCTCTCCGCCCTCGTCCTCACCTATCTCGTCTCGACCGAGAACTTCGGCGTTCCGCTCGCGGCGCCCTTCTCCCCGCTCATTCCGCACGATCTGCGGGACTCCTTCCTCAAATACAACCTTCGCTCCATGAAACTGCGGCCGACCGCCCTCAACAGTCCCAACAAAAGGAGGCAAAAATGAAACCCTCTTCCCGTCAGATCTGTTTCTTCCTCGCGGCCGTCGCGCCCGTCGGGAAGCTCGTGCTCATGCCCGCCCAGCTCGCCGCGGACGCGGGAAACGACCTGCTCTTTCCCGTACTTGCCCAGCTTGTCCTGCAGGCGGCGCTCATCTTCTGCGTTCTGCTCCTCGCGCGGCACGACTGCACCGTCTTTGCCCTCGTCCGCAGGGCCGCGGGCGACGTCGCCGCCAGAATTTTCGCCGTCCTGCTGGCCGCCTTTTTGCTCTTCTTCGCCTTTCTGCCCGTCGTGGAACAGAAGATCACCGTGCGCAGCATCTTTTACGACACCATCCCCGCGCACCTCGTCTTTGCCCCCTTCTTCCTCTTTTCGGCATATCTCTCCGCCCGCGCGCTCGGCTCGCTCGGACGCGTGTGGGACATCCTCGCCCCCCTTTCGGCAGTCGGCATGGCAGGCGTTTTGCTGCTCTCCGTCGGAAATGCCGACTTTGGCGCTCTGGCGCCCTTCGGCGCCGCGGGTACGGGCGGCTTTATCGACGGAATCCGACGAACGTGCTGCTGGTTTTGTGACAGCGCGCTCCTGCTCGCCATGATCGGACTCTTCCCCTATCGGAAGGGGCTTGCCTGGAAAGGGACGCTCTGCTACCTCGGCGGAGGGCTTGCCCTGCTCTTCTTTCTGGCCGTCTTTTACGGCGTGTTCGGAGAGATCGCCGTCCTGCAGACGCCCGCCTTCGCGCGCGTGAGTGCCTTCTTCTCCGCCGCTACCGTGCTCGGGCGCATCGATTATCTCTTTATCTTCGCCCTCGCGTTCGTCATGACCTTCTACGTCGTCCTCCCCGTGCAGGAGGCCGTCGGGACGCTCGCGGAGGCATTCGGCGGCGCGTCTCTTCTTCCGCCCCTGCTCTCCGTCGGCTGCAATGCGCTCTTATTTGCCGCCGTCAGTCTGCTCAATCTCTCCCCTTCGCAGACCATTTCTACGATCACGGGAACCCTCTTTTGGATCTTCCCCCTCTTTTCCGCGGTTCTGCCGCTTGTGCTGCTCGCGCTGTTCGGGAGGCGTCAACGTGAAAAAATTTCTTAAATGCTTCCCCGTGAAGCTCTGGATCCTGCTCTTTGCCCTGCTCGTGCTCACCTTCTTCTCCAACGACTTCGGACTGGTGGACATCCAGAAAACGGCGCTTGTCCTCGCGGCGGGCATCGACCGCGACGAGGACGGTTTCCGCCTCACGGCGCAGATTGCCGTCCCCAAGGGGACAGACCGCACGACGGGCGGCACTTCGAGCGTGGAGATCGATGGGCGTGGCTCCACCGTCTCCGAGTGCATCTCCGACCTCTACGCCCGTACGGGCTGGGTGCCGAAACTCATCTACTGCGATCTCGTCGTCCTCGGGGAGAGCGCGGCGGAAAAAGACGTCTTTGACTGTCTTGACGCCTTTCTGCGCAACGAGTATATGCCCGATTCCTGTCTTTTGGCGGCCTGCGCGGGGAGCGCGGGCGAACTGCT
Organism: Candidatus Gallimonas faecavium; assembly: GCA_904391375.1. GTDB lineage: Bacteria > Bacillota > Clostridia > Christensenellales > Borkfalkiaceae > Gallimonas > Gallimonas faecavium. The sequence continues at coordinate 24,444 of CAJFMF010000007.1, read as the reverse complement.
CTCGTCCACGAGCGCCATCGACGACACCTCTGCCCTCGCGCTGGAAAAGCTGTTCTCCGACGCGGCGGAACAGGCGGGACAGGTGATGACCACGACCCTGCGCGAATTCGCCATCGGGTACTTCGGCGAGAGCAGGAGCGGCTATATGCCCTATGTGCGCGCGCAGGCGCAGGAGGGCAGCGACCAGGGTCAGGGCGGTTCCCAGAGCGGCGGACAGAGCATGGCCTCTCCCAAGACAGAGGAAAAGATCTACTCCGCGCGCGAGACGGCCATCTTCTCCGACGGCGTGCTGGTCGGGATCCTTTCCCCGGAGGAGACCTTCGCGTTCAGTCTGCTCAAGGGCAACGTCTACGCGGGGACCTTCTCCGTGGACGGAACGAGCTATCTCGTGCTGCGCGACAGGGGCGATATCCGCGTCACGGCAAGCGCGTCGCCCGCCTTCTCCCTCTTCGTCGACTGCACCGTACAGCACTACGGCGAAAGCCATACGTCCGCCCCCGAACAGCTCGTCAAGGGAACGCTCTCGCGGCAGGAAGAGGAGGCCGTCTCCGCGCGGCTCACGCAATCCCTCCAAGCCCTCTGGACGTCCTGCACGCAGGCGGAATGCGACCTGCTCTTCTTCCGCCGCTCCCTCCGGCGCGCCTCTCCCGCCGTCTATGCGGCATGGAAAGACCTGCCCCTCTCCGCCCTGCCCGTCACCGTCCAGGCGCGCGTCAGAAGTCTGCGCTGAAATTTTTTTCGGAAAAATTTCCGGAAAAGTCTTGACAAGCGCAAAATCCATGCTATAATAAAAGTACAAAAAGAGAAAATAACTTTCATGAAATGTTATTCTACAACAAAAGGAAGGACGGTCCGATGAACAGGTAATTGCCCACGGGCAGATCGATCGAGCGGACAGAAGCGTTCGCGACCGATAGGGAGACGGAACAGGGAATGTCTCCGAAAAATTCAATAGAGGGAGGTGTTGCTCAGCTATGTTTCAGTTCATTTCCCAAGGATTGAAGATTTCGTAGAAGGAGGACAGACCAGTGTACAATTCCACCATGAGGGCGGAGAAGTAAATCGGCTTTGAATATTGACGCGGCAGGGTAGTTCCCCCGCGACGGGTTTTGACCCATATACACAAGAGCGGAAGCCGAGAATCTCTCCCCTCTCCGACAAGACAGGCAAGACGAAACGGAACAGACGATCCTGACATCCGAACGCAAGAGCGGGATTCCGCGGTAACGCCCGAACGGGAAGGGCGTCGGCGAGCGGACGGGACATCGCAAACGAGGACTTCCGAACATCCGAATCCGACAACTGCGCGCAAGAGCGTAACTCCGCGGTAGCACTCGGGCGCAAGGGCGAAGGAGGAAAGACGGGAGGACGTCGCGGGCGCGGAAGAACGTCGGCGAGCAGGGATCGGCCGAATCGGACGGCTTGGCGCGCAGGAGAAATGAGAATTCTCTGCCCACTTACAACTCCATTTTGCAAATACTCCCCCGTGCGGTTGCGCGGGGGTTACCTTTTTTCTCCCGCCTTCGGCGGTTTTTTTATATATTTCTCTTGTCTCCCCTCTTCCGATGTCGTTCTTTTTTCCCGTCGCCTTTTGCGCGCATGGATGAAACAACGTGTTTCGACCGCCTGCCGTCCGACGCCATTGCTGCGTATTTTTTCCCAAACTCGATATGGTTCCCATATGGTTCCCATGACGTTTCGGAAATGAATCGCCTTCTGTTTTTCCTCTTCCGCAGCCTGTTTCTTCAGGCGGCTTTCCGAGCGCCTGTATTGGGAATTGCCGCTTGCTCGGGGCAGATTTGCGGCTGTCTGCGCAACCCTTGCCGCTCCGCTCAGACGGGGTTCCGAACGCCTGTGTGATCCGTGTTGCGCGTTTCAGAAAACCCTTTGACTACCTGTCCGAGGCTTGGCGTTCTCTTCAGGCGGGGTTGTAGCTGCTTGCATTTTCCCAATGGTTTGACCACCTGTCCCAGGCTTGCCGCGTTCTGCTTGCGCGGCGGCGGCTTGCACGATTGTCCGCCGCGGCGGCAGGGAGACAGGTTTCTGCACACGCCCAAATGCGTTTTTTCCGATTGCCGTCGGAACGAATTTTTTTGCCCTTCGCGCAATCGGGTATTTTCCGCCTTTCACGTCAGACAATCTCTCGTTTGACCGCATTGCCGTCCGCACACATGTGCGGCATCCTGCATCCCGTCGGAATTTTTCCATTGCGTGTTCTTTTCCGCATATGTCGCGCCGCACAACGATGGCCGTTCTGCCGCCTTTCCCCCTCTTTCGGATATTTTGATATTCTTCAAAATATATTTTGCCCATTGCACAGATTTGACAAACAAAAGGCGTGCCGTGATTTCCCACGGCACGCCTTTTTATGCAATGTAATTGTATCCGAACGGCATTCTTTCGATGATTGTCGAAAGATCGTTTGCAATGACGCTCCGAAAAAGCGAAGTTTATCCGATCTGCCATCCGTTCAGCCAAAGCCAAATAAGGAAGATCGTCAGGCCAAACCCGAACAGAATGGCGAGGATGCGCGGAAGATACGCAAGGTAGCCCGCGCGGATCATGGCGCGCTTTTCCTTGCGCGTCGGCTTATCTTCTTCGTTGACTTTTTTCCCGCCGTCGGGGCGATACCACGGCATCCCCTCGACGTTCATATCGGCGACCGTACGGCCGTCGTCCCAGGCGGGAAGCTGCTTTTTGCGTTTCATATCACTGCTCCTGCGAATAGAGGTGGCAAGCGCACATATGTCCGTTTCCGTAGTCGAGGAACTTGGGCGCGACCTCCTTGCAGATATCCATACAGTGCGAGCAGCGCGTATGGAATTTGCAGCCCTTGGGCGGATTGGCGGGGCTGGGAATATCCCCTTCCAGGATGATGCGCTTGATCTTATAGTGCGGATCGGGTACGGGAACGGCGGAGAAGAGCGCCTGCGTGTACGGGTGCATCGGGTTGGAGAAGATGTCCTTCTTGTCCCCCATCTCCACGAAGTTTCCAAGGTACATGACGCCCACTCTGTCCGAGATGTGCTGCACGACGGAGAGGTCATGCGAGATGAACAGATAGGTGAGCTTCATGTGCTCCTGCAGTTCCTTGAGCAGGTTGACGATCTGCGCCTGAATGGACACGTCGAGTGCGGAGACAGGCTCGTCGCAGACGACAAACTTCGGGTTGAGCGCGAGCGCACGCGCGATGCAGATTCTCTGACGCTGTCCGCCCGAAAATTCGTGCGGGTAACGATCGAAATAGAAGTCCTGCAGACCGCACTTGCGCATGACGGAGATGATGTAGTCACGATACTCCGCACGCGGGACAATGCCGTGCACCTTGACCGCCTCGCCGATGATCTCGCCGACCGGCATACGGGGCGGAAGGCTGGAATAGGGATCCTGGAAGACGATCTGCATCTGCGGACGCAGTTCCCGCATTTCCTTTCCCTTGATCGAGGTGATGTCCTTGCCCTCGAAATAGACCTTCCCTGCCGTGATGTCGTGCAGACGGAGAATGCTCCGTCCCATCGTGGACTTGCCGCAGCCGGACTCGCCGACAATGCCGAGCGTCTGGCCGTAGGGAACGTCAAAGGAGACGCCGTCCACCGCCTTCGTGTACGTCTTCTTGTACTCCAGATGGAGTCTCTTCTTGGTGATCGGAGCGCCGTTCTCATCGAGAAGCGGTTCGTCTCCGATGGCGGTCTCCAACGGGACGCTCTCCTTGACGATTTTCCATTCCTTGCGGATGAGGAAGTGCTTTTTCAGATCACGGACTTCGAGGATGTTTTCGGGATTGTGCTGAAATTCCACATCCTCAACATGAGAATGGCCGCTCATTGCTTCCCCTCCTTTTTGTCATGGGCGCGGTAGCACGCCACGAAGTGCGTGGGCGAAACCTGCACCAGCGGCGGATAGTCGCCGCCGCACTCCTTGACACAGTAGTCGCACCGATCCTTGAAATAGCAGTAATTGGGCATATCGATCGGGTTCGGGACCTGGCCGTGAATGCTGTACAGCGTGTCGACGTCCTTGTTGATGACGGGCTTGCTCTTTTGCAGGCCGATCGTGTACGGGTGCATGGGACGGTCGAAGATATCCTCCACGGTCCCCTTTTCGATGATACGTCCCGCGTACATGACGACCACATAGTCCGCCATGCCCGCAATGACGCCCAGATCGTGCGTGATGAGCATGATCGAGCCGTTGATCTTCTCCTTGATCTCCTTGAGAAGATCGAGCACCTGCGCCTGAATGGTGACGTCGAGCGCCGTGGTCGGCTCGTCCGCGATGATGAGCTTGGGGTTGCAGGCAAGCGCCATAGCGATCATGACACGCTGGCGCATGCCGCCCGAGAGCTCATGCGGATAGCAGTTGTACACGTTCTCCGGCATGGCGATGCCGACAAGTTTGAGCATCTCGATGGAACGGTTCTTGGCGAGCTCCTTGTCCGCGCCCGGCGTATGCAGCAGGACGACTTCGTCCAGCTGATTTCCGATCGTGAACAGCGGGTTGAGGCTGGTCATCGGCTCCTGGAAGATCATGGAGATCTCCTTGCCGCGGATGCGCTGCATGGCGCTCGTCGGCATCTTGGCGATGTCATAGACCTTCTCGACCGTCTCGAATGCGGGGAATCCGTTTCCGTCCTTCGCCTGCACAAGGCGCAGCAGCGGCGTGCCGTCTTTGTCGAGCACGGGCTGTCCCTTCTTGTCGAGTGCGGGCTCCGTGCGGATGACATAGGCATCCGACACGACATAGTCCTCTCCCGTCGGCCGTACGAGCGGCGTCCCCGTCTTTTTGTCAAGCACGGGAGCGCCCTTTCGGTCGAGAACGGGCTCCGTACGGGGCGCACGCGCCCCCTGCGTCTCATATTCCCAGATGGGAATGGGCTTTCCGTCCTCGCCGCGCTTGTAGTCCTGCGAGGCGAAACGGATGGATCCGCCGACGATCTGCCCCTGCGGCGCCTGCACGAGCTGCATGACGGAGAGCGACGTAACCGATTTCCCGCAGCCCGACTCGCCGACGACGCCGACGACCGAGCTCTTGGGGACTTCAAAGGTCACCCCGTCCACCGACTTCGCAACGCCTGCATCGGTGAAGAAGTAGGTGCGCAGATCTTCGATCTCGAGGATGTTGTTGTCGTCCTTCATCTTGGAGAGGTACTCTTCCTCTCCGACATGGCGGCGTTTCTTCTTTTCATACTCGCGCGTAACGCGGAAGTTCTCCCGCGCAATCCTGCGCGCCTCGCGGCCCGAGATGTAGTGCGGATCGTCCTTGTGCGTGACGCGGGCGTACCACTCCTTCACGCGGACGGGAAACGACTTCTTATTCTGATCTTCCGCCATAGGTCACCTCTTCATCTTGGGATCGAGCGCATCCCGCAGTCCGTCGCCGATGAAGTTGAAGGACAGGACGGCAAGCACGATCATGATACCTGCCGGCAGCCACTCCATCGTGTAATAGCTGAGTATTTCGGTGTTCTGTGTGGCGCGCTGGACCATCTGTCCCCAGGAGGCCATCTCAAGCGGCACCCCGAGGCCGAGGAAGCTCAGCGTTGCCTCGTAGAGGATAATGGAACCAAGTCCGAGCGTCATGGACACGATGAGCTGCGGCATGACGTTGGGGACAAGGTGATGGAAGATCTTGCGCATGGGGCTCATGCCGAGCGCTTCCGCCGCGACGATGTACTCCTGCTCGCGGAGGAAGAGAATCTGTCCGCGCACGAGCCGCGCGATTCCCGTCCAGCTCAGCAGGGCGAGGAATCCGAGCATGTAGTAAATTCGGATGCTTTGGTTGATCCCGACGCCGTCCAGAATGGCACCCACGATGAGCAGAATGGGAAGGCTCGGGATACAGTTGAGGATATCGACGATACGCATGATGACCATGTCCACCCACTTGCCGAAATATCCCGCAAGGCCGCCCAGAATGACGCCGATGACGGTATATATGACGACAACGAGGAAGCTCAGGAGCATGGACATCCGTCCGCCGTACATGAGCCGTACAAAGGTATCGCGTCCGTTTTCGTCCGTTCCGAAGATGTGAAGGCGGGAATTCTCGCCGTCATTGCTGTAAGTGAACGGATCGGCATGCGCGTTGATCGTCCCCTCGTACTCCTCGATCATATAGACGGTGAACTTCTCGCCGTTGACTTCGGCATCCACCGAGACGATCGTCGAGGTCAGTTTTCCCGAATAATCGACTTCGGTCTCCTGCCACGGCACGAAGAGCGGGCCGATGAAGGAGAAGAGCAGGAGGAACAGGAACATGCAAAGGCCCACGATGGAGAGCTTGGAGCGGAAAAAGCGCTTTAAGACAAGGCGCGTCGGAGAAATGATGCGGACTTTGTCAGCGATGGATTCCTGCTCTTCCGGCGTCTCCGGCTGAGGCTCGGGGGTCATTTCCGGCTGATCGGGAGCCCGTTCGGGAATGATTTCTTCTGTAAATTCTTCCACGATGGTTCCTCCTATTTGGAAATTTTAATGCGGGGATCGACGATCATGTAGGTGATGTCCGAGAGGAGCGTACCGATGACCGTAAGCACGGCAATGAACATATTGTATCCCATGATGAAGGGAATGTCGCCCTGGCGAAGTGCCTGATAGGCGATCTGTCCGATTCCGGGAAGTGCGAACACCTGCTCCAGGATCATCATGCCGCCGAACAGGCTGGGAATGACACCCGCCATCATGGTGACAATGGGAACCATTGTGTTGCGGAAGACGTGCTTGTAGATGACCGTGCGCTCGGAAAGCCCCTTTGCGCGCGCCGTACGGATGTAGTCCTGATTGAGGACTTCCAGCGTATTGGTACGCGTATGGCGCATGAGTCCGCCGATGGACACGATGGTGATCGCGAGCATGGGCAGGATGATGTGCCAGAGCTGGTTTCCGAACAGTTCCAGAGGCGTTCCCGCGAAATTCGCATCCTGAATGCCCTGCATGGGGAACCATCCGAGATCGATGGAGAACACCTTGATGAGCAGGATGGCGATGAAGAAGGACGGGAAGGAAATACCGATCATCGCAAGGACGGTGGTCGTGTAGTCCACAACGCCGTACTGATGGGTCGCCGCCTTGATCCCGAGCGGGATGGCGATGACGTACTGCAAAATGAACGCAGCGAGTGCAATGCCGAAGCTGATCCACATATGCTCGGAGATGACCTCCGTCACGGGCAGGTTATAGAGGAAGGACGTTCCGAGATCGCCGCGGAAGACGGCGGTGAGCCACTTCCAATAGCCGCGGCAGATCCCGACGAACGAACTGTCCTCCAGGCCGTAGAGCGATTTGATACGGTACAGCTCTTCGGGGGTGATCGTACCGGCGTTCACCTGTGCCAGGAATTTGTTCTCGACGTAATCGATGGGCAGGCACCGGATGAGCAGGTACAGAAGCATCGACACAACGAGCAGGATGAGCGCGGAATACAGCACGCGCTTGATGATGTATTTTACCATAGTATTCTCCGAGGCGCGCGTGCGCGCCCATTCGCTCCTGCGTTACTGGGCGTATCCGACGAGCCAGATCTTGGAGAGCGGGCTCTGGAATGCCGTGGACTGGTCGAAGAGGTCGAGCGTCGCTTCGTCAAACAGATCTCTCTGATAGACGTACAGCGCACGACGCTGATAGAGCGGGAATTCCACGGCAAGCTCCATGACGAGGTCGAGCGCACTCAGCTGCGTCAGATCGCCGTCGCCGTATTCGTCAAGATGCACGCCGCCCATTACGCCATAGATGTTGGCACGGACCGTACGATCGGTCGTCTCACGGCCTTCCTCAATGCGAACGGCAAGCTCATCCAGGATGTCGCGCTCCTGCTGCGTACCGACTTCACCGCGCTCGATGGACGGGAAGCCCCAGTTGAGGATGGACGTCGCCGTCGAATCCTTGTGGTAGACCTGATACATATCGGGGTCGGAGGAAGAGCTCCATGCAGCCGCCCAGACCTGAAGCTGACCGCTTGCCAGCTTGATGAGGGCCGTCGAGTCCGTCTTGACCGAAATGTCAAAGCCGATCTTGTTCAGAATGGATGCCGCGCGTTCCATGGTCGCATAGGCGGGGTGGTCGGCCGAGTCGCCCGCGATCGTGAACGTGAAGCTCAGTTTGTTGCCCTTTCCGTCATCGAGAATGCCGTCGCCGTCCGTATCCTCATAGCCTGCATCCTGTGCAAGTTTGAGCGAGGTCTGACCGGTTGCGTCGAAGGGATAGTAGGCCGTTGCACTCTTGGGATAGCACCACTCGATCGTCGAGGACATGGGACGATACAGAATGGAAGCCAGCGTGCCGCCGCCGTAATAGTCAAGCGCAAGCGACGGGTCGAGGGCGTACATGATCGCCTTACGGATAAGCAGGTTATCGACAAAGGCTGCGTTGATTCCGATATAACCATAGCCGAGGTTGTCGGTGATGGTGTAGTCAAGCGTACCCTTATCCTCGTTTTCCAGGCGGCCCATCATCTCGTTGGTCGCCGTGGGCGAACCGTAGTTGACTTCGCCCGCGTTGATCGCATCATACAGCAGGGACTGCGAAGTCACCTTATAGCGGAGGAACTTGATCTTGGGTGCGCCGAGAAGGAAGTTCTCGTTGCGCTGCAAAAAGACGATGTTATTGTCCTTGAACTCGCTCTTGTCGGGGATATAATCGGAAGCCGTGCCGTCGCTCGAGGAATTCGTGGGACGATACGGGCCCGCTCCGATGGGAACCTGAATGACGCGGATCGCATCCATGAATTCGGGATCCGACCAGGAAACGCCGAAGTTCTCCTTGCCGTCCTCCAGCGTGAACTGGTCGGCAATGGGAGAATAGTAATGCATGGGCGCAACCGTGAAGGAGAAGTTCTGAATGGCCTTGGGGTCCTCGCCGTTGATACGGATGTGCAGGACATCGTACGATCCGCCGAGGTCGCCGCCGTTGCCCTGGCTTCCTTCGGGAATGCTGGTCTGGTCGAACAGGATCTCGATGCCGCTCACTTCGCGCACACGCAGATCGATCACAAGGTCACCGTTTTCATCGTAGACGGGGTTGCCGTGTTCGTCCTTGACGGCGAGCTCTTTCCGCGTTTCGTCCGCAACGAGGTAGGCACGGAAGCTGCTTGCCGAAGCGTAGTTGAGCATGACGTTGACGAGGTTGGTCTTGTACGCCTCGGACGCCGATTCACGGCCGCCGAGCATATACTCAAAGACGTAGTCAACGAGCGCTTCCTGCGTCTTTTCGACGTTGTTGGGGATGGCGTTGAAGTCCGGCTCGTAGTCCGTGATCTGGTTGTTCGCATCACGGATGGGACGCACCGTGATCTGGCCGTAGTTGTACATGAACACCTGCCAGTTCTCGGTGAAGTGATACTTTTCGTACTCCTTCATATCGGTGTTCATTGCCGTCGTCCAGTCGGTATTGAGTTCGTCGCGGAACAGGCGCTCAAGCTCGTCGATATCCGAGTTCATCTGATCGGTGAGCGCATCCGAATCGCCTTCGCGATCGTTCTCCGCCCAGTCCTGAATCTCCTCGATACGCGCCTGCGCACGGCTGTCCATCGTCTGATTGAAGTCGTCCTCGCCGGCGGTGCTGTCCGTCTGCTGCGTACGGTACTGCGCAAGGCCCTGGATGTCGACGGAGTACATCGTCGAGGATCCCGTATAGGCAGGGTCGAGGTACATATAGATGTTGAACAGGACGTCCTTATAGGTAAGCGGCGTGCCGTCGCTGAACTTCACATCGTTTTTGATGGCAAAGTAGTAATCGGTATAGTAGCGTTTGAATTCGTCGACGCTGCCTTCCTGGCCCTTGTCCGCAGACGTACCCGTCGTCACGACGCTGTACGCCTTGGCAACGCAGGGTTCGTCGTCGCCGGCCGTGGGATCGCCGTTTTCATCGCCCGAAAGCATTCCGATCTGCGTCATGCCGACCACTTCGCCGTCCGGGCCGGATGTATAGAAGAACGGATTGAACACGCCGTCGAACAGATCGCTGGACAGCGTAAGCGGGGTCGTTTCATTGTTGCGTGTGTCCTTTGCGCAGGCCGAAAGGAACGTCGATGCCATTCCCACGGAGAGCACTGCAGCCACAGAACATGAAACTGCACGCATCTTTTTCGATTTCATAATTTGCTTCCTCCTGTTGATTTTATATGAATTATTCCGCGTTCTCTTGATTCCATTCGTCGGTCGTCACTTTACGCACGAGTGTCGAATCCGAGATCGTACAGCTTGCCGTATCCACGACGTCGGGCGAAACCGCTCCGCCGACAAATGCACGTTCATCCAGTTCGTCGATGAACTTCTCGTCCACGACAAACGTGAACGAACCGCCTTCAAACGTCACGCCGGACACGCGCGCCGCCGTCGACGAAGATCCCGCAAGCAGACCCATGCGGTACTCCGTAACGGTCGAGTTGGTCAGCATGGCCGTAAACGTCACATCCTTGAACGTCACATTGCGGATGACGGCATCCCCGCGCAGTTCGCGGAACAGTCCGTACGACTGCGTACGATCGAGTCCCCTCTCCTGCGTCACCGTGAAGTTGGAGAGCGTATGTCCGTTACCTTCAAACGTTCCCGAATAGGTCTCGGGGAATTCCAAAGCGGCGCCGCCGAAGTCGATGTCCGCCGTCAGGTAGATATTGGTACCCGTGCGAACGATGAAGTCCGCCGCCGTTTCCACGATACGCCAGTCTCCCTCGAGCGTGTTTGCCCACAGCTCCGTCGTCGTCTTATCCTGCGAAAGATCGGCAGGCGTATAGGGGAAGGTCACGGGATCGGTCTCTGCCGTCGCGTCCTCCTGCGTGAGGTAGAACGCCCCGCCGAGCACCGTCTGTCCGGAGATCGCAATGCTGTTCACCTGCTGGGCGACGCCTTCGCTGGTCTGCGTGACCGGAACGGTATAGGTCTTCGTGTAGTTGTAATCCTGTCCGTAATGAACGGTGATGGAATAATTGGTCAGCCAACGCGCATACAGCGTGATGTCCTCCGTCACGCGGTCGGTCGCAAAATCCCATTCGCGGAGAAAACTGACATTTCCGTCTTCGTCTTTCGTCCCCGTCCAATAGGCGTTGAAGGTGTACCCTTCCTTCGTCGGGGCTTCTCCGGCGAGCGTGGTCGTTCCGGGCTCCACGACGAGGGACTCGTCCTTCACCTGCTGGATGAGCTCGGTGCGTTCGCCCGATTTTCCGCCCATCAGGTCAAATGTGACGCGATGCACATACCCCATTTCGATGAGGTCGTCCTCGGTCAGTCGGTTCTGCGAACAGCCGGCGAACACCAGGCAAGCCGTCATCGCCGCGAGCAGTCCGACAAGGAGCAATCCCCTGCGTTTCATGCGTTACCTCCTTCCGTCCCGATCGCCTGAATCCGACCGGCGAGGATGCGCCAGCCTGCCGCGAGCTGATACTGCGCGACGAGGGTCTCGGGCACATAGATGCGGAACGTCTCATTGGTCTGATAGAAGATGTGGCCGTCCAGTCCGGAGACCGTCATCTCCGGCACCGTCTGCGCATACAGCGTGACGGACGCGAGCGCCGTGTCGCCGCCGAAGCAGAACAGGCCGAGTTCGCGAAGCGCGCTGCCGTTTTCGGCATCGCCGACGGTGATGTCGGTCAGGTACATATTGTAGACAAAGGCATTCTCGGCCACCGTTTCCAGCGAAGCGGGCAGGGCAAGCGTTTCAAGGCCTGCGCACGAGAAGGCATAGGCGTCGATCGTCGTGAGGTTGCTTCCCTCTGCAAAGACGAGCGCAAACGTATCGTTGCGGGTGGCGTGCGCCTTGGCGTCGGGCTGATCGTCGGGATAGGACGGGCTGAAGAATTCCTTCGTGCCGATGCCCAGGAAGGCCTGCGATCCGATCTCCGTGACGGAGGCGGGAATGACAAGTTCGTGATCGACTTTGGAGCGGCGCACGTCATAGGTGTAGCCGTCGTCGCCCGTCTCCCCCGTCGAAGCGGCTGTGAGGAACATATCGGGCGCGATACGGGTGATGCCTTCGCCGAGCGAGATGCTCTCGAGTGCGGCGATCTGCGAGAACGCCGCCGTGCCGATGTTTGCCCCGAGCGTACCGGGCAGGGCGACCGCCGCGAGCGCGGTCTCCTGGAAGGCCGATTCGCCGATGGACTGTGCTCCCGTGAAATCCCACGCCGTGACCGACGTGCGATAGAAGGAGAAGGCGCCGTAGGAAGCGATCTGCGTTCCCGCGGAGAAGGTGACGCTCGAAAGATTGGTCAGAAGCGCAAACGCCATGTCGTCGAGTGCGGTGCAGCTTCCCGTGACGGTGACCGACGTCAGGTTGACGGGAAGGCGGCTGACCGGCGCGCAGATGAGCGTCGAATAGACGACCTCGCCGTTCTCCGACTCAGGGGTCTCGAGGCGCATCTCCGCCCCGAACACATAGCCCATGTAGGCGTTTTCCGCGCCGTCGCCGACGACGGGAACGGTAAGGCTCGTGAGCGACTGCATGTTTCCGAATGCCGCATAGCCGATCCGCGTGACCGTCTCGGGAATGACGAGTTCGGACACGGCGCTGTCATAGAAGGCATAGGCGCCGATGGCCGTCGTCCCCTCTTCCACCGTGACCTGCGTCTTGTCGGCAGGCACGGCGATGAGGACGCCGTCCGCGGAATACAGGCATCCGTCCTGCGCGCGGTAGGCGGTATTTCCGTCTGCCACGGCGTATTCGGTGAGGCCGCAGCCCTCGAACACGCGGGCGCCGAAGGAGGTGACGGAGGCAGGGATCTCATACTGCGTGAACGCGGTATAGGCAAACGCGCCTTCGCCGATGCTCGTCACGGCGTCCATGCCCGTGACCGTCGCAAGTCCCGTCGCGCCGTAGAAGGCGTAATCGGCGACGGTCGAGAGCGTTCCGTCCAGCGTCACGTTCGTGAGCGTTGCGGGGATGTAGAAGCTGTACTTGCCCGACGTCTCCGCGGCAGAGGCACCGAAGAAGGACGCAAGGCAGGTGTCCTCCATGACGGATGCGGGAAGCGTGAGCGACTGCAGTGCCGTCATGCCGATAAGGGCGGCGGGTGCGACGTCGGTCACCGCAGCCGAGAACACAAGCTCTGTGAGCTGTGCATTGTTTTCAAAGGCGTACGCCGCGACCGAAGTCTTGCCTGCGGGGAGCGTGAAAGAGGTCTCCGTCTTGTCGCCCGCGATGTAGCGCAGAAGCTGCGTTCCCTGATAGAGGTTGCCGTCCTCGGTGGAGAAGGCCTCGTTTGCCTCGGGAACGGTGACGGACGTGAGCGCCGTGCAGCCTGCGAGGGCGTTCTCGCCGAGCGAGGCGAGCGACGCGGGAAGCGCGAGCGAAGCGAGCGAGGTGCATTGTTCAAACGCCTGATCGCCCACGGAGACGACGCCTTCGGGAAGGACGAACGTCTTGAGCGAGGTGCAGTCCGCAAAGGCGAGATCGCCGACGGACGTCACCCCTTCGGGCAGCTCGATCACGTCGATCTGGCTGCAGCCGAGGAAGAGTCCGTCCTCTATGACGGTGACGGCAAACGTGCCGTAGCTCTCAAGGCGCTGTGCGTCGGCGAACGCATACGCGCCGACGGAGGTCACCTTGTCCGTGAGGTTGACCGTCGTGAGGTAGCGGCAGCCGTAGAAGGCATAGTCGTCCACCTGCGTGATGCCCGCGGGCAGGAGCACGGAGCGCACGCCGCTGTCGCGGAAGGCGCCCTCGCCGATGCGGGTGATCTCGATGCCGTTATACAGATCGGGGACAAACACCTGCTGGGCGGTGCCGGAGTATCCCGACACGCTGCCTGCGTCGAACGTAAGGCCCTTGGTGTAATAGGTCGTGTACAGATTGAGGTCGCGGGAGACCGTTCCACCCGCATAGCGGTTGACGCGGTCGGCGTTGGTGTACCAGCCGTCGGTGACGATGTCGCTGCCGAAGAAGTCTGCCGCGGGATCGACGAACTGCGTCCCCTTTTCGACGGGAATGGGATCCGCGAGCGGAACGCCGTTTCCGTAGTAGGTGATGAAGGCGTACGCGCCGTCAGGCAGCCACTTGGCGTAGAGCGTCATGTTCTGCGCGGGGAACGCGTTAAAGACGTAGCGGTTTTCGTCCGCGCAGGAGCTCTCGGTGAACCAGCCGCCGAACACATATCCCTTGCGCGTGGGCGCTTCGGGCTGCTGGAAGGCGCTGCCGATGAGGCCGATGCTGTCGGGAACGGGCGTATCGCCCTCCCCGAGTTCATACATGAGGTCATAGGTGATGCGCACATTCGTCTCGGGCAGCCAGCCGGCATAGACGGTGACGTCATGCGCGGGCATGGTGCCGAAGGTGTAGACCGTGGAGAGCGCCTCGTCCGCATACCAGTCCGAGAAGGTGAAGAGCGCCTTGGAGGGATCGGCGGGACGTTCCACCGTCGCGCCCTCCTCCAGTTTGAGCGGCGCCACGGCGGAGCCGCCGTTGGTGTCGAACGTAAAGGTATATGTCTGCGAAGCGTCCTCCGCGCAGGCGGCAAGTGCGCCCGCGAGGGAGACGGTCAGTGCGCCGAGAAGCAGATATTTCAGCGTTTTCATCTCTTAACCCCTCCTCTTCTTGCGTACAATGAAGACAACTGCCACGATGATGCCCGCGAGGACGACGGCGCCGCCCACGGAGAGCCCGACGATGAGTCCGACATTCGCGGAGGCAGGCGGTTCGGGCGTGACCGGCGTATCGGTATCCGGTCCCGGAGTCCCGGGATCGACCGTCTGCGTAGGAAGGGCATTGGCCGCAGCCGTCAGGATCGCGTAGTAGTCCGTTCCGTCAAAGCCGCCCGAGACAAAGTCCTTCTGGACGGTGACGAGCGTGTTGTAGATCTTCTGGAGCACCGTGATCTCGTCGCGGTCGGCCTCGGTGACGTCGGCGGGCGCGGGAAGCGCGTTCACGCGGTCCATGAAGTCGATCGCACTGCGGATGGGCTGGTTGGTATCGGAGACGTTGACTTCGGGATTGAGTTCGCCGAAATACTGTTCCCAGATATACAGGTCATACCCGGTGTGGTTGGCAGGGACGACGATGGTGATGCCCGTTCCGCCTTCCGCCCCCATTTCCACTTTGAAGTTGTTGTAGACGTTGTCCTCGGTCGTCTCGTCGCCCTCGGCCGTCACGTAGGTGTAGCTCTCGAGCGTGGGCGCCGTGGCGGACAGGAACACGATGCGATTGAGCGCCGTGCATCCGTAGAACGCCGCCGCACCGATGACACGGACATGGACGGGAAGCGTGACTTCCTGCACATAGACGTTGTCCGCAAAGGCATACGCCCCGATGCGGATGGTGCGGTCGCGCACCGTGAAAGAGGTATCCTGCTTGCCCTCGGGATAGGCAACGAGGGTTGCGTAGTCGTTGCTGCCCGTTCTGCGGTAGAGGACGCCGTCATCGGAGAGATAGTCGGGATTGGCCGCCTCAACCGTGATGGAGGCGAGCTGCGTTGCGCCGGCGAATGCCTGTTCCGCAACCGAGCTGACGGAGCCGGGAAGCACGATCGCCGTGACGGACGAGCCGTCAAAGACGCCCGCGCCGAGCTCTTTAAGGGCGGGCACGGACACCTCGGTGAGGGCCTGCGTTCCGCGGAAGGCATAATCCCCGATCGTCTCGGCGGCGGTCAGGACGACGCGTCCGAGGGCGATGTCGCCGTCGAAGGCGCTTGCGCCGATCGTCTTTGCAGAGGAGAGATCCGCCTCCGTGAGCAGGACGTTTCCGGCAAAGGCGGACGCCCCCGCTTCGGTCGCGTTCGGGAAGGAGACATAGACGAGCGCCGTCACGCCCTCTTCCCCTTCCTCGGGCAGAACCGCGAAGGCCTCTTCGCCGATCTTGGTCACCTTATCCGACTCCGCACGCACGAGCGCCGTGTTACAGAAGGCGCGCGCGCCGATCTCCTCGACGTTGCGGAAGTCGATCTGAGTCAGGGCGACGCCCTCGAAGGCGGAATCGCCGATGCGCAGCACGCTTGCGGGAAGTTCGATCTGCGTGAGCGCCGTGTTCTTGAAGGTGCCGTTCGCGATCTCCGTCAGCCCTTCGGGAAGGGTCACGGACGTGAGCGAAGCGCACTCGGCAAAGGCGTTTTCGCCGATCGACCCGATCGTCTCGGGAATGACGACGCGCGTGAGCTGGACACAGCCCTCGAACATGGAGGGCGCGATGGAATCAAGTCCGCCGAAGCCGATGTTGGTCAGGTTATAGCAGTAGGCAAATGCGCCCTCGCCCACCGAGGAGAGCGAATCGCCGAAGGTGACGGAACGGATGCCCGCATATCTGCCCGACGAATAGGCATACGCCGAGACGTAGTAGGACACCGATCCGGCCGACGCGGTGGCATAGCCGTTGCGCTCGAACGCGCCGTCGCCGATGCTGGTCAGCGATGCGGGCAGCGTGAACGCGCCGCCCAGACGGGGCGTGACGGTGAAGGCATAGCTGCCGATCGTCGTGGTCTTGTCGGAGACGGGCAGCGACGCGATGAAGGACTGCGCGAAGGCGTAGTCGCCGATGACGCGCACGTTCTCGAATCCGGTGACGTCGCCCGTCATGGAGACGATGGAGAGCGAGCTGATCGTGCTGCCGACGCTGTAACGCATATTGCCGAAACTTGCGAAGGCGTACTCCTCGATGACCTCGACGTTGTTGAGGTCGACCGTTCCGACGCCGTGCACATAGGCGAATGCGTTTGCGCCGATGACGCGCACGCTGTCGGGGACGGTGAAGAGGTTCGCCGTTCTGCCCGCGGGATATGCGACGAGTTTGTAGGCGGTCTTGTCATACAGCACGCCGTCCGCGGAGGTGAAGTACTTGTTGCCCGCCTCCACTTCAAACGCGGTGACCGAGCTTGCGTTGAACGCCGCCACTCCCGTCTCGGTGATGCGGGCGTCTTTGGAGATCTTCACGGTCTCGACGTTGGTGCCGAGAAGCACCTGCGAGCCGAGGATCTCCAGCCCTGCGGGAAGGGTAAAGCTCTCGAGCGAAGAGCAGTATCCGAAGGCAAGGGACTCGATGTTGTAAGCGGTCTTGAGGAACTGCACGTCGCGCAGGGCGCTGCAGCCGTAGAAGGCCTGAATGCCGATGGATTTTACGTCGCCCGTGAAGGTCACGCTCTCGAGCGCGGTGCAGTAGGCGAACGCGGCATTGCCGATATTGGACGAATGGATGACCACGCGCTCCAGGGAAGGACAGCTCTGGAATGCCGAATCCTCCAGCGTGGTGTGCGAGGGAATGGTGACCTCGGTCAGGCCGCTGCAGAAGGCGAACGCCGCCTGCCCCACCACGCCGACCTTGGACAGATCAACGCTCGTGATCGAGTCGCACCCGTAGAACGCCATGTTCTGGATGAAGGTCGTGCTGGAGAGGTCGTCCGGCCCGAGCACGAGGCTGGTGTCGTTGATGAATGCGCGCGAGCCGATGGACGTGACGTATTCCAGGCCGTAAATGGTCTTGAGGTTGGGGTTCCATGCAAGGCCGAAGGTCTGCACCTGCTCGAGCGTGGAGGGAAGTTCCACCCATTCGAGGTTCTCGCACCCGTAAATGCCGGCACGCATGATGTACATGACGCCCTCGGGAATGCGGATGCCCTTGATATAGTCGTTGTCATAGAACGCCATCGGGTAGATGTAGGAGATGCCCAGATCGTCGGGGATCTCCACGATGCCGTTCTCGTCCCCGCGGCCCGTGTACGAGCGCAGGTAGACGCCGTCGACGTAGAACTCCTCTTTGACGTTGACCGAGCAGGAGGCGTTGACGTAGGTGTTCTCCACCTGCACGCTCACCGTCGAGTTGCCCGACTTGAGCGCCTTGATCGTGGCGCTTCTGCCGTCCGCACTCGGCGTCACGCGGATGGTCGCGTTGGACTCCGACCATTTGAACGTGAGTCCGGAGAGCACGCTCTCGGGCAGGTTGTAGGGTTCTACGGTCAGCGTGATGGTCGCCTCTTCGCCGCGCTCGAGGCTCAGAGCGTTGTCGGAGAGCCGCAGTCCCGTCACGCGCGGTTCGACGGTGTTGCCCGTGACCGTGATGTTGAAGGTGAGCTTGTTCTCCGGCTTGCCCTGCGGGTAGACGGTGACGACCGTCTCGCCCGTCGCGATGCCCGTCACGAGGCCGCCCTCTTCTTCGCCCACGGCGACCGTGGCGATGCTCTCATCGGCGCTCTCCCAGACGAGGTCCTTCGTCCAGTAGTTCTCGAGGCGCTCGCCGTCCACGAGGGTGTAGGTACGGATATACTCCGCAAGGTCGACCTGACCGTTGATATCAATAGAATAATTGTCGCGCGCGTCACGCGTAGTGGTGATGCTCTCGACGTCGCACTTTTCCAACGTGACGAAGCCGGTCGTGGAGTTCTTGGCGTAGTCCATGAACTGGACGTACAGTTTTCCGCCGTTCTTCTCGATCAGCGACCAGTACGCCGTGACGTCGAGCGAGATGCGCGTGGAGGAGTTGAACTCCCCGTTGTAGACGGGAATGACGCCGTTCGTCACGGAGGTCAGGCCCGTGGGATTGCCGTTTTCGTCCAGATCCTCGTAGGTGTAGACGATGTAACCCTGCAGATAGTGGTTGTCGTAGACGTTGAACTCGACGATCTTGTCGTCGCCGTCGTTGCGGACGTAGGTGTCCAGAATGACGGGCTTCTCGTTGTCGATGGTGAACTCGAAGGAGAAGGTGTTGCGGTTGCCCTGGTTGCCGTCGCCCCAGTCGAGGAAGCACTCCATCGAGAAGGTGTACTTCGCGTTGTTGGCAAGGCCCAGCTCGCGGACGTCAAATTCCACCTGAATGTAACCGCCCGTCTGCTCGCCGCCCGACGAGTGCGACTTTCTGCCGTTGTAGCCCGTCTTGGTCCAGATGACCTCGCCGGTCACGCTGTCCGCGATCTGCATTTCGATGCGCTTCGCACCGCGCAGAAGACCCGCAGAGATGGAGTACAGCATGTAGTTGCCGTCCTCGGACGAGGTGAGCGAAGCATAGCGCTCAACGGTGACGGGCGCCGTGTAGCCCTGCGCCAGGTTATAGCCGAAGGCGCCGAGGCCCCACGAACCGATCGTGTCGTTGCCGTTCTGATCCTGCGAGGCAAAGCCCGCCATGGGAAGCGTCGCATAGACGTCCTCCACGAGCTTATCCTCTGCGAGGACGGAGGAGTCCTCCTGCGAAGCGCCCACTTCGTACTCGGTGACGTCGAGCATGGGTGCATCCGCCCAGTTGCCGTAGAAGGCAAGGAAGGGAAGATTGAGGCCGATGCCGTCCGCATTGAGCGAGTTGAGGCGCACATACCCTTCCACATACATGCCGTTGACGAAGTTGGCGTCGATGTAGTCCTTCGCCTCCTGCGAAAGCGTCAGGGTAATCGTGATCTTGGCGCTCGAATAGCCGCCCAGCGAGAGGTTGTTTCCGTTGAGGCTGGCATTGCCCTCCGTCGCGACGACGGAATAGCTGTAATCGGCGTCGAGCAGGTAGGCAAGCTCTGCGACCGTGCGGTCGTCGCTCGACATGCTCTCGGTGAAGACCACGGGGTCGAAGTCATAGCTGAGCGCTTCGCCCGCGAGGTTGGTGATGTTGAACACCAGCGTGTACACGCCCGAACGGTTGGGGTCGTCCCCCAGCGAGAGCTTGGGCTTGTTGGAGCCGTCCACCGTGAGGTAGGCCTTCGTAGTGACGGACTTTTTGATGTCCGCAAGACCTGCGCCCTGCTTTCTGGGCGAGTAGGGATTGCCGTACTCGTTGTTGGCGATGGTCGCCGTGCTCATGAGCAGGCTGTAAGAGAGGTCGCGGATCTCGCTCGTCGTGAGCGAGGAATCCATATCCTTGACGTACTGACGGACGAGGATGAGCGCGCCCGCAAGGTTGGGGCAGGCCATCGACGTACCGCTGATGGTGTCGTATTCGTTTCCGCCGGGATAGGACGAAGTGATTTCACCGCCGTGCGCCGTGATGTCGGGCGAGAGCGTCAGGTTGGGCAGAACGCCCCACGACGAGAAGTCCGACATGAAGGGCCCGGCGAGGTAGTCCTTGGAGAGGCTGATCGTCCCCGTTCCGGCCTCGACGAGGATGTCGCCGTAGTCCATGGAGATGAGACAGCTCGGGATGGTCTCCTGCGTGCCGACGGACATGTTCAGCATACCGGAGACGTTGTTGTAGATGATGATTCCCTTTGCGCCCTTGTTCTTGGCGATGGCGACCTTCTGCTCGAAGGTGTTGCCGCCGCGGCGGACGACGGCGATCTTGCCGTTCACGTCGATGCCGTTGTAGTTGGCTTCATAGCCGACGCCGGGGACGACCACGAAGTCGAACGTCCCCTCCTGCGCGTCGCCGAGCATTCCGGCGACGAAGTCGTTTTCGTCCGTCTTGCCGACGAGACGGGACTCGCGGAAGTAGATCTCCGTGCCGTCCGAGAGCAGGAAGTAAGGCGTCTTGACGCCGCTGATGGAGGCGACGGCAAGGGATGCGCTGTACGATGCGGGCGAGCCGACCGTACCGGAGTCGGGGTTGCTCGCAAGGTTGGTGTTGCCGTTGGTGCTGCCGTAGGCAGAGGAATAGTCGTTGCTGGCCGCGACGACGAGGCAGATGCCCGCCTCTTCCACGCGGTCGTAGATGTCATTGGTGGCGTCCCCGTCCGCCTCGCGCGTGAAGCCGCAGGAGGAGCCGAGGCTCATGTTGATGGCGTCGACGCCCAGAATGACCGCGTCGTTGAGCGCGGCGAGAATGGCGTCGGTGCCTGCGCCGTCCCCCGAGTCGGGGAAGACCTTGAAGGTCGCGATCTGCGCGCCCGTCGCAACGCCCGTGATGCGCTCCGACTTGCCCGCGATGATGCCGGCGACGTGCGTTCCGTGTGCCTCGGCGGGATAGACGTTCGCATCGCCGTCCGCATAGTCATAGGCATAGGGAAGTTTGGTCGTGAGATAGAGATCGTCCTCGTCGATCGCCACGTCGTTGGCGGCGGACATGGACGTCGCCGCAAGTTCGGGCGCGACGGCCGCCACGTCGTCCTTGGTGATCGCCGTGAGCGAATCGTCCAGCTCCATGTCGAACACTTCGTGCGTGTAATCGGTACCCGTATCGAGCACGGCGACGACCGTTCCCGTGCCGTCGTATCCGACGTCGGACGAGTCGAAAATACCCGTCGTCACGTCGACGTTGACCTCGTTTTCGGTGATCGCCTGCGGCTCTTCGTAAGTATCGGAGAGGATGACGTCGCTCACGCGCGCATCCGCCTCGAGCTTGGAGAGATCTTTATAGTGAATGGTCGCCGAGAAACCGCTTAAAAGCGTTCCGTAGGAAAAGCCCATCTCGACAAGATAGGGAGAGAGCGCCTTTGCCGCGCTCTCGCTCATCGACTCTGCCTTTTTCAGGACGCGGATCCCCTCCGACGACTGCATCGCTTCCTGTACGGAAATCCCCTTTTCGTTCGCGTACTCGATGAGCGAGGGCGCGTTGACTTCGACGACGACCTTGACAAGGTCCTCGCCTTTGGGTTCGTTGACGCCCGAAAGCGTCTCGGAAAGCTCGTAGTCGTCCGCAAGCGGCGCGTCGTCCGTCTGCGCGGTATCCGACTGCGCTCCGCTGCCGACGACCTCGGAGACAGGCTCCGCTACCGTAGGGATCACGATCGCCGCTGCAAGGGTGAGAATGAAGAGCAGGCACGCCGACCGCCTTACCGTTTTCTGCATACGTTTCTCCTGTGTTTTATTAGTTTTACCGTTCCGTACGGGCCCTTTTCCCGGGCGCCCGTCCCGCCCCGGTGAGACAGGTTCTCAATCGTTTCTCTATTTTATCACAGCGCCCCCCCTTGTTGTCAAACTGATTTTGGCTGTTTCACATACTTTTCAAAAAAGTTGGCAATAAGTTTTATTGATTGCTATTATAAGGGAAAATGATAAATCGGAAAAAATGCATAAAGAGAAATTTTTATGCAATATTCTTACAATTTACCGCGCCGATTGTGACATTTCCGGACGGCTTGGCAATTTTCGACGCCTTCCGACCGTCTCCGCTCGTTTTTGTGTTCCTGTCACATTTATACTTTTGGGAAAAAACGAGGTATCTATGCGCCACTTTTCCCTTCGGTTTCCCTCCGTGCGCACCATCGCCGCCTTCGCGGCGCTCGCGGCGGGCATGGCCGTGCTCAATTTCTCCCTTCCCCGCCACGAACCCGCGGCCGTGCTCCTGCTCTGGGCCGCCTTCTGCGTCTTCCGCGCCTATCTCGCGGGTACGCTCGCCTACCTTGCCGCCTCCGCCGTCTTTCTCTCCTGGCAGGGCACCGCTTGCGCCCTCGCCCAGGCCGCCGTCCTCCTTTTGTGCTTCGGCATCTGCGTCCGCCTCAAAAAACAGCCCGGCCTCTGGCGGCTTTTGTTCGCCGTCCTCGCCCAGCTCCCCTTCGTATTCCTGTTCCCTCATGCGGGCTATGCCGCCGTTTCTTTGCCCGTTCTCGCGCAAAAAGCTGTCCTGGCAGCCTTTTTCCTGCTCGCCTGCGTCCTCGCGGAGGGCGCCGTGCGCGCCCTGCGGCGCGCGGGAAAGTGCCGCCTCACGGGAGCAGAACTCGCCGAAATCTCCCTGCTCTGGCTGCTGCTCGGCATGGGAATGTGCAACGCCTTCGGCACCCTTATTTACACGGGCATCGCGCTCTTTCTCCTCCTGCTCGCGGCGGCGCTCTGGAAAAACGCCGTCCCCGTTCCCATCGCGGTCATCCTCTCCCTGCCGCTCTGCGTCCACGCCGTCGACATCCGTCCGCTCGCCCTCTTCGCCGTCTATTCCTGCTGCGCCGTCCTCATGGCCCCCTACGGGCGCATCGCCTCCGCCCTCGCGCTCGCCCTCGCCTACCTCGCCGCGCAGGCACTTACGGGCGGCTATGCCCTCCCCGTGCCGCAGATCGTCTTCCTGCTGACCGCGTGCGCCGTCCCCGCCCTGCTCGTCTGTCTTCTCCCGAAGAAATGGCTCGCGCAGATGCAGGAGAGCCTGCTGTACTACCGCGAACGCGTCCTGCCGCGCATCGCCGTCAACCGCAACCGCCGCGCCGTGGGCGAACGCCTGTACGAGGTCTCCGCGCTCTTCCGCGAGATCGAAAGCGCCTTCCTCCAACCCGACGCCGCCGACGACGGCGACGCCCGCATCACGGCCGCGCTCTCCGACGCGGTGTGCGCCGTCTGTCCCGACCGCAAGACGTGCAAACGCGAGAAAACCCTGCCCGCCATCGGCCGTCTCGTGCGCGTCGGACGGGCAAAGGGAAAGGCAAATCTCATCGATCTTCCCGCCGATCTGGCACAAAATTGCCCGAACGTCGCAGGGATTTTGTTCACCCTCAACAAAGAACTGGAAGCGGACAGCCGCCGCAGCGCCGCGCTCGAGGCGGCGCGCGAAGGGCGCACCCTGCTCGCCCGTCAGGCGCACGGCGTGAGCGAGATCATGCGCGATCTCGCCCTGCGGGAGAGCGAGGAATACGCCCTCTCGTCGAGCGAGGACGCACTCGCCAAGACGTTGCAGGAGTACGGGATCCTGAGCTCGGAGATCTTCGTCTACGGCGAAGAAGGCACGCTCACGGTGAGCATGACGCTGGAAGAGAGCACGCCCTCCAAACGGGCATGCGCGGCGGCGAGCGAGGCGCTCGGCGTTCCCCTCGCACTCGCGGAAAAACTGCCGCTGACCCACGGCCGCGCCTGCTATGTCTTCAAGCGCAAGCCCCGCTTCGACGCCGCATTCGGCATCGCCGGCTGTCCCAAAAAGGGCGAAACGGCAAGCGGCGACACGCACTCCGTCCTCAAGATCGACGAACGGCGTTTCCTCGTCGCACTCTCGGACGGCATGGGTAGCGGAGACGCCGCCCGCGACGTCTCCGCACGCACGCTTTCCCTCATGGAGAGCTTCTATAAGACGGGCATGCCGTCCGATACCGTCCTCGCGACCGTCAACAGTCTCATCTCCTATTCGGCGGACGAACGCTTTTCCTGTCTCGACCTCGCCGCCGTCAACCTGGACGACGGCAACGCGGACATCGTCAAAATCGGCTCTCCCGCAGGCTTCCTCCTCTCGCAGGACGAGCTCAAAATCATCGAAGGCGACTCCCTGCCGATGGGCGCGCTCGACGCCGTCCACCCTGCGACCCTGCGCGTCACCATGCACGAAAACGACTTCCTCCTGTTCATGAGCGACGGCATCACCGCGGCGTTCGGCTCTTCCGCCGACCTGTGCGCCTACCTGAGCGAACTGCGTCCCCTCAATCCGCAGGCCCTCGCCGAAAACGTCCTCGCGGCGGCTCTCGGCCGCTCTCCCAAAGGCGAAGCGGGCGACGACATGACCGTCCTCGCCGTCAAACTCATGGCGGCCGCATGACCTGCCTGCCCGTTCAAAAAGGGCATGTCCGCATATCCCATTTCCCTTTCTGCTTACGAAAACGGAATGCCGCATCCCCCCTGCTTACGAAAAAGGAATGCCACATCCCCCCTGCTTACGAAAACGGCAAAATCGCTTATCGTATGGAAGAAGTCACGTTCTCACACAGGCGCGGCAGATATTTTGC
>CAJFMF010000006.1 GCA_904391375.1 Candidatus Gallimonas faecavium | reverse complement strand
CTTTTCCGCGTTGCGGAAAAGTATATCCCGTTGACATCTCACTGCGGCGGCGGGGATAGGCAGTTAAATACGGCGTTTTGACCGACGAATTTATTGACCTTGTTGCCGCAGAAACTTATTTGCTTATCCAGTCGGAGCAGAACGACACCGAGATAAAACGGCTTGAAAACCTTGTCGCGGAAAACCAAAAGGCGATAAACAATCTTATGCAGGCGTTAATGCTCGGCAAGATTGCCGACACCATTCTGTCGCAAATTGAGAAGTTAGAGAACGAAAACAAGGAACTGCAAGACACAATCGCCAACGAAAAGGCAATGCAGATAAATTACAGTTACGCCGACATTCGCAAAGGGTTGTCGCACTTCCGCACACTTGACTATTCCAAGACCAAGAGCCGCAAAGACCTGATAGACACGTTCATTTATAGGGTGATACTGTACGACGATAAAATGAAAGTGTTGTTCCACCTAAAAGGCGGGCAACAGGGCGAACTGCTCTTAAACCTGCTTTTCCCCGATTATCCCGACGGACACGGCGACGACGGCGAAATTGCCCAAAAAATGCCCGAAAATGAAAAAGAAACCGACAAAGCGGTTTCTTTTTCTGACATAAACGCAGAGTGTGCGTATACGTCGCGTTTGGTGGAGCTAAGGGGAGTCGAACCCCTGACCTTTTGAATGCCATTCAAACGCGCTACCAACTGCGCTATAACCCCATCGGTAATGTGATTATACTATATTTCCATGCGGTTGTCAACATAAAATCGGGCGGATTTTTCAGAATAAAACAACAGACCCCGAAACTTTCGGGGTCTGCGCCGTTTGAAAACGGTTTTGATGGCTTACCGTGCATGCCGTATGCGCCCGCCTTCTGCGAGCGGGGTTCTCCTGACATTACGAGGAGAAACGCTCCCGCTCAGCAATACGAGGCGAGAAGGTCATAGAGCGTCGAATAGAATTCGCCGAGATAGGTCCGCGCGAGGGAATCCATCGAATAGGACTGCAAACGGGCATTGGGATCGTCCGTCACGTCCATGTAGTAGTTGCGCACGACGAGGAACCGCTGGGAAGCCGTGAGGTTGTAATTGGGATTCTCGGGATAGCGGTAAGGCCCCATCTCATTCCCCTCGGTGCCGAGCGATTCATACGCGAGCTGATAGAGAAGGTCCTCTTTGACGACCTCCACCTCTGCCGTCGCCGCATCGTCGATGCGCTGTTCGGTGTATTCAAAGACGGAGGAACGCGCGAAATTGTTGGCGATGAGCTGATTTTTGAGCTGCGTCTTTTCCTCTTCCGCGCGGGCGAGAATGTCGTCCTTTTTCCCCTGCGCCACGCGCACCATCGAGAGCTGTACGGCGTTGAGGTCGGCGTATTCGGGATCGGTCAGATCAATGATGTCAATGGTCATACTCTGTCCTCCCGCCGAACCCGAAGAAGAATTTCCCCGATCGAGAGATCAACATCGGAGGATTGAATGCGCAATGTCACGGTTTCCCCGCGAACGCTTGCGGGAAAATCGATCCATTGCCCTGCTTCCCCCGTGCGCGAACGCGCGATGCCGTCCTCGCCGACCGCCTCGACCTCGAAGCTGCCCTTTCCGTCGAGGAACACCCCTTCCAGCCGCTTTTCCCCCTCGCCGAGATCGCCGAGGGCAAACGTTGCCGTCAGACAGCAGGAACCGCCGGAGGGAAGCGCGCGCCCCGTCAGACGATACGCCGCGGTGCCGCGCATGAGATAGATGTCGTCTCCCGCCGTGAAGTTCTCAAAGTTGCGCCGGACGAAGCGGCCGCGCTCGCGTGCAGGCTCATAGAGATAGAGCGCCTGGCTTCCGTCCGTCAGTCCGACGGAAGCGGCAAAGATCCGCTCCCCCGCCATCTGCACGCGCAGGATGTTGGACAGATCGATCTCTTCGTCCATGGCGCCGGGCGCGCGTTCCGTCCGCGACCCGTCGAAGCAGCACAGGCCGCACTCGGTGAAAAAATACGCCTTTTCGCCGATCACCGCCGCATGGCTGACAATGCGTCCCATGCCGAACGGAATATCCTCCAGTCGGAAGTTATACACGTCCACATAGCCCGTCAGACAGGTGATACCGTGTTCGCGCAGGAAGTACACATTTCCGCGCATTCCGACGACATCCACGACATCCCCGCCCGTGGGGAGAAGGTCGCACCAACCCGCAGTCTGTTCGCCGTAGTTCACCCAGCTTCGGATGTCCGAAGGAGCGGTATAGCGCATCTGCTGTCCCGCCGCCCCGATGACGCGCTCGTGGAACAGAACGAGGTTGGTCGTCGTGGGGGCAGGGTCGTACTTGGTCGTCGAAACGCCGACATTGGAGAACAGGTAAAGTCCGTCGGGGCAGATGACAAAGATGCTCTTTGCCCCGCTCGATTCGACGATCTCCGCGACGCGGATGACCTCCTCACCGACAAGGTACATACGGTTGTTCATGAGCACGGTGAGCGTCTTGCGGGAGGCACGATAGGCGAGAAGTCGGTCCCCGACGCACCAGATGTCGGTGGTGAGCGAGGGAAGTGTTGTCGCCGTGCTCTCCCCTTCCGCACACACGAGCGCACCTTTTTCCTCCCGCAGATGATCGAGGCGGAGGGCGCGCACGCGTCCTTCGCCCGCCCGCATGGAGGCGGCTTTGAAGCGCACGATGTGCCGTCTGTTGGAAGGAACGCTCATACCCACCTCCTTGCGGGAACGGAGAGTTTCCTGCGCTCCAGGCCTGCGGCGCTGAGGGCGGCATGGAATTTCTCATCCCAGACGGCTGCTTCAGCGTACCGTCCGCCCGCGAGCAGGTACTCGCACGCCACCCCGTAGGAGAGCAGGCGCGCCGAGATCTTGTCGGAGAACGCCGTCTGGTCGCCGATCTCCGCGCACGTCGGGGCATAGGAATAGACGACGGTCACCTCGCCCGTTCCGCGCGGCAGGAGGAGACGGGAAGGATAGACGGTGAACGCCACGCGCCGCCCGCAGGCATCGCGGACGTCGAGCACGTCCACGGGTGCCTTGGAAAAGCGCGTAAAGAGCACGGCGTCATCCGCGGGAAGAAAGGACTCCTCTGCGCGGAGGGGAAAATGGTCGAGGGCGACTTCGTTTTCGACGAGCTGATAGCAGCGCAGCAGCGTCGCGATCTCGCCGTCGGGCGCGGCAGACGATGCGGCGGCCTGCTCGATGAGAGGGACGAAGTCCGCCCGTCCGAGCTCCTCTGCGGCCAGAATGAGTACGTCTTTGATGAGCATACCGTCCCTCCTTTGCTTATTCTTCGGTGATGCCCGTGAGGACGGCCTGTCCGCAGGGACGGCTGCACAGGAGTTCGGCGTACTTGACGAGCGTCGCCGTATAGACGGGCTTGCCGGGGACCTGTGCGAGGATTCTGCCGTTCTCCCCTTCCAGCCACTGCCAGTCGCAGAGCTGGTGCAGGCGGAAGTCGTCGGTGTTCAGAAGGTACATCGTTCCCGAAGGGCAGAAGCGGTCGGCGACGACGGGAATGCCGTTGAAGGTGATGGCCTTTGCGCCGCCTGCGAGCTCGACGGTATCGATCTGGCGATAGGCGGAGAGCACCTTGAAGAGAGCGCGCCGTACGCCCCACGAGCAGACGATGAAGTTCACCTTGCTTCCGGCGCTCTCCTCGACGAGGTCGATGGCCTTCTGGACGGCATTTTCGGTGATGGCGCCTTCGACCTCGACCTTGACGGGATTGAGCCAGGGATGATCGGCACGCGTGAGCCCGTAGAGGGTCTCGGACGAAGAGAAGATGGCGCCGAGGCCGGTGATCTCCTGATCGCGCGAGTTCTGGACGTAGACGCCGCAGTTTCCCGCGTTCGTGGCGGAAGCGCCCGAGAGCGTGATGGTGCCGTTCGCATAGTCGACGCCCGTGACGGTGCGTGCCGTTGCGACGCTTTCGCCGCCGGAGCCGATGATGTCGACGATCATGCCGACCGCAAAGTTGCGGACGCTGTCCATAGTGTAAGTGGTACCGGAAACGCTGCTGACGGTGCCGAGTTTTCCGCTCCCGTCGCCGAAGAGCATTCTGCCGAAGTTGAAGGACGAGCTCTTGATGAGCTGTTCCATTTCGGTATTGAGCAGGTCGACGAACGCGCCCTCGTCGCCGCGGGAAGCGCGCACGGCCTTATCGGAGATCTCGATCCTGCCGTAGAGATTTTTGAGCGTTGCGGTGAGCTGGGCATAGCCGCCACCCGACGTAGCGGGCAGGGCTCCGTCCTCGGTGCCCGCGCCGACGCCGCCGTGGACGCCGTACACGGCGGCCTTGCGGACGTCCTTTCCCCAGACGTCCGAGGACGTCTGTTCGATGGCGGCAAGCAAGGGATTTGCCGTCTTGTTGAGCTGTTCTGCCACGGCATCCAGGTAATAAGACTTCAGGACGCCGTCTGCCGAAGTGGTCGTAACCATAAAAATTAACCTCCGTTTTTACGATGTTTGAGATAGCCGAGCGCGAGAGCGCCGGCCTGTTTGAGCGTCGTGGCCCTCTCGACGGGTGCGACGATTCCTGCGCCCGTCCCCGCCAGAAGGGGTACGCCCGAGAGCGACGCGAGGTATTCCCCCACGATGCGCGCGCATACCTCTTCGTTCCCTCTGACGGCGCGCAGCAGCGCTTCGCTGTCCGCCTCCGCGACGGGCGTTTCGGGCGCCGTCGCGGGCGAGCCCTGCTCCTGCGCAGGCTGCTTTGCAGCTGCCTCAAGAGCCTTCAGGCGTTGACTGCGACGGGTGAATTCCGCCTCCAGCTCCTGATAGGCGCGCATGAGGGCATCCACGTTCTGAAATTTTCCGAGGTTGGGCACTGCGGCCTCCGCGGGTTTCTCCGCCTTGTTCTCCTCTTCCGTCATACTTTTCCTCCTTCTTTTTCGCGGTGCGACGCAAGGTGGCGCATGATCCTTGCGCGGACCGCCTCATCTTTTTCCGCGCCCGAGAGCAATGCCCGGACGTGTTCGGTGCGATGCAGGGCGTGATCATCGTAGGCGTCCGCCTCCACATCGGTCTGCGCCAGCAGGAGGTTCTCACGTTCCGCCTTTTTGAGGTGGAGATGCGAGATGTCCCGCGCGTTCTCGAACGAACCGAACCCGATGGCTTCCAGCACGCGGTTTCTGGTATCGTCCGAGAGTTTCCCCTCCGCATCCTGCAGGAGCCCGAGCGAAAGGAGGGAAAGGATGTCCTCCTTTTTCTGATCCGCCGTCCGCTCGAATCCCGGCTCGAACTGAACGTCGTCCGCCGAGATGTCGCTCTGTGAGAACGCAAAGAGTTCGGTATCCCCGCCCGTCCCCGTCATGCGCAGCACGCGGCGCGCGCCGGCGAACTGCTTGTAGAGGTGCAGGATCTGCTTTCCCGCCTCTCTGACCGCACGTCCGACGCTCTCCGCGCTCAGCTGCATCCGGTTGGTGTCCTGGTCGAGGAGGAGCTGCAGTCCGGTTGCCGACGTGACGTTCGTCGGGTTCGCGGAATTGCGCGAGATCTCGCTCATGCCCGAGACGAGCACGAACTCATTCGCGAGCCGCTCCTCCTCTTTCTCGAACTCTGCGGGAATGCTGCCGCAATCGAGGAAGCCCGGTTTTTCCGATCCCCTGCGGTAGACGAGCACCTTCCCGGGATACAGCCCGTCCTCCGCAAGTTCCTCGGCGTCCACCGAGCCGTCCTCCACGGCGATGACCCCCGTCGAGAGCCGATTCAAAAACTCGTGCTTGCGGTTTCTGACCGCATTGTACGCCCGCTGAAGCGGGATCATGCGATCGACGACGCTCGTCCCGAAGAAAGCCCCCGGGAGCGCGATGCACGTCTGCCGCACGAAGGGCAGGACGCGTTCGCCGCGGTCGCCGTTCTCGTAGGGAAGGTCTCCCTCGTACAACAGTTTGTCAGCCGCCACGATTTCCAGCCGCCCCTTGGGATGTTCGCCGTCGGGGCGGGTATACCGTTCGATGAGAATGACCGCATCCTCGAGGACGGGCCGGTCTTTCCCGTCCGCGGGACGCTTCCAGCCGCTCGCCGAAGCATAGGGTGCGAGCGGGAAATCGGAGATGGAAGTGCCGGGCACTTCCACGCCGAATTTATCGCGAAGATAGGACACGGGGACGGCCTTGGCGTGGATGAGGCTGTTGACCTCCTGCATGCTCTCGGCGGTCAGCGCATCGGGGTAGACTTCAAAGGGCGAGAGCGCGACGACGTTGACGTCGCCTTCGCGCACCGAATGCCCTTCGGCGTCGGCGCCGATGACCTTTCCGTCCTCGTGGTTCCACACGATCTTGTAAAACGACGTGCCGCACGTCTCCGACCAGAGGGTCGCGGCCGAGACAATGCCGTCGAGGTCGATGCGGTTTTTGACCGCGCGCAGGATGTTGGAACAAAGCCGCGCGGTCTTCATGTCGTCGTCGGCGTCCGAGAAGGCGCGCACTTCGAGCGACGGGCGCACCTTGGCGAGCCGCGCCAGACGCGTATCCAGCGTGGGCGCGATGTGATTGAAACAGCGGCGCGACTGCCAGTAGAACGTCGCGGCCTCTTCCTCGAGTTCCCCCGCGGGATTGATGTCGCAGAACTGGTTGCCGCTCACAAAGTTCATGTTGAGCTCCCAGCCCCGTTCGAGCGTCCTGCGGGCCCTGCGCCGCCGCTCGAAGTCGGAACGGACGTCCCGCACGAGCGCCTCGACGCGCTGTTTTTCCTGCCGTTCCCTGAGTTTTTCTTTCTCTGTCATGATGGTTTCTCCTTCTGCTCCGCAGCGAGCGCGCCGATGAGTTTTTCGCGCTCCGCCTCCAGCTCCTCGTCGGAGAGCGCGGAATAGTCCGTCCCCTCCAGCAGAAGCCTGACTGCCTTTAAGTCGGGCGGAATGTCCTTTCGGGTCTCCCGCCGTTTGACGAGTTTCAGTTCCCCGTCCCGCGCGTCATACTCCTCCGTCACCTCCTCCACCTGAAAGCCGAGGGCGACTTTGAGTACCGCGTCTCTCACTTTGTCATCCTGCATCATACGCTGTCTTGCACAGACCGTCCTCCTTGCATAAAAATTTGTGCGGCATCCTGCGGCGCGCTTTTGCCCCCGCGCAACGACGTCCCGCGGCACACTTTCCGCTCGCGCGGCGCTCTCTCGCCCCTGCGCAGCGTCCCACGGGTACACTTTCCCACCGCGCAACGCTCTCGGGATACTTTCCGCCCGTACACAACGACCCGCGGGGCAACATTCCGCCCGCCTCTTGGAACCCCCTGTGTCCTGTTTTGTCTGACGCCGCCCGTGCTTTTTGCGACTTTCCCCTCGCTTCGGGCAAGGGGGCGCAAAAACCCGTTCAATGTCTGCCCGTCCGTCTGGCGCGCAGGAGAGCGCGGATGCGGCGTTCCTTGTCGCGGGTAATGGGACCGGGAGTCTCTCCCTCGCGCACGGGGCGCGGTCGGCTCATGAGGAAGTAGCGCAGTTCGTCCATTGCGTGGTCGTCGCGTTTGACGGGCGTATCGCCGCTTCCCCAGAAGTAGCTTTTGAATTCGCGGATCATATTGGTACAACCCGAAAAGACATACAGATCGGGCAATCCGTTCTCGCGATTGAGGTAACTCTTGACGCGCTCGATGCCCGTAAAGAGATCTTTGTCGACGTGCATATCGGCGAGGATGCCGCGTTCGGCGAACAGTTCCGACACCGATTTTTCGGCCGCGAGGGTGCGTTGCGAAGCCGCGGAGTCTATGAGCGCCTCCACGCGTCCGCGGGCATCACGTTTCCAGCCGAGGCGGGCGCTGAGTTCCAAAATGGCGTGAGCGTGGTAGTCGATATCGTGACCCGCCGCATAATGTTCGGCGATGACGTAGACATTTCCGTCCCAGTCGACGGCATAAAAATGAGCCGAAAGCGGGTTTTTAAGGCCGGGGTCGATGGCGATGCCTGCCTGCCATTCGGGGGGGACGGGAAAGGGTTCGATGACATGGACGCGTTCGTCGAACTCGGGATAGACGAGGCCTTCGCGTGCGGCAAAGCGGCCGTAGCGGCGCGATTCGAGGGTGGCGGGATCAAGGCTTTGGGAGAGCATGGCGATCTCTTTTTTGGAGAGAAAGGGATTGTCGCCCCATTCCATGAATTCGTACCAGACTTCGGGATTTTCGCCGCGGTTGAGGTAGATCTCCTCATACACGAAGGTCAGGCCTTTGAGGGGCGTCATGGTGCCGAAGATGTCCCCTTCCTTGTCGAGGACGCGCATGAGGCATTCCTCGTAGATGTCGCGGGGCGGTTCCTCGTCGAACCACACGAAGTCGAGCGAGCTTCCCTGAAAGCGCTCTCTGCCCTGATCGCAGCTCTTGAAGCCGATGACGCTCGTTCCGCCGAACACGTTTTTGACGACGATCTGATCGACGATGCCCGCGGAGGGATTGTCCTTTCTGCCGCTCACCATGACGATATCGGCGATCCAGTCGGGGCGCAGGTAGTAGAGGATTTTTTTCTGTGCGACGTCCCGCTGTACCTGTAGCGTGGGCGAGACCACCCAGCCGAACACGTCTTTGCGGTTTTTCCGATACGGGTGAATGCCGCGGGCCATCCAGACGGCCTCTACCGCGCCGCACTCCGTCTTGCCCGAGCGGTTTCCGCCGAACACCCAGCGATTGCGTTTTTTACACTTGTGAAAGGCAAGCTGTTTTTTATGTTTTTTTCGGCCCGTATTGTAGCGGGCGAGATGATCGGACGCCCTTCTGCGCGCGAGCTCTTTTTCCACGGCACGCAGTTTCAGCGATAATTCGTTGTCATTCGGCAAAACTCTCCCCCTCCCGCACGTCGGAATGCGCTACGATAGCGCGTATGAAACGATGGATTGTTTTTATCCTGGCGCTCGCGGCGCTTTTGCTGCCCGCGCGCACGACGGCCGCCGCGGCGGAGCAGGACAGCTATGCCGTTGCCGTCGGGGACGTGTGGTTTTACGCCTCCGCGGACGAAGACGAAAAGCTCTTTCTTCTGCCGCAGACCTACTATGTGCGCGTCCTCGACGAGGGCGAGCTGTTCTGTACGGTGGAATATCAGACGGACGACGCGCCCTACAAGAAATTGCTTGGCTACTGTCGCACGGACGCATTGACCTTTGTGGACTTTGTCCCCGTGCGTCCCTATCTGCGCAAACAGATCACCGTGACGTACACATTGCCCGACACGGGCGGCCTCGGGACGGACGAATTTGTGAGCAGCGAGCGCACGTTCGTCTACTACGGCGACCGCTACGAAGGCGATCAGCTGTATCTGTATGTCCTTTCGGGGGACAAGTTCGGCTACATCCCCGCCGACGCGCCGCCCGAATACGAGCACAACGACGACTACCTTCAGAGCACGTCCGGCGAAGGAGAAGAAGTCCCGCCCGCGGGCAACGACGCTCCGGGTGCGGTGCAGATCGTCGTCATCGTGCTGGCGTGCGTGGCCGCGGTCGCGGTTGCCGTCATCTTGCTGCGCGGGAAAAAGCCTCCGCGCGAACAGCAGGAATTCTGACGCCCCGCAAAGACCAATCCGCACGTTTCCCGCCGCGCCGTGACGGCGCTCTCCCGCCCGTCCGCGATCGCCCGCAGGAGCTTGCAAAAGGGCGAATACGAAGAAAATGCCTCGTCATAGGCCTCTTTTGTCCAGCCCTGCGCCGCAAAACTGCTTGCGGCTCGTTTCAAAAGAGCGCTCTGTCTGCGAAAATACGTCCGCTCCGACCAGGGCACGACAAACTCGGCATACCCCTTGAGCTTTTTCCTGCGCCGAAAATATCGGTACTCGAGCAAAAAACATTCCTCTTCGGAACAGCTGCGCACAAAGGCGTCGGCCGCCGTGCGCACACGCAGCAGACGGGAACGCACCGCAAGCTCCTCCGTCACGCGCTCCATCTCCTCGAGTGTCCCCCTGCGCGAACGGAAGGACAGGAGCGCCTTGTTTTCCGCCGCAACGCCCGCCGCATCGGCAAGCGCCGCCAGATGCGGGTAGGCATACAGAATGACTTTGACATATTCATACGCCATTCGGGACCTCCTTTCTCGTCCGCCATGGGGCGAACGAAATCCGAACATTTGTTTGTATTTTTATCATATCATTTTATGTTGCCAGATGGGTGCCTGTATGCCAAAATAATTTGATTGTTTTCGTCAATGCTCTTTTTAAGCGTCCCCTTGTCCGCCGCTCTCGTTTCCTGCCCGATCCCTCTTTGAGCCGACCGTCCTCCCTCGTTTTCCGCCCCCTCCTCTTTTCCCGTCCCCTCGTTACCCTCTTTCCTGAGCTCGCCCTTATCGTGTTTCTTCTCGCTCCTTTCCTACGCCCCCTTTTGCATTTCTCCGTGCCTTCTCTCTCCGCGCCCTCCCCCTCTCCGCGTCACGCCTCTCCGCACCTCGCCTCTCCGCGCCTCCCCCGCCCTTTATTTCCCGTTCGGGCCCTTCCCGCTGTCCTGCCCTTCCGCGCCCCCTGTCAAATCCCATCATTCGGCTGTTTCCGACGGACAAACGCGGGAAAAGGCGAATTTCGGGCAAAAAAAGGCCCGAAAAGTTTTTTCGGGAAGAATGCGATGAAGAATTGTATTTTTCGCGCGCGCGTGTTATAATGGGAGCATGACGATACGAAAGAGTGCGGGCGCCGCGCTTGCCGTTCTGCTTGCGATGGGGACGGTGGCGGGCGTAATCCCGCAAAGAACAACCGCAACCGCAGCCGAAACGGCGCCGACGCAGCCAGCCGTTCTCACGGTCGAGAACGCGTCGCTGTTCCTTCCCGCGAGCTATGAGCAATATCTTGCGCTGGAAAATCCTGCCGACGTTGCATTTTCGGAAAAATACATTGCCGTTGCCGACGGGAACACGCTCTATCTGTACGAACGGGGAGCGAATGAGACCTATCTCTCATACACGGCAGACGCAACGATCACGAAGATCCAGTTTTCGGGGGAGCAGCTGTATTTCACGCAGCGCGGGACGTCCAATTCCTTCTGGCAGTACGACTGCACGGCGGGGACGGCGCAGCGCATTGACCCGCTCAACTGTTCGACCTTTCTCATTGTGGGAAACACGCTGTACACGGCGGTCATTGCGGGGAGTCAGATGACGCTTGCGCGCCGTTCGCTGGACGATCTTTCGAGTGACGGGACGTCGCTCGGAACCCTTTCGACGGGTACGGAGCCGTGGCTGACGTGGGCGAACAATATGCTCTACTGCGTGGTCGGCGGGACGGTGTACTACTCGGACGGAAACGGGATGTTCGTGGACTACAACGGATTTGACATTGCGGATTACAACGATCGGCTCGGGATCTCGTCGGTGTGTTCGGACGGGACGTACCTGTATTTTTCCTCGGCGGCGGGATTTTTCCGCAGACAGACGGCGGTGGGCGATACCCCTGTCTGTCTGTCCTCCGATCCGACGCTGAGCGGCGTGTCCGCGCTCACCTATGAGAACGGCAATTTTTACTGTATCCGCGGGACGTCGGTGCATGAGATCGCCGTGACGGAGAACGCCGCAGCCTTTACCGACTATGAGATCGCGGCGGCCTCGGACTCGGTGAACCGTCTTTCGGACGCCTCCGACTCGGCGCGGGCGGGCGATCTTCTGGTGACGGCGGACGCCGACAATGCGCGCGTGAGCGTGTACGATCTTGCCGCGCACAGCTATTCCTATGTCCCGTGCGAGACCTCTCCCACGCTGGTCGCGACGGACGGATCGCGCATTGCCTATGCCTCGGGCGCGCAGGTGTATGTCTGCGACTACGCGGCGGGCGAGACGGCGTTCACGTCGGCACAGCTCTCGGGGGCGAACATTGCGGGGCTTGCCGTGCTGTACGGCGAGACCTATTACATCAAGAGCAACGGCTCGCGCGGCGTTGTGGGCGGTGAGACGGTCGAAGTCGGAAGCGCCGTCCCCACGGGGCTTGCGTGCGACATCTACGGTTCGCTGTACGTCTCCTATGCGAGCGGAAATGCGTATTCCTTCACGGAAGAGGCCTTTCTTGCGGGCGGAGAAGGGACCGATCTCGGATACGCCGTGCCATCGGGGGCGACCTCGCTGAAAGCGGACTTCGAGGGCAATCTCTATTATCTTTTAGGCAAAGACATGTACCGCAACGGCGTCCTGTTTGCCTCGGTGGACGGCGGCGATTTTGTCTATGCGGCGGGCGGCGAGACGGCACCCCGCTCCTTTGCGCTCGGATACGAAGACGACGCGGTCTATTTCAACTTCGGGGACTATGTCGTGGTCAGCCATGCGAGCACGGAGGGACAGCCGGGGCCGTTGTACGGAATCCCGACGCTGGGCGAGATCGCGGAAGACGGCGCGCGCGCGATGACGTTCTCGCTGCACGAAGCGGAAGGTCTTCTTGTGACCGTTGCGGCGCGTTCGGTCGGCATTGACACCGATCTGGAGGAATTCCGCACCTCGGAAAGCGCCTATTTCCCCTATCGCGGATACGGCCGATCGGTGGAAGAGCGCCGCGGAATCCTGCTGGCAGAGACGTCGGAAGGCGCGGGCGGCTATGCGCTCGTCGTGTTCCCCGAAGCGGACGGAAGCTATACGGCACGCCTGTACAAGGCGCAGTCGATCCTTGCGCGGGAAGGCACCTTCACCGAGCAGAGCGGCGATCGGTGGCTTTCCAATGCGGTATGCGCCGCATATGCGCCCTGCCTCGAGCCCATGCCGACGGAGGGAATCCCGCCGCTCGCGACAAATAACCTTGCGCGCGGCACGGCGGTGCAGCTTCTCGGGACGTTTACAGCGCCCGACCGCACCTATGCTCTGATCGAATATGACGACAGCGTTACGCGCGAAACGGTACGCGGATGGGTTCCCGCGTCCTATCTTTCGGACATTCCCGCCTCGCTCACGGAGGGCGAGGAATACCAGTTCGCCTATCTCAAAGCGAATGCGGACGGCATTGTGTTCACGGCGGAAGACGGGACACAGCAGACGGTTACGGAGCGCGTCCAGGTGCGTCTTGCCGAAAATGAGGACGGCACATTCACGGCATATCTCGTGAGCGATCCCGCATACAGCGCGGTGGTGACGGAAGCCATGCTCGACCGCGACAATGCGGAAGTTCTGCGCATTTCGCTCATCATCATCCTGACGGTGCTTGCGCTTGTCATTCTCGGGGTATATCTCTTCTTGCTCCCCTGGGAAAAGTATAAAAAATTGCGCAAATAATTTGCACGACCCCGTTGACAAGGGCGAGAAAGTGTAGTATTGTAAAGACAGGACGGATGCGCCCCGCGCGCATTCCGAAAAAAACTATCTTGTGAGGAACTTTATGACAACCTACCTCTCTCCTCTTCTGCCGCAGCGAGCAGACCCCTATCTGTGCAAGTACAACGGCAAATATTATTTTACGGCGACCTGTCCGCTGTATGACCGTATCGAGCTCTCCAGCGCGGACACGGTGAACGGCATTGCGACCGCACCCGTGCGCACGGTATGGAAGAAGCACGAGACGGGAGCACTTGCCTCGCACATATGGGCGCCCGAGCTGCACTATGTCATGGGAAAGTGGATCATTTACTTTTCCGCGGGGCATGTG
This sequence comes from Candidatus Gallimonas faecavium, assembly GCA_904391375.1. Lineage (GTDB taxonomy): Bacteria > Bacillota > Clostridia > Christensenellales > Borkfalkiaceae > Gallimonas > Gallimonas faecavium. The sequence continues at coordinate 20,751 of CAJFMF010000006.1, read as the reverse complement.
CCGGACGTCTGGGACATTCGCCCCTATGCGCTCATCTGCAAGGGAGACGACCCGATGACGGACGACTGGGGCGAGGCCGTTCCGATCGAGCCCGCCGCCAACGATCCCTACCCGTTCACCGACTTCTCGCTTGACATGACGGTTTTGGAGAACAAGGGCAGGTGGTATGCGATCTGGGCGCAGAAATTCGGATGTGCGCGGGCGGAGAAACCCATTTCCGATCTTCTGATCGCCGAACTGGAGACGCCCACCAAGTTAAAGACGGTGTTCGTGCGCATCACCTCGCCCGATTATGACTGGGAACGCGACGGCGGATTCTGGGTAAACGAAGGGCCTGCCGTTCTGCATTGCCCCGAGACGAAGGGAAAGATCTATGTGACGTATTCCGCCTCGGCGACGGGCGCGTGCTACTGTCTGGGGATGTTGAGCGCGGACGAAAATTCCGACCTGCTCGATCCGAGAAGCTGGGAAAAGGAACGCTGGCCCGTTCTCAAAACGGACGCGGCGCTCAAGGTCTACGGCCCCGGCCACAACACGTTCGTACGCGGCGATGACGACGAAGTGCTCACGCTTTTGCACTTCCGCGACTATGAAAAGATCGTCGGCGATCCGCTGGACGACCACAACCGCCACGCACACGTCCTGAAAGTCGGGTTCGACGCAAACGGAAAGCCCGTTTTCAAGCTCAACCCCGCCGAACTCTACAATACCCCGTATGAAAACGAAAAGCAGAAGGGCATCAACGACTGACACCCTGCCGCAGAACCGTCTGAAAACAAGGCGACGCAGACAAGCGCCCCGAAAGCCGATCGGCTTTCGGGGCGCTTTTTGTCACGGATTTTCTGTATGGCGCATCGCGTCTTGTCCCGTTGTCCCGCGCCGCTCACTTGCTCCCCCCGCTTTTTTCATTCTTTCACCTTTGGCCGCACTCTCTCTTCTCTGTTTGCCGCCATCCTTCTTTTCCGTACGCCATTCCCCGCCACGTTTCTTATCCCCCGTGCGCAATCCGGACTCTGCACGAGGTAACGTCGCCCCGCCAAAGCGCACCCGATCACCTTGCTCCGCCCGTTTTTGCCCGTCTATTGCCATCCCGTTGCTCTCGCCCGCTTCAACCGTCCATTGCCATTCCGTTGTGCTCACCCGCAACTTCCCGTAATCAAAGTGCATTCTCCGTCAAAGTCCGCACAACACCCCAGCCCTCCTTCCTCCATTTCTCTTCCGTCCGCCCCGCTCCATGCTCTCACCCCCGTCAGCGCTTTCCCCGCAAAATGACACACCGCCCCCCTCTCTTCCCTGTCCCCTTCTGCTCGTCCCGATTTTCGCAGGAACACGCCTCCGCGCGCAAACACAACGCTTCCCGACAAAGAATCAGCACAAAAAAAGACGCGCAGGGAGTAACCTGCACGTCTGTAAAACCCAAGAACGATCACCGAGCCTTCGCGGGATCGGCAGATTTCAAATCGAGGGTATGTTCTTTGGCGGTTGCGAGCATGAGTTTGATGCGGTTTTCCTGATTGACGCGCGTCGCCGACGGATCGTAGTCCACGGGGACGATGTTGACGTCGGGGTGGAGCTGTTTGACGGCGCGCACGGCACCTTTGCCGGCAATGTGATTGGGCAGACAGCCGAAGGGCTGGGCGCAGACGATGTTATCCGTACCCGTCTCGGCGAGCGCGGTCATTTCGGCGGGAATGAGCCAGCCCTCGCCCATTTTAACGCCCTGGTTGATCACCTTATCGGCACAGCGGCGGAGGTGTTCAAAGTCATGAAGCGGCTCGAAGCGGGTCTTTTTCATGAGGGCGATGAGTTTCTTTTGTTTCGCATACAGCCAGCGATAGACGACGGCGAAGAGCCATGCGGTCTTTTTCCCCTTGCCGTAGAGTTTTTCATCGTTGACGTTGTTGATGACGCAGTACAAGATGAAATCCATGAGGGCTGGGACGACGGGTTCGCACCCTTCGGAGAGCAAAAAGTCCTCGAGGTGAGAGTTCCCGAGCGGCGAATACTTGACGTAAATTTCGCCGACAATGCCGACGCGGATCTTCTTTTCGTCGGAAACAGGAACGGCCGCGAACGATTTCAGAAGATACGTCGCGCACTTTTTGAGATTTTTGTAGGAACCGTCATCGAGCGCGCGTTTCATCTGTTCCACGCACTGCGCGCGGACGCGGGCGCAGCTTCCGGGCGTCTTTTCATAGGGCTTGGTCTGGTTGAAGCACGTCATGATGAGATCGCCGTAGAAAATGGAATACGCGAGACGGAAGAAGTCGCGAACGGTGAGCTTTAATCCGTTCCCCTTTTCCAGGCCCGAGAAGTTCAGGGAGAGGACGGGGACCTGCGGAAACTCCGCCGCCATCGCCTTTCGGATGAGGGGAATGTAGTTGCTGGCGCGGCAGCCGCCGCCCGACTGCGTGATGAGAACCGCCGTATGATCGGGGTCATATTTGCCGCTTTTAAGGGCATTGAGATACTGTCCGATGACGCAGAGTGCGGGGAAGCAGGTATCGTTGTGGACGTGTTTGAGGCCTTCGTCGATGACGGCACGGCCCTCGTTGTGAAGCACTTCCACCTTGTAGCCTGCGCGGCGCATGACGTGTACGAGCAGATCGAAATGCCAGGGAAGCATATCGGGAATGAGGATGGTATGCGTCGCCTTCATGGCAGGCGTGAACACGGGATAAGGACGGGTGAAATCGGCCGTCGGTTTTTGCGGGGTATTCTCTTTCATGACTTTCTTCCGAGTTCTTCAATGGCGGCGAGCAACGAACGCAGACGGATCTTGACGACGCCGAGGTTATTGATCTCGTCGATCTTGATCTGGGTATAGAGTTTTCCGCGGCTCTCCAGGATCGCGCGCACCTCGTCCGTGGTGATGGCGTCGATGCCGCACCCGAAGGAGACGAGCTGCACGAGGTTGATATTCTTGTGGCGAGTGACGAATTCGGCCGCACGGTAGAGGCGGGCGTGGTAGGTCCACTGATTGAGGACGTTGACCTTGACGAGATCGCCCTCCTCATAGACGGCGTCCTCGGAGAGGACAGCGATCCCGAGCGAATTGAGGAGTTTTCCGATTCCGTGGTTGATCTCGGGATCGGCGTGATAGGGTCTTCCGGCGAGGACGATGACCTGTCTGCCCTCTTGTTCAGCCTGCGCGAGAATGCGTCTGCCCTCCCGCACCACGTCCGCATGGAAGGCGGCATAGGCGGAAAGGCCTTCGCGCCAGGCGCGGCGGATGAGCGAAGACGGCAGTTTCCAGCGTGCGAGCGCACGGTGCAGCGCGCGCACCGTCGTCTTTTCGCTGTTGGGGTCGAGGTAGGGCATGACGAAGTTCTCTTCCGTCAGGCGCTCGTTGTTTGCCTTGAGGAGTTCCGGATAATAGGCGACCACAGGGCAGTTATAGTGGTTGATGGAGTCGTGTTCGTCGAGGTTATAGCTCTCGCAGGGATAGAAAATGAAGTCGACGTTCTTGTCCAAAAGGGACTCGATATGGCCGTGCATGAGTTTTGCGGGGTAGCAGGCGGTATCGGACGCGACGGTGTGCTGACCGCGGAAGTAGAGTTCGCGGGAGCTGCGGTCGGAGAGCACGACGCGGAAGCCGCACGTCTCGAAGAAGGCCGTCCACAGGGGAAGCTGTTCAAACATGACGAGCTGCACGGGAAGCCCCACCGTTCCGCGCGCGCCGGGGACATTCTCCGCGGGGAGCGCAAGCAGTTTTTCATATTTATAGTTGTAGATGTCGGGGACGTCCTTGCGCACGGGCAAGCCTGCCCCGCGTTCGCATTTATTGCCCGAAATGAAGCGCCTGCCGTCGGCAAACGTGAGAATATTGACGGTGCAATGGGACGTACAGCCCTTGCAGGTGACCGAACGGGAGGCATAAGAAAAGGCGCGCAGTTCGGGTTCGGTGACGATGGAGCTGATGAGTTTGTCCGCGGGCGTATTTTCCTTGGCATAGAGTGCGGCGCCGAACGCGCCCATGAGCCCCGCAATGGCGGGACGGATGACTTCTTTGCCCGTCTCCTTCTCAAAGGAGCGCAAAACGGCGTCGTTCAGGAAGGTGCCGCCCTGGACGACGATATGATTTCCGAGTTCGTCTGGCGTCCGCGCGCGGATGACCTTGTAGATGGCGTTTTTGACGATGGACGACGAGAGCCCCGCCGAGATATCCTCGACGCTTGCCCCCTCCTTCTGCGCCTGTTTGACGGAACTGTTCATGAACACCGTACAGCGGGAGCCGAGCTCCACGGGGTGTTTGGCGAACAGCCCGAGGCGGGAAAATTCTTCGATCTCCATGCCCATGGCCTTGGCGAAGGTCTGGATGAACGAGCCGCACCCGGACGAACACGCTTCGTTGAGCATGATCGAGTCAATGGCGCGGTTTTTGACCTTAAAGCACTTGATATCCTGCCCGCCGATGTCGATAATGAAGTCGACGTCAGGGTTAAAATGAAGCGCCGCTTTGAAATGGGCCATCGTCTCGACGACACCGAAATCGATCTTGAGCGCGGCGCGCATCATGTCCTCGCCGTAGCCCGTGACGCACGCACCGCGGATGGCGATGCGTTCTCCGATCAGCGAATAGATCTCGCGCAGCTTGTCCGCCACGATGTCGAGCGGCTGTCCGTTGTTGGTCTGATAATGGGAGTAGAGAATTTTGCAGTCGGGCGTGATGAGCATGAGCTTGGTCGTCGTCGAGCCGGAGTCGATGCCCAGATACGCGTCTCCCCTGTAGGTGAGAATATTTTCAAAGTCGAGGTCGCTGCGCATATGGCGGGCGACGAAGGCGTCGTATTCGGCGTGATCGGCAAAGAGCGGATCCCCCACCGCGATGCTGTCGACGTCGGGGAGAACGGCGAGACGGGAAGAGAGCTCCTCGAGCGATTCCTCGCGCTCGTCGGCGGCGTAGAGCGCCGCGCCGATGGACATAAAGCAGGGCGCGGTATCGGGAAAAACGGCGTGCTCGTCGTCGAGGTGCAAGGTCGTCTTGAACGCCTTGCGCAGGCTCTTGAGAAAGAAGAGCGGGCCGCCCAGGAAGAGCACCTTTCCCTTGATCCTGCGTCCCTGTGCGAGACCGGATACGGTCTGATCGACGACGGCCTGAAAGATGGAGGCGGCGATGTCCGCCTTGCTCACGCCCTGATTGAGCAGGGGCTGAATGTCGGATTTAGCGAAAACCCCGCACCGCGAGGCAATGGGATAGACGCGCTCCGCTTTCAGGGCGAGCGCGTCCATCTCCTCCACCGAGAGGTTTAGGAGCGTGGCCATCTGGTCGATGAATGCGCCCGTGCCGCCCGCGCAGCTCCCGTTCATGCGCTGTTCGGTGCCGCCCGTGACGAAGATGATCTTGGCGTCCTCGCCGCCCAGTTCCACGGCGACGTCGGTATCGGGATAGAGCTTGCGGATGGCGCCGAACGCCGCCTGCACCTCCTGCACGAAGGGAATTTTGCCCCGCTGTGCGATGCCCAGCCCGGCCGACCCGGTGATACAGACATGAAAGCGCTGTGCAAGCGGGCGGATCTTCTCCAATTCCGAGAGGACGCATTCCCGCACGCGCGAATAGTGCCGCACATAGGAGGAATAGAGGATCTTCCCCCCTTCCTCCATGAGACAGGCCTTCACCGTCGTGGATCCTACGTCGATCCCGAGATATTTTTCTGTCGTTTTCTCTTCCATAGTTATGTGTATTATAGCACAATCGTCAGACCTTGACAAGCGCTCCCAATGTGAAAAACACGGGAAACTTCTTCCGCAAGACACGGCACTTCGGCGGGGACGCGCGTCGCGACGTCCCCGCCGAAGGCAAATTTTTCCGCTTGCAACTCCACTCAGACAGTACGCTCTTCGCGGCGCTTCCATATTAAGGCACCCTGCACCGATCAGCCGCTCGCGACAGTCCTGCCTGTTTGCACCGCCAACCGATAGCCGACGCCCTCCGCGGCGTTTACACGTTGAGCCCCCCTGCGCAGTAACGGTCTTTGCGGCATTCCCGTGTTGGGCGTCCATACAAACCAGCCGCCCTTCGCGGTGCTTCTACGTCAAGGCCCCCCTGCGCGGTAGCGCCTTTCACGGAATTTCTCCCTCTGCATTCCCCGTTTGCGCTCAAAGAACCGTTGCAGACTTATTTTCGCACCCCTCACAAAAATCTCGCCCGCTTTTCCTTCGGAAAGCCGCGGTGCGCGGTCATTGCGACGTTTTCGTTTTGTCGGCGCGGCGGCGTGCGTACATTCGGCGCGTGGCGTCTCCTCCGCGCAGATGGCGCTCTCGCAGATTGACGCCGAGGACGTCGCGTACCTGTTCCCAGAGCGTCCCGTTCAAAGCGGCGAGCCGTTCCGTATCCTTATGTACCGTCGATTTGCTCATGCCGAAATGTTCGGCGCACGCCCGCACGGTGCATTTTGTGCGCACGATGTACTCTCCGCACGCAATGGCACGTTGTGCAATGCTCTCCCACATAGACATTCCCCCGCTGATTCACATTGGTAAATCCTATGTCGGTTCATGAGGGATTATGCACTTTTTTGCGGAAAATGAAAAAAGCGGCCCCGAAAAAGGTGCCGCTCTTCAATAAAGATGTCAGGCGCTTCGCGCATACGAAGTTTTCTAAAAAACATATCCGGCAATCTGACCATGCGCAGCGCTCCGAACGCCGTGACAGGCGCTCCGCGCACGCAGAGCATTCAAAAGCCGAATACGTTAAACCGAAGGCCGTCCGTTTCGTGCTATTCCGTTTCGCGCTTTTCAGTTTTCCACTTTGCGGTACTTCATGGCAAAGACAGAGACCGGCTTCCATTTGACGCCCTTGAGCGGGCGGCCGCGCGTACTTGTGGTGTCGATGGGGACGTCCTCGGTGCAGAGTTCGGTCATCGTGCCGTCGTCGCGGACGATTGCGAGGACATAGGGTTCGCGCACGTAGTCGGCAAAGAGGATCTTTTCGGTCTTCAACGCAGAGATCTGAACGCCTTTGCGATAGCGCGGCAGCGGGTCGATCTGCGCCGCGATAACGCGTTTGAATCTGCCGTCCGTCGTGGCAAAGACGATCTCGCCCTCGCCGTCGATCTGGGAAGCAAAGACAACCTCGTCGCCCTCTTTCAGGTTGATGCCCTTCACGCCGCCCGAAACCCTGCCCTGCAGGGGGATATCGTCCTTTTTGGCGTTGAGACAAATCCCGCCGCGCGTGACGAAGAACACCGTTTCACCCTCTTCGTCCACGTCGGGCTGAACGGTGAGGACGCGATCGCCCTCATTGAGACGGATGCCCTGATACATGGTCTTGCCGACGGCATACTCCGACCAGGCGGTCTTTTTGAGCATTCCCTTTGCGGTGATGAACAGGAGATTTCCGTTTCCGGGTTCGCCGGGGAGGAGCGCGACGGGGCGTTCGTCCTCGGCGGCGTCCTCGAAGAGTTCGGAGAGCGTAAAGCCGGGATCGGAGAACTTGCAGGCGGCATTGCCGCCGTACAGGCGGAAGACGTTGCCGCGGTCGGAGACGACGAGGATCTGTTCGTCGGATTTAAGGGGAATCTCGCCGAGGACGACGGCATTCGGTTTGGAGGAATCGCCGATCGTCTTATTGGAGGCGGTGAAGTTGCGCTCCGACATACATTTGAGTTTGCCGTCCCCCGTAATGCAGGCGACGGACTGCACGCCGGGTGTCTTGACGTCGGCGCGTTCGGCCTCTGCCTCGTCCTCGGAGAAGACGAGCACGGATTTGCGGGGCGTCTTGTATTTTTTCTTGATCTCGAGAATCTCCTCTTTGACGACGTCGAGCTGTTTTCTCTGGCTGTTGACGATGGCCGTCAGCTTTTCGATGAGTTCTTTGAGACGGGCAAGCTCCTCTTCCAGCTTGAAGACCTCGAGTTTGGTGAGGCGGGCAAGGCGCAGATCGAGGATGGCCTGCGCCTGTTTTTCGGAGAGATCGAAGCGCTTGCGCAGTTTGTCGCGGGCATCCGAAGTGGAGTCGGCGTTCTTGATGATCTTGACGACCTCGTCGATGTTGCGCACGGCGATGATGAGACCTTCGAGGATATGGCAGCGCTCCTTGGCGGCGGCGAGGTCGAACCGCGTACGCCGCAGCACGACTTCGCGCTGGTAGTTGACGTAATAGCGGATGATGTCCATGAGGCCCATGAGCATGGGCTTTCCGCCTGCGATGGCGACCATGTTGATGCCGAACGTCGTCTCGAGATCGGTGTATTTGTAGAGAAATCTGAGGATCTTCTGAACGTCGCCCTCGGGGCGCACTTCCACGACGGCGCGGATGCCCTCGCGGTCGGACTCGTCCTGCACGCGCGAGATGGCGGCAAGCTCCTCTTTCTTCTCCTCGCGCAGATCGGCGATCTTGCGCAGAAGCGTCGCCTTGTTCACCTGGTAGGGAAGCTCGGTGATGACGATGTTTTTCTTGCCGTTGTCGCCGTCCTCCACGCGCACCTTGGCGCGCAGGGTAATGCGGCCCTTCCCCGTCTTATAGCCCTGATTGAGTTCGTTGGCGATGATATACCCGCCCGTGGGGAAATCGGGCGCGGGGATATATTTGAGCATCTCGTTGAGCCTGATGGTCGGCTTGTCGATGTAGGCGACAATGCCGTCGATGCACTCGGCGAGGTTATGCGGCGGAATATTGGTGGCAAGGCCGACGGCGATGCCCGATGCCCCGTTGACGAGAAGATTGGGGAAGCGGCCGGGCAGCATATCGGGTTCTTTGAGGGAGTCGTCGAAGTTGAGAGAGAACGGAACGGTGTTTTTCTCGATGTCGCGCAGCAATTCGAGGGCGAGCGGTTCGAGTCTTGCTTCGGTATAGCGCATGGCGGCGGCGGGGTCGCCGTCCACCGAGCCGAAGTTGCCGTGTCCGTTGACGAGGGTGCGGCCCATGTTGAAGTCCTGCGCCATGCGCACCATCGCATCGTAGACAGAAGAATCCCCGTGCGGGTGATACTTACCCATGCAATCGCCGACGATACGCGCCGACTTTTTATGCGGCTTGTCGGGCGTGAGGCCCATCTCGTACATGGTGTAGAGAATGCGGCGCTGAACGGGTTTCAGTCCGTCCTCCACGCGCGGAAGCGCGCGGTCGAGGATGACGAACTCCGCATACGGGAGCATGGACTGCGGGAGCACCTCTTCGAGAGGCGTTACGAACAAAGTCCCCTTTGGCGTCTCTTGTTTTTTGGGATCAGTCTTCATTTGCGCCCTCCTTCTTGAGTTTCACGCGGTCCAGGAAGGTATCCGTCTTGTTGAAATTGGCGTTGCGGTTGAGGAACTCCTTGCGTCCCTCCACGCGATCGCCCATGAGCGTGGTGATCATGTCCTCTGCCGCGGCGGCGTCCTCGATGGTGACCTGCGTGAGGTTGCGGCGCATGGGATCCATGGTGGTATCCCAGAGCTGTTCGGCGCTCATTTCGCCGAGGCCCTTATAGCGCTGGATGAGGTATCCCCTGCCCACTTTTTCGATTTTCTCCTGCAATTCGGCATCGTCGTAGGCATATTCCTCGACGTTGCCGTTCTGTTTGTAGACCTTGTAGAGCGGCGGCATGCCGATATAGACGTGTCCGGCATTGACGAGCGGACGCATATAGCGGTAGAAGAAGGTGAGCAGGATACAGCGGATGTGGAAGCCGTCCTGGTCGGCATCGGAGAGGATGATGACCTTGTGATAGTTGATCTTATCGAGGTTGAAGTCATTTCCGACGCCTGCGCCGAGGGCGGAGATGATGGTGCGGATCTCCTCGTTGGCGAGCACCTGATCGAGGCGTTTTTTCTCGACGTTGAGCGGTTTTCCGCGCAGAGGGAGAATGGACTGATACTGTCTGACGCGTGCCTGTTTGGCGGTACCGCCTGCGGAATCGCCCTCGACGATGAACAGTTCGTTGAGCTCCGCCTTTCGGCCCGAGCAGGCGGCGAGTTTGCCGACGAGCGTGAGCGAATCGATGGAGTTTTTCGCGCGCGCCGTATCCTTGGCCTGACGCGCCGCGATTCGGACGCGGGCGGCGCCCTGTGCCTTTTTGATGATGTCGTCGAAGGTCTTTTTGTTCTTGGGGTCGGCGGCAAGCGAGCGCAGGCCCTCCACCACGCAGCTCTCCACGGGAGAGCGGGCTTCGGGATTGCCGAGCTTTGTCTTGGTCTGGCCCTCGAACTGGACGTTCTTCATCTTGATGGAGAGCACGGCGGTGAGCCCTTCGCGGAAGTCATCACCGAGGAGATTGGCGTCCTTGTCCTTGAGCAGTTTGCTGTCGCGGGCGTAGTCGTTGAGCATGCGGGTAATGCCGCCGCGGAAGCCGATTTCATGATAGCCGCCCTCGGGCGTGGGGATGTTGTTGACGAACGAGAAGAGGCTCTCGGTGAACTCGCCCGTATGCTGAATGGCGAACTCGACGAGAATGCCGTCCTTTTCGCCGCGGTAGTAGAGCGGCTGGGCATAGAGCTTGCTCTTTCCCTCGTTGAGGTAGGCCGCGAAATCGGCGATCCCGCCGTTGTAGCAGAAGGTCACGGAATAGGGCTGCGTCGCCCCCATGAGATCGAGCTGGCGGGTCTGGTCCTCGTCGTCGTTTTCGACGAACTCGTTCGCGGTGATCCGCTCGTCGGTGAGCGTGATGGTCAGCCCCTTGTTGAGGAAGGCCAGCTCGCGCAGGCGGTGCGAAACGGTCGAGAGCTGAAATTCCGTAGTGGAAAAGACGGCGTCGTCGGGCATGAAATGCACGAACGTCCCGTGCGCCTTGCCGCACTTCCCCGTCTTATGCAGCGGTTCGACGGGAATCCCCGACTCGTATTTGTTTTTCTCCTTGTCGAAGTAGGAGTGGAACTGCATCTCCCAGGTGTCGCCGTCCTTGTTGACGCGCACGTTCAGCCATTTGGAGAGCGCGTTGGTGACGGACGCGCCGACGCCGTGCAGACCGCCCGAAAAGGAATAGTTGTGCTCGTCGAATTTTCCGCCCGCATGGAGCTGCGTAAAGACGACCTGCACGCCCGAGACCTTGGTCTTGGGGTGAATGTCGGTGGGAATGCCCCGTCCGTTGTCCTCGACGGAGGCGCTTCCGTCCTTATAGATGCGCACGTCGATCTTGTCGCAGTAGCCGTTAGCGGCCTCGTCAATGGCGTTATCGACGATCTCCCAGAGGATATGATGAAGTCCCCTTACACCCGTCGAGCCGATATACATTCCCGGGCGCAGACGGACGGCGTCCAAGCCCTCGAGAATGGTGATATCGCCCGCGTCATAATGCTGCTGAGCCATAGATACCTCGTAAAAAAGACAATCGCTGTTTCGGATATTATACCATATTTTGCGTTCGATGGCAAGGTCTTCGGGCAATATTTAGTAGTTTTTGGCGAAAAAAGCGCAAACAAAAAAAGAAGCGCCGCCGCTTCTTTTTTGTCGGAATATGCTCCCGTTCGGAGCCGTTTTTTTGTCCGAAGCACAATTTCTTTCAAACCGTGATTCTCAGCCAGAACAGAAAACTTTCAAGCTCCGATTTCCTGTCCGAAACAAGATCCTCTCCCGAGTCCCGATTCGCTGTCCGAGAGAAACTCTCTCTCGAGTCCCGAATCTCCGCCCGAGCGGAACTCTCTTCCGCACCTTGATTCGCTGTCTGTAAAACAATCCCTTTCAAACCGCAATTTTTTGCCCGTGGCAAAAACGGTTATTTCCCGAACATGACGCGTTCGCTGGAAAAGAGGCGCGCAATGACGAGGACGAGGAGCGCCGTATAGACGAGGTTGCAGCCGAAGGCGACGAGGCATTTCCAGAGGACGGGAGCGCCCGTGAGGATACCCTGCAAGGCGACGACGGCATTGAGAACGGGGACGGCGACGACCCAGTCGCCGATGCCTGCGACGAACGCGGAGACGACGGAGAGCACCATCAGAAGAATCATGAGGATGCTGGTATAGCCGGAGGCCTCCTTGACGGTGCGCGAGAGCGTGGAGACGGTGGCGATGGCCGAGACGATGAGCGGCACGACAGAGACGATGAGCAAAAAGAGCAGGAAATAGCCGAGAGCGCCGATGCCTGCGACGGCGGCGTCCACCGAGATTCCCATGAGGGTCGGCAGGGAGAGCACGACGCCGAGGAAGCTGGAGGCAGCGCCGATGAGGGAGACGCAGGAGAGCGGGAGGACTTTCCCGAGGGCGATATCGGTACGGCGGGCGGAAGTGACGAGGATCGTGGCGAGCGTGCCGCGTTCCTTTTCGCCGGCGACCGATTCGAGCGTGACCGACATACAGGCAGAGAACACAAAGACGACGATGAGCATGGGCAGAATGCCTGCCACGATGTTGCGGGCGATGTCGGAAGCGTCGGCGGAGTCGGTCATGGTAAAGACGAAGGTCCGGCCGTAGGCGTCCAGGATCGCACCCGCGAGCGACGCAAAGGCGCTGCTCGCGTCCTCGCCCGAGTTATACAAGAGATCGGCTGAAGGCAAAACGGATGCCGTCCCGCCGCCCGCGATCGCGTCATCGAAGCCTTCGCTGAAGACAAGAAGCGCCGTTGCCTCGCCGCTGTTCACCTTTTCGGCCGCCTCATCGACTGTCTGCGCCCCCTCTGCGGGAATGGCGAGAAATTCCGCCGTCCAGCCGTTCTCCTCGACGGCCGATTGAATGGTTCGGGTCACGGCGGACTCTCCCGAGACGTACACCGTAAACGCATACGTCTGCGGCTCCGTGCCGCCGAAGATGGCAGAGCCCATGACGGAATAGATGAAATAGATGAGCACGCCGGGCAAGATCATGGTCACGAGCAGTTTCGGATCGCCGAAAAAGCGCGCAAATTCCTTTTTCATGAGCGCGAGAAGTTTCATATCGTCTCCCCCTTAACGCACTTGTAGAGGTCGAAGAAAGCGTCCTCGAGGCTCTTTTCCCCGCATACGTCTGCGAGTTTTCCGTCCGCGGCCATTTTTCCGTCGATGATGATCCCCACTCTGTCGCACAGTTTTTCGACGAGCGAGAAGATGTGCGTGGAGAGGAGAATGCTCTTTCCCATGCTTTTGAGCTCGGCGAGGAAGTCGATGACGACCTTGGCGGTGAGCACGTCCAGTCCGTTTGTCGGTTCGTCAAAGATGATGACGGCGGGATCGTGTACAATGGCGACGACGAGGGAGACTTTTTGCAGCATACCCGTGGACAAGTCGCGCACCTTGACCTCGGCAAAGCGGTCGATGCCGAAGCGCTCGAACAGCTCCCCTTTGCGTTTTGCGAGCACGCTCTTTTCCACGCCGTGCATGGCGCCGAAGAAGTCAAACAGATAGGACGGCGTAAAGAACCCCTCCAGTTTGAGTTCGCTCGTCATGAACCCGATGACGTCGCGCACCTTCTGCGGCTCCCGAAGGACGGAATGCCCGCATACGAGGGCGTCGCCCGAATCGGGGGCGATGAGCGTGGACAAAATGCGCAGCGTCGTCGTCTTTCCCGCGCCGTTGGGGCCGAGAAGTCCGTAGATCTCGCCGCGGTAGGCGGAAAACGAAAGTCCGTCCACGGCAACTTTGCGCGTAAACGACGTGTGTTCCAGCCGTTGCTGCTTGCGCGAAAGCGTAAACGTCTTTCGCAGATTCTCCGCCCGCACGACCTCTTCGCCGCAGATGGGAGAGGACATTGTTTCCTGCATGGGATTCTCCTTTACGATTTTTTTCTGCGGCGCAGAACCGCAACGAGTACGTTGAGCGCCGCAAACAAGACGGCTGCGACGGCGAGAGCGAGGAACATATCGCCGATGCCCACCTCCGCGCCGAAAAAGTCAAACGTGAGAGAAAATTCGCTCTCCAACCCCTGTGCAAAGGCAGGCGAAAGCCCGGCGATCTCCGCAAGCGGGCCGCGCATCATGAAATTGCGGAACAGCCCTGCCGTATAGCTTCCGGGAAGAAAGAAAGTAAACTGCTGAATCGCTTCCGGGAAATAGGTGATGGGCATGTACGCGCCGATGAGAAAGCCGACAACGGTACCGAATATGACGTTGAGCGCCGTAAAAGCCCCCTGCGAGCGGAAAAACCCGACTACAAAGACGAGCAGCGTGGAGGAGGAAACGACGGAGAGCACGAGCGATGCAATGCAGCCGAGCACGTCCCGGAAGGACAGAAGCCACGCGCCCGCCGCCGCAAGCCAGACAAAGCACACGCAGAGCACTACGGCGCCGATCACAAGACCTGCCGCAACGACCGAACAGAAATACGCCGCGGGCGTCACCCATCTCGCGACGGGAGAGATGAAAAGATCGGAGGAAATGCCCCGCGTTTTATCCTGGATCATGATGCCGCATGCACAGAGCGGCACGGTAATGCACGCGCAGGACATGCAGCCGGCAAGCATCCAGCTGTCCGAAAAATCGGAGATGAGACCCTCCGCCCCCGTAACGCCCATTCCCTCAAGCGCGGAAAGGAGGCCGTCCTCCTGAAGTCTTCCCAAAAAGAGCACATAGAGCGCAAGCACGATGAGGGGCGCGAGAAGGGAGAAAAAGACATTTGCCTTGTCTTTAAGGAATATTTTCAAGTTACGGCGCGTGAGCGACAAAAGCGCGTATCCGTTCATTTAACCCCTCCCTTCCGCTAGTTTTTTTCCGGTGACGGCAAGGAACACGTCGTCCATATCTCCCTTGACGAACTCAAAATCGCGGGAAAGCGCCGGGTACGCTGCAAGAAATGCGCGCGCTTCGGCGGGAGACATGGCGGCGCGCAAGCCGCCGTTTGCCTCTTCGAAGGGGATGCCCGTCTCCTGCAAGGACGCCATGTCCGTCCCATACAGACAGAGATAGTTGCGCGAATACGCATTTTTGAGGCGTGCGGGCGTGTCGTCGGCGACGATCTGACCCGCATCGAGAATGATCACGCGATCGGAGGCATTGGCCTCCTCCATGTAGTGCGTCGTGAGAAAGACGGTCATGCCCGTTTCCAGACGCAGACGGCCGACCGTCTCCCATACCGTCTTGCGGGTCTGCGGATCCAGTCCCGTGGTCGGTTCGTCCAGGAAGAGCAGCTGCGGAGAATTGACAAGTCCGCGTGCAATGTCCGCGCGGCGGCGCTGTCCGCCCGAGAGCCGCCCGAACGGACGATTGAGGATGTCCGAAAGCGACAAGAGATCGTCGAGTTCCGCAAGGCGGTTGAGCCAGGCCCTCCCGCGAATGCCGTAGCACGCCGCGCGCACGGTGAGGTTTTCCCGCACCGAAAGGAGATCGTCCAGGAGACTGCCCTGGAACACCACGCCGAGAACGGGACGGATGTGCTCGGCCTGCGTATCGAGATCATACCCCGCAATGCGCACGCGCCCCGCATCCTTTTGCAGAAGCGTACACAGGATATTGACCGTCGTACTCTTGCCCGCACCGTTCACGCCGAGAAAGGAAAACATCTCGCCGCGGTCCACCGAAAAGGTGATTCCCTTGACCGCCGGAACATGGCCGTACGCCTTTTGCAGATTTTCCACTTCAATGATCTTGTCCGCCATACTTTCTTCGTCCCTCCTTTCTCGCGGCCACTCTCATTATAATCGATACCCCACCCGTCTTGTCAAGCATACGAACGCAAAAAAACAGACCGCCCCGAAACAATCCGTTTCGGCGTCCCCGTTCGCCCTCCGTCGTCCGAAAAAACAGCGCCTTCCCCCCTTTTCTCTGCGTCTTCTCGCCCTCTTGCGCCCCATCTGTTTGCCCGCGCTGTCCTTTTTCGGACGCAACGCCCCTGACAAAACCATACCTGCTAGCGGAAACAGCGCAACGGCTTCGCGCGTTCCGAGCGCAACCCTGACAAAAAAACAGACCCGCAAAGCGGGTCTAGAAACACACACAGCGCATTCCGAGAGGAAAAGATTTCAAGGGAAACGCACTTTCAAGGGAAGATTCTATCAGAGGGAGCGCAGCAACCGAAGGACATCGGAATAGTCGCGCGCATACAGGCCCGTATAGCCGTCAGGGCGTTCGGGGCGGTAGAGGATGAAGTCCACGCCCATGCGTTCGGCGCAGACCATATCCGAGGTCAGGCTGTCGCCGACATAGACGGCGGACTGTCTGCTAAAGTCGGAGATGTGGGTCAGGACATATCGGACGTACTCCTCGGATGGCTTGTTGTGGCCCACCTCTTCGGAGATGAACAGGTCGGTAAAGTAGGGCGCGAGACCAGCCGCGGCGATGCGTCTGCGCTGCAAGGCCTTTGCGCCGTTCGTGACGGCATACACTCTGCCGCTGTCTGCGAGCGTACGCAAAAACCCGATCGCGCCGTCATAGGCATAGGCGCGGGCGGGCATTCCCTCGAAGAAGGACTTCGCAAGCGCCTGTGCGTCGCCGTCGACGCCCAGCTCTGCAAGAAGGATCTCGAAGCGCTCGACGACAAGCCGTGCGCGGGTCGTCTCCCCCCGCTCGAGTTTTTTCCAGAGGCTGTCGTTGATGACGTGGAACCGATCGGCCGTATGTTCGTCCGCGGGAATACCGTGTTCGCGCAGCGTGGCGATGAGCTGTTCGCGCTCGGCGCGGTGAAAGTCGAGGAGCGTGTCGTCCACGTCCAGCAAAAAGAGGTTTTTCATGCGTCCTCCACGATGGCGAGTTCGCGCAGCGCACGCGTACAGGCGATGTATTTTTCGTTTTCGGTCATGCCCTTGTCGTACACGGCAACGGCGGAGAACTCGAGCCCCTTGCTCTCGAACACGGTCAGCACATTGACGGCCGTGCGGGAGAGTTTCCCGTCTGCGGCGGGGCGTTTCATGCCGCGCTTTTCAAAGAGCGGGAGATACTCCTCACGCGTGATGACGGCTTTGAGCCCCTGCTTGTCGCGGAAAAAGGCCGTCAGCTTGCGCGGCGAAACGGTTTCGACGGGCGCGCCCTCGAGTCCGATGGGCTTCATGTCGGCGTCGAGCACCGAAGAGACATAGGCCACGATCTCGTTGGTATTGCGGTAGTTCTGATCGAGCGTGTACACATTTTCCGACAGCGTCTGCCACGTTTTCATACCGCGCCACGGGGTGATGTTCTGTTTTAAGTCGCCGAACACGTTGAACGCCGCATCGGAATGAATGGCCTTGAGCAGGGCATATTCCCCTTCCGAGATGTCCTGACCCTCGTCCACGAACACGAGGCCGTAGCGGGGAAGCAGTTTCCTGCCCGCCGCCGTCAGGACGGCGCAGAGCGCATAGCCGTCGGAGGGATACACACCTTTCATGCCGTATTTAGCCTTGTATTTGCGCACCGTCTCGCGATACAGCCATCGGGCGACATCGGCACCGTTTGCGCATTTTCCGAGGTCGACACAGTACTTTGCATGGCGTAATACGGCGAAAAACTCGCCGAAAAGGGCAAGCCCCTCCGCCATGTCCGCGATCACCTTGCGGATCTTTTCCGTCTCGCCCTTGAGTTCTTCGCGGCGGGCAATGCGGTCGGCGTAGGTGAGGATCTCCTCCGTTCCGCGCTTCTGCCGATAGCGGCGCAGATCGGAGATCTCCTTGTCGATGGTGACGAGCAGCGCCGCGAGGTCGTCGTCCGCACGGGCAAAGATCTTCTCCCCGCCCGCGGCAATGAAATGGGCGCAGCGGTAAAATTCGGCAAACTGACGGAAAAAATAGTCGGGCGTGCGCGGCGGCTCCTGCAGGACAAAGCGCAGAAAGTCCTCCGCCTGCACGAAGGCGCTCATCAGCGTGCGGAAGGGCTTGGTGAAGTAAAATCCCCCTTCCTTGCTCTCTTTCAGTTCGCCGAGAACGGCGCGGCGTACGCGCACGGACGCATTCTTGACGCGCACGAACTTCTGCTGACGCCGTACGCAGTCCTCCAGAACCGCCTCCGAGACCGAGCGGCACTCTGCGGCGGTAAACAGGCCGCGGATCTCCTCATACATCCTGCCCACGCGCGCTTGTATGTCCGCGGTAAAGGCCGAGGAGTACAGATAGGCGAGGTAATCGGGATTCTCGCGCTCGGAGACGAGGCGGGATTTGAGGTCGATCCCCTCTCCCGAGAGGACGCGGGAGTAATATTCGCCCAACGTAGTCGTGCGGACGCGTTCCAGTTCGAGCATCTGCGAGAGTTCGTCGATGAAGGCATTGAAGCTGTCGGACGGCGTAATGACCAGCACGTCGCCGGGGCGGAGGCTCTCGTTGTTGTACATGAGATAGCTCAGACGATGGAGCATGATCATGGTCTTTCCGCTGCCCGCACAGCCCTGCAGGACAAAGCTCTCCCGCTCGGGGCGGGTGATGATGTCGAACTGTTTTTCCTGAATGGTGCGGATGATGTCGCGCACCTTGACGTCGTCCTTGCGGCTGCGGATGATGTCGCGCAGATAGGGATCGAAGAGGATCTCGTCGTCCCGTCCGCCGATCTCCTCGGGCGTAAGGACGTCGCGGACGGAGAGATATTCGTTGCGGAAATCGATGAGTTTGCCGTTGCGCACGTTGAGCGCGCGGCGCAGGACGGTGCGGTACTCGTATTCGTTGATGGTGAAGGTAACGCGGCTCTTCTGATAATAGCGTACGGCGAGCGGTGCGCGCCAGTCGACGATCTCGAGATTGACGTCTCCGTGCCTGCCGATATAGTAGCTGTTGTAGCCCTCTTTGTCGTCGACGACATCCATGCGCGCAAAATACGGCTCGGAGAAGAACGGACGATACTCGCCGATCTTCTTTTTGAGCGCGGCGATCTCGGCATTTTTTTCCTGAATGGCGCGGAAGTCCTCGGCGCTGTAGTCCTCGCCGGCGCGAATGGCGGCGATCTCCTCCCGCGTTTTGGCGATGCGCGCCTGGTAGCGCGCGATATGGACGAGCTTGAGCATTTTCAGGACGGCAGAAAGGTGCGTCTCCTCATACGTCCTTTGGGCGTCCCCGTCGAGGAGCGCGAGATACCACGCCTTATCGGCGTTGATTTTCGGGCAAAGCAGTTCTTGCAAAGACTTGCGCTTGTCCACGCATTCTCCCTCCTCGTCATGGCGTTATCCCCATTATACCATATCTCCCGCCATTTTGCAATCCCTCGTCCAAAGATAACCTGCGCAATTTCGTCTCCCGCAATCTGCTGCATTTCGAATGATATATTTTATGCAAAAAATCAGGGCATATGGCGTACCATATGCCCTGATTGGCTCAGATATTATGCTTATACATTCTGCGCACGATAGTCATGCGAGATGAGGGTCTCATCGTCAATCGTGACATTATCGGGTCCGCTGTTGTTTTTGTCTTTCTCGCCGAGAACGATGTTCAGGTTGTTATCGGTAAACGTGCAATCCGTCACCGTGACGCCCGTAAGTGTTGCAGGGTTGGAAGCATAGCTTCCATCGTCACGCGCCTTAACGAGAAGCGCCGCGCCGTTGTTCGCTCCGTTGCCCGTGAACGTGCAGCCCGTGAAGGTGATATTTGCATAGTCACCGTATTTCAGGTTGATGTCCACACCGCTCACCCACTGCTTGAAGGAATCTGCCACAAGATTCGCATCCGTTCCGTTATCAATAAACTGGCAGTCGGTAAAGACGGAGTTGGTCAGGTTTTCGGCATAAATGCCCTTGACGAGGCTGTTCTGCACCGTGAGGCGGGTTGCCTCGATCGTTGCCTGTTTGTTCGATTCGCTATTGGCCGCATACAGATAGATGCCGTAATCGAAACCGTCGATCGTAACATCCGTCAAGGTCAGGTTGACCGCATGGTTGACGGTAAGGTTGCCTGCGCCGCAGGAAATACCCGCATTGGCGCCCGCTTCGGTACCCTGTGCATCATCGGTAAACAGCGTGATGTTTTCCAGAGTCAAATCGACGTCTGCCATGAGTTGGATCGCCGCGCAGTTTTCAAAGGACAGCGTTGCTCCCTCTCCCACGCCGCGAATGGTCATGGACACGGAGATCTGAAGAGGCGCCGTAAGATCCGCGCTGGCCACTTCCAACACGTCGTTCGCACTTGCCGACGCGATTGCTGCCGAAATGGTCGCATACGTAGCACCGGTCGTGACATTTCTGGCAACCAGAGCCACACTGTCATAAACACTGAAGTTCACTTCACTGTTGGAGAAGGTATTGCTTGCCGCAAGTGCCTCTTCCAGGGCAGAATTGTCGCCGTCGAGCGCGAAAGAATACCCGTTGAGCGTCTTGCCGTTTGCCAGCATGTCGACCGTCAGGATCGCCGCTGCGGAATCAGCACCCGTATATTCAACGTCGCCCAGCACCGCATTCTGCGCAATGAGAGCGGTTTCGCCGCAGCCGAGAACGGTTGCATCCTTGAGCGTGAAGAGTTTGATCCCGGAGCGGATTACAAAACCTCCCTTCTCAAAGCCCTTCACTTCGCCGCCCGTGAAGGATACCGTGTAAGTATCGGGCGTCACGGAAGAAGCCAGTACCGCAATTCCCGTCTGCACGCCGAAATAATTTGCATTGTCGGATTCAGCGATCGTAATATCGTAAACGTTGACGTTCTCCGCCGTGAGGGACGCGTTGCAGACTGCAAGTCCGACAACCGTTCCCTTGCTGCCGTAAGTTGCAAGGAACTGGTCAATCTTGCCCTGTACGGTAATATTTTCCAACGTAACATTTGCGCCGCCCGTCACAAGGACAATCGCATACAGATCGGAGTTGTTCCCGCTCTCAGACGCTTTCACAACCGAGATGGAGGAATAATCCTTCGGCCCGGCAATGATCGTCCCGCCGTTCTCCGCACCGACAAGGGTGATGTCCTTGTTAATGACAAGAGCTTCGTCAAACGTTCCCGCCATCACGGTTACGACGTCGTTTGCCTTCGCGGCATTGATCGCGCCCTGCACGGTGCTGTAATTGACATAGCTTCCGTCGGCATTTTCAATGCGTGCGGCGATCGTCCGGG
>CAJFMF010000005.1:35147-60321 GCA_904391375.1 Candidatus Gallimonas faecavium | reverse complement strand
TAATTATGCTGAACAAGATTGCAAAAAATACAGATTTTGACGAGGACGCGTCCGGCATATCATGCCGGACGCGTCCTTTTTGTCTGCAATCGAAATGGTTGGATTTGCCCGATCAGGCGGAGAAAACGGCGCTCGTGAGCGTATAGGTGAAGGTGCCGAGCGAGTTCATCACGGGGACTTCCATGCGCAGGAGGGCGTTGCGGTAGAGGTTGTTGTTGGCGTCCACCGTTCCCGCGTAGGTGAGTTTCTGGGTCTGGCCGGGGTTATTCCCGCTGTACCCGATGGAGAAGGTATAGGTGGTGAGTTCCCGTTCCGCCTGTTCGCCGTTGACGGAGAAGGTGAGCTTTTCGGAAGCGGAGGCGGGGGACTCCGTCATGGACACCGTCGCGGTTGCGAACTTGACGGGGTTGACGGTGGAGAAGGAGGCGGAGGAGGTCATGCTCAGGCCGCGCAGGGCGAAGAGGATCTCCTCGTTGTCCAGGTAGGACCCGCCCGCCTTGCTCAGATCGACGGTCACTTTTTTGGGCGCGGTCTCGGATTCGGCATAGACGACTTCGATGTCGGCGCTCGTGCAGCCGACGTTATAGGTCACCGTATAGGTATAGTCGTATGCGCCGTATGCGCTCTCCAGCGAGGCGGGTTCCGTCGTGAGCGGGGTGTGCGTGACGGCCTTCTTGACGCTTTTGACGGGCTGAAGGGAATGGCTCACGTCGCGGAACCAGACGTCGGAGACGACGCTGTCGCCGAAGGTCGCGCTCTCGCCGTTGACCGTGTAGGTGACGGGAACGGTGAGCGTGGAGGTGAGGTGATAGCACATCTCCGAGCTGCCGTCCGCGAGCGTGGTGTTTTCGGCCGTGAGGACGGTCTTATAGCTCCCTTCGCCGTAGGACAGGAAGGTATTGCTCTCCTCGGCGCGGAAGGTGACGGTATATTCGAGCGTCTCGTTCGCGCTCGACGTGGGGGTGTCCCCCGTGCGCAGGAACCAGTTGGCCGAGAGCGCCAGTCCGGGCGTCGCGGCGGCGCAGGCCGTCGCGGCAAAGAGGGGCGCCGCCAGCGCAAGGCAGGCAAGGTTTCTCTTTTTCATAATTTGCTCCGTCAAAGTATCTGTAGGGGTATTATACCATATTTTTTTCCGTTTGTAAAAAATAATCGCTGAAATTAGTCGAGAATTTTATGAAAAGTATGATATAATAGGAAAAACGTCTGCGGGAGGGAGCATGATCCGGATCTACGGGGAACCGACAACGGAAGAGGCGCTGGCGCGGCTTTCGCGCTGTACGGACGCCGCCGAGGAGCGGCGCGAGCGCACGCTGATTTTTTGCGAGGACTCGCTCACGCTACTCGCCGAGCGCGCCGTTCTGCGGGGGAGCGGGGCGACCTTTCTGACGGAAGTCACCACGTTCGCCCGTTTTCTCGAAGGGGACAGACAGGTGCTGTCCAAGGAGGGGTCGGTGGCGGCGATCTCCGCCATTCTCTCGGCGCGCAAGGGACAGCTCGCGTGCTTTTCGGAAAACGCCGCCGTGGCGGTCTACGAGACGCTTGCCCAGCTCGCCGCCTCCCGCGTGGGGGAAAATGAGCTCCGCATGGGGGCCGAGCGGACGGAGGGAATGCTCCGCGGCAAGCTGAACGACCTCGCGCTCCTCCTCGGCGCATACGGCGAATTTCTGCGCGAGAAGGGCCTTCTCGACGAGAACGGCTATCTTGCGCTGTTGCCCGACCGGCTCGCCTCGCGCGGGCTGGAAGAGACGAATGTCATCTTTTTCGGCTTTACGTCATTTACAAAACAGGCACTTGAGGGCATTCGCGCGGCGGTGCTGCACGCGAAGAGCGTGACGGGCATTTTCCCCGCGGGGAAAGAGAGCTTTTATACGAACGAGAGCGTGAGGACTTTCCGCGCCGTCTGCGAGGAGTTGGACGAGGTGACGTTTTTACAAGATCCGAGCACGCTGACGGGCGAGGCGGAGCGGCTGCGCGGCAGTCTGTTTTCGCCCGAAGTCCTCGCGCAAAAGCCCGTGCCTGCGAAGAACGTCTTTCTCTTTGACGCCCGCGACGAGGCGGACGAGGCGCGCGTCGTCTGTGCGCGCATCAAGCAGGCGCTCGGCGACGGAATGCGCTGCCGCGACATCGCCGTTCTTGCGCCGTCGGAGTCCTTTTCGGTGCTGGAAAAGGCGTTCGTCACCTACGGCATTCCCTATTTTGCGGACGTCAAGCGTCCTTTTTCCCGTCACCCGTTCTGCGCCTTTGCGGAGGCCGTCCTGCGCGCCGTCTCGGACGGCGGGACGCCTTCCTCGGTGGACGCCGTGGCGGCGAACGTGTGCTTCGGCGAGAGCGCGGAATACCGCAACTATCTTGCCAAGTACTGCGGCTGGCGGGGCGCCTGGCGCAAGGAGATCCGCACGGACGCGGCCGACTTCGGCCCCGTCGCGGCGCTGGAGGCCTGCCGCGCGCGCATGGAGAAGGTGCTTTCCGCCCTGCCGCGCTCCGGGAAGGGGCGCGAGTTTACGGCGGGCATCCGCAAGCTCGCCGAGATCGCGGACGCGGAGTCCACGTGCGAGGCGCTTGCCTCGTCCTTTACGGACGCCGAGCGCGATTTTCTCGCCCTGACGCCCCTTGAAGGCATTCTCGCCGAGATCGAGACGGTCGCGGGCGAGCGCGTGTTTGCGGCGCGCGAATTTTCCGCGCTGTTCATGGGGGCGGCGGACGCCCTCAAGCGCGCCATGATCCCCGTGCTGGCGGACGCCGTCTTTCTGGGCGATGCGACCACGAGCCGTTTCGGGCGGGTCAGGCTGTTGTTCGTGACGGGCGCGACGGACGCGCTCCCCGTCACGGGCAAGGACACCGCTGTCATCACCGACCGCGAGATCGAAAAACTGGGCGCGAAGGGCGTGGATATCCAGCCCGCCATCTCCGTGGTCAACGCGCGGGCGCGGGAAGGACTTGCCGTAAACGTGTGTTCCTTTTCCGAACAGCTGTATGTCAGCCGTCCCGTCGCGCGCAACGGCCAGACGACGACGGCGGGGGAGCTGTTCACCTCCTGTGCCGCGATCTTTTCGTCCGCGCCCCTTCCCGACAGCTTTCCCTACACCTGTTCGGAGCGCGTTCCGGCGCTGTTGTGTCTGCTGCGCGAGCGCGACGCGTTCGAGACGGGCAAGACCGACGACGTGCGCCGTTTTTCCTCGGTATGGGCGGCGCTCGAGGCGTGCGGAGAGGGGGAGGCCCTGCGCGGGATTACCGAGAACACCGTGAAGGAGGACGTCCCCGCCGTCAACACGATTCTGACGGGGGAGATCTCGCCCACGCTTCTGGAAAATTATTTTGAATGTCCGTACAAGGCATTTTTGTCCAACGTCCTGCGGCTGAAGGCGCGCGACGAGGCGTCCGACATTGCCCGCGACGCCGGATCCTTCGTACATAAGGTGCTGGAAAAGCTGGGGGTCGCGTTCAACGCCTTCGCTTCGGAGGAGGCGTGCCGCGCCGCGGCGCGTGCGGCGGCGGAAGACCTGCTCAACGATCCGCATACGAAGTATCAGATCTTCGGCGAGACGGACGCAGGCGCCTACGGCAGGCGTCGGCTGTTTGCCGAATGCGAGCAGATCGCGCTTGCCGCGTACCGTTCGCTCAAAAACACGACCTTCCGCATCTGCGAGACGGAGCGGGAGGTGCGCATTCCCGCGCTTCGGCTGTCCGGAAAGATCGACCGTCTGGACGAGGCGGACGGGTATGTGCGGATCATCGACTATAAGACGGGCGCGTTCGACGCGGCGGCAACGGCCTATTACACGGGGCGGAAGCTGCAGCTCGAGCTGTACCTGACGGCCGCGGCGGAGGGCCGCAAGGCGGCGGGAGCGTTCTACTTTCCCGCGCGGGACGGGTACACGAAGCAGGCGGACGAAAAATTCCTCATGGAGGGATTTTACGACAAGGAGGCGGCCGTCTTTGCGACGGCGGACGGTACGCCGGTGAACGGCAAGGACGGCGGGATGGCGTCGGCGGATTTTGCCGATTTTCTCGGGTACGCGCGGCTTGTCTCCGCACGGGCGCGGGAGGAGCTGTGTGCGGGGAATATCCGTCCGTCGCCCTATGAGCGTGCGTGCAATTACTGTAAGTACAGCGGCGCGTGCGGCTATACGGGTGCGATGCGCGAGGAGGAGAAAATTTCCGAAGGCACGATTGCGGAGATCGTCCGCAGGGAGGAAAACGCATGAGCCGCGAACCGACACCCGAACAGAAGAAGATCATCGACGCGCGCGGCCGTATCATCGTGTCCGCGTCGGCGGGCAGCGGAAAGACGTATGTCATGATCGAGCGTCTGATTTCCTTTCTTTTAGGAAAAGAGGACGTCCGCGGCATGCTCGCCGTGACGTTTACCAACAACGCGGCGGCGCAGATGCGCGACCGTCTGCGTACCGCGCTTCTCAAGGCGATCGCGGCGGAGACGGGCAGCACGCGCGATCGGCTCAAAGAGCAGCTTGCGGCGCTCCCGCTTGCGGAGATCAGCACCGTTCACGCCTTCTGCGGGCGGCTGGTGCGGACATATTTTTACCGTGCGGGCGTGGATCCCGCCTTCCGCATCATCGACGCGGAGGGCGCCGAGGGCATGGAACTCTCTGCCCGCGCCATGGACGCCGCGCTGGAAAAGGCATACAAGGCCCCGTCGGAGGGATTTTCCCTGCTCCTCTCTGTCTTTTATGCGAAGGGAAACGACAGTGCCCTGCGCAAGCACATCCTGTCTTTGTACGACTTTGTGCGCGACTTCAACGACTACCGTTCGGTCATCGGGCAGATGGGGCATACCTCCTTCGACGCGGTATGCGACTTTCTCGCCGAGGATGTCCGTTCCCGCGTAAAGGAGCTGGCGCGCATTCAGGATGTGTGGCGGGACACGCTGTATTGTTACAGCGAAAACCTGGTCGAGGTGACCGATCAGATCGTGGCGGATGCGGAGGCGGCGTCGCAGGGCGGCCTGTTCGGGCAGTGTGCGGCGTGGAGCGCGATGAACGTTGTCAAACGCTCGACGAAGAAGGGGGATAGCATCCCCAAAAAGGACTGCACGCCCGAACAGGAAAAGGCGATCGAGTATTACGAAACGTTTCGTTCGGCGGCGACTGCGATTCGGGCCAGGCTTTCGGCGATCGGTCCCCGCGAGGAAGAGGAGGCGCGGTTTGCGTCGGCGTGCCGCATTGCGGCGGCGTTCGGCGAGCTGCTGCTCTCCTATGACGCGGAGTACACCCGCGAGAAGCAGGAAGCGGGCGTGCTCGATTACAGCGATCTGGAACAGTATGCTCTGACCATTCTGGAAGATCCCGACATCGAAAAGGACGTGCGCGAGCGCTACCGTATCCTGTTTGTGGACGAATATCAGGACATCAATCCCGTGCAGGCGGCCATTCTCTCCCACCTTGCGGGCGAGGAAGTATTTTACGTCGGCGATGCCAAGCAGGCCATCTACGGGTTCCGCGGCAGCAGTTCGGAGTTCTTCACGCAAAAGACGCACGAGCTGGAGCAGTGCTATCCGCTCTCGCAGAATTTCCGTTCGGCGGAGAACATTCTTCGCGCCGTCAACGCCGTCTTTGAACCCATTCTCGCGACGTACGAGCCGATGAGCGGCGGCACGCGGTATAAAGAGCACAAGGGAGACGTGTGCATTCACGTCCTCGCCAAGGCGGGCAAAGCGGAAGCCCCTGTCGGGCGGGGCGTGTACTCCGTGCTCGAGCATCCCGCGGAGGGAAAACGCGATCTGTTTGCCGAGCGCGTCGCCCTGCTCGTCGAGCGGGAGCTGCGTTCGGTCTGGTACGATGTGGACGCGGCGTGCGAAAAGGCGGTCAAGCCGGGCGACATCGCCGTGCTGTGCCGTTCCCATAAGGGGGAAGCGCGCCTTGCGCACGCCCTTCTCGCGCGCGGCATTCCCGTCACCACCTCGGCGAAGATCAACATCTGTGACTTCTTCGAGGCGCGTCTGCTTCTGGACTGGCTGTCCTATCTCGACAACCCCGCGCAGGACATTCCGTACGTCACGGCGCTTTTGTCCTTTGTGGGCGGCATGACGGAGGCGGAGCTCGCCGAGATCCGTGCCGCATCGGACAAGGGAACGACCTTCCGCGCGGCGTGTCAGACGTTCCGCAAGCGCAATGCCGCCTCGCCCGTCGCAAAAAAACTCGCGGCCTTCGAGGAAAGAACAAAGGAACTGCGCATTCACGCCTGCGTGCGCACGGCGGCGGACGTCATGAACGAACTGCTCGCGCTCGGGCTGGAAGTGCAGATCGCCGCCAAGGAGGGCGGCCCCGACCGCCTGGTCCGCGTGCGGCGGCTCGTCGCCGAGGGGGAGAACGTGAGCGTCAGCGCCTTTCTCGCCCGCCTGCGCGCCGCGGGCAACCGCCTGGATTTCGCTCCGAGCTCCGGCGCCGATGCCGTGCAGGTCATCACCATCCACGCCTCCAAGGGACTGGAATACCCCGTCGTATTCCTGACGGACATGAACCACGCGTTCCAATTTCCCGACGATAAGCAGGAGATCATCAAAACCAAGGAATATCTCGCCGCGCCGCGGTCCTATGACACGGAGAAGAAGACGTATTCGGGCAATCTACTGCGCCTTGCGTCCATAACCGCGCAGACGGCGCGGGAGCGCATGGAGGAGTGCAACCTTTTGTATGTGGCGATGACGCGCGCCAAATACCGCCTGCACATTTTGCTCGAAAAAGAAAAGTGCGGAGAACTTTCGCCGACAATGGCAAGGACGTATGCGGGATTTCTTGACCGAGAGCGTCTGCAGCCGTGGTTTGTCGGGGAAGAGGACCTTCCCGCCGAAGCGCCCGAACGCAGGGCGCTCGTCCATCGGCCCGACACGGCGATGGAGCGGGCGGTGCTGGACGTCTACGGCAAGCCCTATGCGTTTGCCGAGAGTACGCGCCTGCGCGCCAAAAGCTCGGCGACCTATCTGCTCCACGCGCAGAAGGGGGAGTTCCTCCGTCGGGCGGCGGAGAGCGGGCTCTTCGACACGGACGAACAGTTTCGCGGCGCGACGAGCAAGGAGGCGGGCATTGCGTACCATCTCTTCTTGCAGCACGTCCGCTACGGACAGGATGCGGAGGCGGAACTTGCGCGCATGGTGCGCGAGGGTGTCTTTTCGCCCGAGCAGCAGGCGCTGCTGCGGGTGGAGGAGCTGCGCGAGATCCTTGCGCTTCCCTGTCTCAAGGCGCTTGTCGGGAAGCGGGTGCTGCGCGAGCAGACCTTCCTTCTGCGCCTGCCCGCCGCGGAGATCGAGGAGGGCGCGCCTGCCGACGAGGTGATCTTCCAGGGCGCCATCGACCTGCTCGCGGAGAGCGCGGACGGGTACGAGGTCATCGATTACAAATACTCGCTCCTGTCCGACGAGGCGCTTATTCAGAAGTACGGCGTACAGATCCGCCTGTATAAGAAGGCCGTCGCGCGTGTGATGCGCGTGCGCGAGGAGACCATCGCGGGGCGCATCGTCAACATCGCGCTCCGCCGCGAGATCGTTCTTTGATGCAATCATTTTCATGCGGCGGGTATGGATTCCGCCGCAAACGGATATCCTTAATCGGAGGTTTATTATGGAAATTTTCAGACAGATCGTGACACAACTTTCCGCCGTTCCCGCCTGGGTGCCGCTCATCGTCTGTCCCGCGCTCGTGCTGGTCGCGGCGGTGCTGTTTACCCTGCTGGGCGGACGGCGCGCCTATCCCTTCCTCGCCGCGGCGATCGGGGCGGCCGGCTTCGTCATGACGGGCTGCATCGGCACGCTGACCGAGGCGTTCTTGTACGCGGGCGCCTTCCTGACGCTCGCGTCGCTCCTGCGCCTGCTCTTCTTCTGCCCCCGTCCGCGCAAAAAGAAGAACTTCACCTCGCGCGACGAACGCATCTATGAACAGTTCCGCGGCGAACCGCTCTTTGCCGATCCGGTGCAGGATTCCCCCGTCAAAGAATGCTGCTTCGACGATCAGGCCGACGAACAGCCGCCCGAACTCTCGCACGCCGTCGCGCTCCTTGAAAAACTGCGCAAGGAAAAACTCTCTTCCGCCGACCGCCTGGAAGCCGATGCGCTCATGCGCACGCTCGCGTCCTTCCGCAGCAAGGCGCTCACCCTCAGCGAACAGGACGCCCTCAACGACTGCCTTGCGTCCGTCCTCAAACTCACCGCAAAATATAAGCTGTAAGCCGTTTCGGACAAGAGAAAAACGTCACATTTTACGGGCGCCCCGCCCGGCAGATTGCCGGGCGGGGCGCCCGTTTGTCTATGAAAAATTTTTCTTTTTCGCTTGCATATGCCTGAAAGGTATGATAGAATGAAGACCATAGCAAAAAGGGGGACATGATTTCCATGGAACTGCGTGTTCTGCGCTATTTTCTGACGCTTGCCCGCGAGGAGAGCATTTCGCGCGCCGCCGAGGCGCTCTATATCACGCAGCCGACGCTCTCCCGTCAGCTTGCCGATCTGGAGGAGGAGCTGGGGGTACAGCTCTTTGAGCGCGGCAAGCGGAAGATCACGCTCACGGAGGAGGGCGTTCTGTTGCGGCGGCGGGCGGAGGAGATGACCGAGCTTGCCGACAAGACGGAGCGCGAGCTGCGCGAGCGCACCGAGCGGCTGGCGGGCGTTGTGAGCGTAGGGGCGGCGGAGTCGGTCGCGTCGGAGATGCTGGTGCGCGCCATCGACCGTTTCCGCAAGAAGTATCCCGAAGTCATTTTTCAAGTCGAATCGGGGATCGCCGACCGTGTCAAGGAGCGCATCGACGCGGGGCTTCTGGATCTGGGACTGCTCATTGAGCCGGGGGACATCACCAAGTACGAATTTATGCGGCTGGGGCTGGACGACCGATGCGGGATCCTCATGAATGCCGCGGCGCCGCTCGCCGCGAAGGAGTATGTGACGGCGGAAGATCTTGCGGGCCTGCCCGTCGTGGGACCCGCCCGCGAGACGGTGCGTCAGTTCTATCGCAACGGTCTCGGCGAGGCGTTCGATCGGCTCAATTTCGTGGCGACGTTCGACCTTGTCAACAATGCCGCATGGTTTGCCCGTCTCAACGCCGCCTATGTGTTCACCATCGAGGGAACGCTCCGCCATTTCGGCGTGCCCGATCTGTGTTTCCGTCCGTTCCGCCCCGAACTGCGGCAGTCCACCTTCCTCGTGTGGAAGAAGTATCAGCCGCTTGCCCGTCCCGTCCAGGCGTTTGTGGAAGAAATGACTATGCTCGCACGGCATGACAACGCATGAAAAACAGGTATTTGACAACGCCGCAAGCGTATTATATGATAGGGACGCAGAATCCATCTGCGTCTTTTTTTGATCGGAGGGAAAGATGACGTTGCAGGAAGTTTGCTCGACCTATCACCTGGACGCCGCGCTCTTGCAGGCGCTGGCGGAGCGCGGCGTATTTTGCGCGCAGCTCTGCGACGGCGATGCCTGCCGTGCGGCGGTCGCCTGTTTCTTGTGCGAATGCGGCCTTTCCGTTGAGCAGATCGCGGCGTACTTCCTCACGGAGGACGGCGGCCGCACCCAGCGCGTGCTCCTGCGCCGCCTGCGCGCCGAGGCGCTCGAGCGCGTCCATGCCGCGCAGCGCTGCGTCGACAAACTCGACTGCCTGCTGCGCAAGCAGGGCGAATGCCCCGCGCGTTCGGGCAGGAAATGACGCAGCGCATCGGTTGAAAGACGCAATGCCTTCGGACGGGAAATGACGCGTACGTCGCCCGTCAAAAAAGGGCGCAACGCCTTCGGGCGGGGAAAGAAAGAGGACATCGGCGGGTCTGACGGGACGGCGCCGCAAGCAGGAGGAGATCATGGACAAAGAAACGAAAAACGGAGCATATGACGGAGGGATCTTCCCCGTCGGGAAGGAGAACGTCGACTACAATCGGTATTTTACGGGGACGAGCTATCTGTGTCCGCTTTCGACGCAGCAGGTGTACATCGCCAACGTGACGTTCGAGCCGGGCTGCCGCAACTTCTGGCACATTCATCATGCCAAGGCGGGCGGCGGACAGATCCTGCTGTGCGTCAAGGGGCGCGGCTGGTATCAGGAGTGGGGAAAGCCCGCGCGGGCGCTGAAAGAGGGGGACGTCGTTAACATTCCCGCGGAGGTCAAGCACTGGCACGGAGCGGCAAAGGACTGTTGGTTTTCCCATCTTGCGCTCGAAGTCCCCGCGACGGAGGGGCGTACGGAGTGGTGCGAGCCCGTCTCGGACGCGGTCTATGACGCGCTCGGCGAACAGGAGGAGCGTGCAGAATGAGGACGGAAGAACTTCTGCGCGCGGCGAATGCCCCGCTTGCGGACATCTTTGAAGGCCTGCTCGCGGACGTCGGCGCACATACGCGGCTCTCGGCGCGCGATCGCGCCCTTGCGGAACTGTCCGCGCTGATGGGGTGCGGCGGCACGGACGCCTTTCGCGCGCGGTTTGCAGACGCATTGGCAGAAGGGCTTGCCCCCGAAGCCGTCCGCGAGGCCGTCATGCAGGCGGCGGCGTATCTTGGCATGGGGCGGGCGCTCCCCTTCGTGCGGGCGGCGGCGCAGGCGTTTGCGGAGAGAAACATCGCATTTCCGCCCGAAGCGGAGAACGGGGCAGAAGAGGACGGGCAGACGCGCGCCGTACGCGGCGAAGCGCTGCAGGTCGCCATTTTCGGCGAGGGGATGCGCGGATTTCATGCCTCAGGCGACGCGCTGACAAGGCCGATCAACCGTCTGCTCTCGGAGAACTGCTTCGGCGATTACTATGTGCGCAGCGGACTTACGGTGCGCGAGCGCGAGCTCGTCACGTTTTGTCTGCTGGCGGCGCAGGGCGGGTGCGAACCGCAGCTCGCGGGGCATGTCGCGGGCAACTTCCATGTGGGCAACGACGCCGCCTTTCTCGGCGAGGTCATCCTCGTCCTTCTGCCGTGGATCGGCTATCCGCGTTCGCTGAACGCGCTCGGCTGTGTGCGCGGCGCAATCAAAGCCTGATCGTTTCCAAAGGAGGGAACCTATGCAGTATATCCGTCTCGGAACGAGCGATCTGACGGTCTCGCGGCTGTGCCTGGGGTGCATGAGTTTCGGCGATCCCGCCAGTCAGATGCACGCCTGGACGCTCGATCCCGCACAGAGCGAGGCGATCATCCGCCATGCGCTCGATCTCGGCATCAACTTCTTCGACACGGCGAATTCCTATTCCGCCGGTACGAGCGAGGAGTACCTCGGCGCCGCCATCCGAAAGAACGTCGCCCGCGACAAAGTGGTGCTCGCGTCCAAGGTGTATTTCAACGAAGGACATCTCAAAAAACAGGCCATCGAACGCGAGATCGAGGGGACGCTGCGCCGCCTCGGCACCGATTATCTCGATCTGTACATCATCCACCGCTTCGATGAGATCACGCCCATGGAGGAGACCATGGAGGCGCTGCACGGCCTCGTGAAGGCGGGCAAGGTGCGCGCGCTGGGCGCGTCCGCCATGTACGGCTATCAGTTTTATAACCTGCAGCTCTGTGCGCGGGACAACGGATTTACGCCCTTTGTCTCCATGCAGAACCACTACAATCCGCTCTACCGCGAGGACGAGCGGGAGCTCATTCCCGTCTGCAGACAGATGAACGTCGCGCTCACGCCGTACAGTCCGCTTGCGGCGGGGCGCTGCGCCCGTCCCGACTGGACGGCGGACACCATGCGCAGCCGCACCGACAAAGTCGCGCACGGCAAGTATGACAGGACGGAGGAGACGGACAGACGCATTGCCGCCGTCATTCATGAAATCGCCCGGACGTACGGCGTCACCATGACGCAGGTGACGCTCGCCTGGCACTTTCAGAAGGGCGTGGCGGCGCCCGTCATCGGGGCGACCAGGACGAAATATCTCGACGATGCGGCGGGCGCGTTCGAGGTCCCGCTCACCGCGCAGGACGTCGCGCGCATCGACGGACATTACCTTCCGCACCCCGTCGTGGGGGCGCTTTAAGCGGCCTCGGCGTGCGCATCGGGGAAATTCTTTTCCCGGGCCGTCTGCTGCAGGCCGTTCGGGGTGCGGCGGCACGGGAGAGCGGGTCACGGAAAGACAGAAAAGACGGAGCAGACGGCTTCGTCTTTTTTTGTCCGAAAAAGGACGGAGTTTGTCCGAAAAAGGACGGAGTTTGCCCGAAAAAGGGCGCAGAATGCACAGGAAAAGGGGGAAAAGGGGTTGACGAACGCAGGAACATGAAGTAAAATAAAAATAACGGGCGATTGAGGATAACGGGCGATTGA
Source organism: Candidatus Gallimonas faecavium (assembly GCA_904391375.1). Taxonomy (GTDB): domain Bacteria; phylum Bacillota; class Clostridia; order Christensenellales; family Borkfalkiaceae; genus Gallimonas; species Gallimonas faecavium. The sequence goes on along the minus strand of CAJFMF010000005.1, from coordinate 48,100 downwards.
GGTCCAAAGGAGAAAAAATATGTTACCGCAAAGAAAGGAATATCCGCGTCCGCAGTTTGCGCGGGACGACTGGATGAGTCTGAACGGAACGTGGGAGTTCTGTTTCGACGACAAGGACGACGGGCAGAGGCGGGGGCTGGCTTCGGGCAAGAAGGCGCTTCCCATGTCCATCAACGTGCCGTTTACCTACGAGTATCCGGCCAGCGGGATCGGGGACAGGACGCCGCACGGCGTCGTGTGGTACCGCCGCGAGCAGGAGATTCCCGCACTGGGGGCGCGCCGTGCGCTGTTGTGCTGCAACGGGAGCGATTATGAGACGGACATATGGGTCAACGGCGAACACGCCGTCTTTCACAGGGGGGGATTTGCGCCGTTTTCTGCGGACGTGACGCCCTTTCTTCGGACGGGAAAAAACGTGTTTGTGGTGCGCTGCCGCGACGCGCTCGACCCGGTCATGCCGCGGGGGAAGCAGAGCTGGACGGGGGAGCCGTTCGGCTGCTGGTATGTCCCGAACACGGGCATCTGGCAGAGTATCTGGCTGGAATTTTACGGGGCGGACTGCATTGCGGCGCGGTCGCTGCTGCCCGATCCCGAGCACTGTTCGTTTGCGGGCGAGCTGGTCACGCTGCGCGGCGTCGCCGATGAGGCGGAGATCGCCGTGCGGTATGCGGACAAGTTGTGCAAGCGGGTGCGGTTTACGCTCAACGGCAGGCACACGCCCTATGCGGTGTGTCTGAAGGAGGAAAGCGAGGTCGACGAACTGCACTATTGGTCGCCCGAGCACCCGAATCTCTACAACGTGGACTTCACGCTGTACGCGAAGGGAAAGGTCGCGGACGTCGTACATACGCGTTTCGGGATGCGCAAGATCGGGACGGACGTGGACGGGCGCGTGCGGCTGAACGACCGTCCGTACTATCAGCGGCTCATTCTCGACCAGGGGTACTGGAAGGAGAGCGGCCTTACGCCGCCCTCTGCCGAAGCGCTCCGCCGCGACATCACCCTGGCGAAGGCCATGGGGTTCAACGGCGCGAGAAAGCATCAGAAGTTCGAGGATCCCTATTTCTACTATTATGCTGAGGAGATGGGCTTCCTTGCCTGGTGCGAGATGCCGTCGGCGTACCGCTTCTGCGTGGAAGAGATCGCCGCGGTCTCGGCGCAATGGCAGGAGATCGTCGCCGAGGCGCAGAATTTCACGAGCGTCGTCTGCTATGTCCCGCTCAACGAGAGCTGGGGGGTGCGCAAGCTCCTGACGGACGCGCGGCAACAGGACTTTGCGCGTGCGCTCTATCGCCTGACGCACGCGATCGATCCGACGCGGCCCGTCTCCACCAACGACGGGTGGGAGAATTCGGACGAAACGGACATCGTCTCCGTTCACGACTACGCCAAGCTGGGCGACGGATTCGCAGAGAAGTATATGCCGCAGGCATACGATACCATCTATCCCAACGGCGGGCGGCGGCTGATGCAGCGCGGCGCCTATTATGCGGGCCAGAGCGTCATCTTCAGCGAGTTCGGCGGCATCGCCCTGCAAAAGGACGCAAGCGGGCAGAACTGGGGCTATAACGACGCGGCGAAGTCGGAGGAGGAGTTCCTCGCGCGCTATGAAAGCCTGATGCGCGGCATTGCGGCGTGCGATTTTGACGGGTTCTGTTACACGCAGCTCACGGACGTGCAGCAGGAGGTGAACGGCCTTCTGGACGAGGAACACAATCCGAAGTTCGCGGTCGAAAAGCTCTGCGCGCTCACACAGATCAAGGTTTGAACGAGGTGCGCGCCGCCGCGGCAATGCCGCGGCGGCGCGCCTTTTACAAAATTTTAACATTTTCTTTGCAATTCGGAAATAGCGCTCGGGTACAATGAGGGCGGATCGGAGAGAAACGAAAAAAGGCGCTCTTTCGCGGCGCAACGCGCGGCGCGCGGGAACGGGAGAGCGGAAGGAGGGGAATATGGCAAAGATCATCGTGGCGGAGGACGACGGCGCGCTCTGTCGGCTCATCTGTACGGCGCTGACGGCGAACGGGCATCAGGCGATCGCCTGTCGGGACGGAGCGCAGGCGCTTGCCGCCCTGGAGGAGAACGGCGCCGATCTTCTTCTTACCGACATCATGATGCCGGTCATGGACGGGTTTGCGCTTGCCGAGCGGGTGCGCGAAGGGGACAAGGCCCTGCCCATTCTGTTTCTGACGGCGCTCGATGAAAAGCCTGCCAAACTGCGCGGATTTTCGGTGGGAGCGGACGACTATGTGACCAAGCCCTTTGACACGGATCTCCTGCTCATGCGCGTCGCGGCGCTTCTGCGCCGCGCCAACATCGAGCGCAGCCGTTCGCTGACGGCGGGCAATCTTACGATGAATCGGGACGAGCACACGGCATATGCGGACGGGCAGGAGCTTCCCCTCACGGTGCGGGAGTTCGACCTTCTCTACAAGCTGCTCTCCTTTCCGCGCAGGACGTTCACGCGCGCCCAGCTCATGGACGAATTCTGGGACTACGATTCCTCCGCGACCTCGCGCACGGTGGACGTGTATATGTCCAAATTGCGCGAAAAGACGGCGGCGTGTACGGGATTTGAGATCGTCACGGTGCACGGGCTCGGGTACAAGGCGGTGCTCAAATGAGCGCGCAGCATCGGAAATCGGAACGCGGCAAACGCGGGAAAAGCGTCGAATACAGTGTGCGCGGACAGCGTGCGGAACGCGGAAACCGCGGGCGGAGTGCGGGGCGTGCGGGGCGCGGCGGCGCGCAGACGGGAAAGCGGCGCGCGTTGCTCTACGGCGTTGCCTATGCGGTGCGTTTTTTTGTGGTTGCGGCCATCATCACGGTGGCGGTGTTTGTTCAGGAGGCGGCTGCGGCGGCGTTCGGCGGGGACAGGGGCGCGATTGCCCTGATCATGCTCGTGTGCATCGTATTTTTGGCGCTTGCGCTCACCGTTTCGGAGCTTCTCGTGCGCAGGTACATGGTGGAGCGGCCCGTATCGCGCATTGCGGACATGGTGCGCCGCATTGCGGCAGGCGATTTTTCCGTGCGCGCGGACATCGCCCATCCGTACGGCAGATATGACGCCTATGACTGCATTCTGCTCGATCTGAACAGGGCGGCGGAACAGCTCACGGCGGCGCAGCAGGCGGGGGACGCGTTTGTCTCCAACGTCTCGCACGAACTGAAGACGCCGCTCGCCGTCATTTTGAGTTATGCGCAGGCGCTCGAGCGGGAACAGGACGCCGCCGCGCGCGCGGAATATCTGCGGGTTTTGAAGACGACGGCGGAGAGGCTCGCGGAGCTTGTCCGCAACGTGCTGCGGCTCAATCGTCTCGAACACCGCAAGACGGGCGAGCTGACCGATTTTTCGCTGAACGAACAGCTCGCGGAGTGCATCGTCGCCTTTGAGGAGCGCATCGACGATAAGGGGCTGTCCCTTGTCTGCGATCTGGACGACGTGCGCGTGCATTCGGACATGGGGTGCCTGGAACTTGTCTGGAACAACCTGCTCTCCAACGCCGTCAAATTTACGGACGAGGGGGGCGTGTCCGTGACGCTCAAAAAAGAGGGGGACCATGCCGTGGTCACCGTGTCGGACACGGGGTGCGGCATTTCCGCCGAGACGGGCAGGCATATTTTCGAGGAATTTTATCAGGGGGACACCTCGCACGCAGCGGAGGGAAACGGGCTCGGCCTTGCCCTCGTCAAAAAGGTCATCTCCCTGCTCGGCGGCTCCGTCGAGGCAGAGAGCGAAGAGGGCAAGGGCAGTACTTTCCGCGTCGTCCTGCCGGGGGCGCTATGAAGAAGCTCCTCCTCTTTCTGCGCGATCCTCCGCTGTGGTTCGCCGCCGTCCAATGGGCGCTCACCCTCCTCTTCGTCGGCGGGAGCATCGCCGCCGTCGCGCGCGGCGTCCGGGCGGTCTGGGCCGATGCCGTCTATGCGCTCGCCGCGCTCTCGCTCGGGTACGGCGTCTACCTCGCCGTGCGGCTCGCACCCCGCATGAAGGCGGACGTCGTCCGCCGCGCCGCCTGCCATGCCGTGACGTACAGCTTTTTCTCCGATTACGGTTTCCGCACGCAGGCGTTTTCCCTCGTCTCTTTCGTGCTCAATGCGGGCTATGCGCTCGTGCATCTCGTGCTCGCCGTTTTGTGGCGCTCCGTCTGGTACGGCGCCCTGGCAGGCTATTACTTCCTGCTCGGCGCACTGCGCGGCGGCGTGCTCGCGGCGGGCAGGCGGGCAGGCCGCCGCGCCGACGGGGATGCACAGGCGCTGCTCGGCATGAAATGGCGCATCTACCGCGCCTGCGGGGGCGCCCTCCTTCTTCTGGAGATCGCCCTCGCCGCATTCGTCACGCAGACCGTCATGTTCGGCAGACCGCAGACGCCTTCGCTCGTCATGGCGATCGCCTCCGCCGCATATACGTTCTACCGCGTGGTGCTCTCCGTCGTGCAGCTGCATAAGGTGCGCAAGACGGGCGATCCGCTGCTTCAATCGCTGCGCAACATCAACTTTTCCAACGCGCTCGTCGCGCTCTTCGCTCTGCAGATCACCCTCGTCGCGGTCACGGGCGAGCAAGACGGGGCGATGCGCTTTCTCAACATCGCAATGGGATTTTTCGTGTGCGTGCTGGTCATCGCGCTCGGCATCTACATGATCGTGCGCGCACAGACTTGGCTGCATCGCCAAAAGGAGGAATCGGATGTCCAAGGATAAATTCCGCTATTCATACGCCGCCCCCACGCAGGAGGAACGGCGGGAAATCGAGAGCATTCGCGCGCGCTACCGTACGGACGCACACGCGGAGAACCTGGCGCGCCTGCGCCTTCTGGACGGACGCGTCCGCCGCATTCCCATGCTGTGGGCATTGTTGCTCGGCATTGTCGGCGTTCTGCTCTTCGGCCTGGGCATGGCCATGGTGCTCGAATGGGAACAGCTCGCGGGCGGAATCGCGGTGTCGGCGGCGGGGATCCTGCCCATGGCGTTCGCCGCTCCCGTCCATGCGCTGGCTGCGGCGCGCGCCAAAAAGAAGTACGGCGCCGAGATCCTGCGCCTCTCCGATGCGCTCCTTGACGAAGCCGATCGGCAGGACGCGGACGAAACTTCAAAAGAGACGCCTTCGGCGCGCTGAAACCGCGCGCCCTGCGCGGCGGCCTTTTTAAGGTCGGGCAAGAAAAAAGGCACGGGTGCAGGATTTACAATTCTTTTACATTTTGTCAAAACTTCGGAAACGAACGGGGTGTATGCTGGAAGCGTAAACCGAAACAAGGAGGAACAAGACAATGGAAGAACAGGAAAAGCGGTATGCGCAGGAACTGCGCAGAGAGTATGCCCCCAAAAGCGAGGAAGAGGACAAGCTGGCGCAGCTTCGCGCGCTTGACGGAAAAGTGCGGCGTCCCGCGCAGATCGCTGCCTATCTCGTCGGCATTGTCGGAGCGCTGGTGCTGGGGCTCGGCATGTGTCTCGCCATGAAGGTGATCGGCGATGCGTTTGCGGGCGGAATCGTGATCGGCGTGATCGGACTGGCGCTTGTGGCGGCGAATTATCCCGCCTATCGGGCGATCCTGAATGCGCGTCGGAAGAAGTATGCCGCAAAGATCGTGGCGCTCTCGGACGAGTTGCTCTCCGACGGGCAGTGAACAGACAAAAAAATGTGCGCCCGCCCGCGGAATTTCCGCGGGCGGGCGCATGATAAGAGAGTCTTTTGATTGACGGGGACACGACCTTTTCGCGGGCCGCATATCGGTCCGATCAGGGGATGTCTTCGTCCATGCGGACGGCGACTTTCATGACGCCGTCCTTTTTTTGTGCAAAGAGGGAGAAGGCGCGCTCGATGTCGGAGAAGGAGAAGGTGTGCGTGATGAGCGGGGTGGCATCCAGGCGGCCTTCGGCGATGAGGCGCATGACGGCGGAGCAGTCGCATCCGTCCACGCCGCCCGTCTTGAAGGTGAGGTTTTTCCCGTACATGTCGGGCAGGGGCAGAATCTGGGGCGTTTCGTACATGGCGACGAGGACGACGTTCGCGTTGGGACGGGCGCCCTGCCAGGCAAGGCGGAAGCTCTCCGCGGAGCCTGCGGCCTCGATGACGGCGTCTGCGCCGCCGCGGGGCGTACGGGCGAGCAGGGGAAGGGCGTCTTCGGGCGGGAGGACTTCCGCGTTCGGGAAGCGGCGCGCAAAGAAGGCGCGGCGGACGGGGTCAATCTCGCAGACGATGAGACGGGCGGGGCTGTGCAGAAGCGCGCACAGCGCGGTGCAGTATCCCGTCGGGCCTGCGCCGATGAGCAGGACGGTATCGCCCTTGCGGATGTGTGCGATCTTGGCGGCCCAGTATCCCGTGGAGAGCAGATCGCCCGTAAAGAGCGCCTGTTCGTCGGTTACGCCGTCGGGAATGGGGACGAGGTTGGTGTCCGCAAAGGGAATGCGGGCATATTCCGCCAATCCCCCGTCGATGCGGCAGCCGAGCGCCCAGCCGCCGTTCGGATCGGAGCAGTTGTTCACCCAGCCGTGGCGGCAGAAAAAGCAGGTTCCGCAGTAGGTCTCCACGTTGACGGCGACGCGGTCGCCCTTTTTCACGTGCGTCACGGCGCTGCCCGTCTCCTCGACGACGCCCACGAACTCATGCCCGACGGTGATCCCCGGGACGGCGCGCGGCACGGCGCCGTTGCGGATATGTACATCGCTCGTGCAGATGCTGGCGAGCGTGACGCGCACGACGGCATCGCGCGGCGCGCGCAGGACGGGCCGCGGTTTTTGCGTCATGCGAAAGACGCCGCGTTCGAGGTAGGTATAGGCTCTCATGCAAACTCCTTTGCGATTTTGGCGACGATCTCGGTATCGGCGGGGCAGAAGTCAAAGGAAGGCAGGTCGGCGGGCGCCGCCCAGCAAAGCTGCGCGTGCTCGAGCGCCTGCGGCTCTCCTGCGGCGATCGCGGCGCGGAAGAGCGTCAGATGAATGGTGAGATCGGGATAGGTGTGCGTCACTTCGGCGTAGACGTCCCCGACAAAGAGCGTCACGGCGAGTTCCTCACGGCATTCGCGCACGAGCGCCGCTTCCTTTGTCTCGCCCGCCTCCACCTTGCCGCCCGCAAACTCCCATAACAGCCCGCGCGCCTTGTCGGCGGGGCGGCGGCAGATGAGGAGCTTTCCGTCTTTCTCGATGAGCGCGGCGACCACTTCCACAACGTTTTTCATAAAGGGTTTCTCTTCTGCGGCGTTTTTCATGAAGGGTTCCTCCCGTCGAAATAGCCGACGTACTGCAATTTCAGCGTGCTCTTGGGAAAGAGGTAGGAATACAGGTCGACGAAGTAGTCGTCCGTCATGCTGGCGATGTAGTCGGCGACGATGACGTCTTTTTCCGTCTCGGGATAGGGCATGCGGCGGTGTTTGTTGTAGTAGGGCTTGTCGAGATAGCCGATGTGCTGACGGTAGACGGGCGAAGACGTGTTCCCCGTGCGAAGATCGTTCAGGAGCCGATCGTAGAGCTGTTCCATCATGGCGGCGATGGTCTTGTCCGCCGTCTGGACGGCGTCGCTGCGGTAGATGACGGCGTAGTTGTCGCGCTTGGCGGCGCGCAGGGCCGTGAAATGCGCCTTGTCCAGCTTGAGATAGGGCTCGGAAAAGCTGTTTTCGAGAAGGTTGACGATGAGATTGTTGACGATCTCCGCGTTGATGGTTCCGATCCCCATATCAGCGAAGGCGACATCGCCCAGTGCCTTGCTCTTTTCGGCGTCGTGGCGGTCCTTGCCGAGATAGGCGATGATGTCCGCAATCCGCACGACACAGCCCTCCAGGGTATCGGGGACGAGCGTCGCAATGACGTTCAGATCCTCGCGGCAGGCCTGCATGCGGGCGTCGAATACGTCAAAAGAGGCAAGCGGGGCGGGACGGTATTCGTCCAGCTCGAGCTCTCCGTTGTGGCAGGCGATGCCGTTCAGCGTCTGCAGGGTGAGGTTGAGCGGAAAGATCTCGTCCAGCACGCGCACCGACTGCAGATTGTGCGCGAAGTGCTTTCCCGTATGCGCAAACAGGAGCATGTCGAGAAAGCGCTCTCCCGTGTGCCCGAAGGGAGTGTGTCCGATGTCGTGTCCCAGGGCAATCGCCTCGATGAGTTCGGTGTTCAGTCCGAGCGCCCGTCCGACGGTGCGCGCCGTGCGCGAGACGAGCTGGATGTGCAGACTGCGCCGCGTGATGTCGTCGTTCTTGTAGAGCGAAAATACCTGTGTCTTGTCCGCACAGCGGCTGTAATAGGGACAGTTGAGGATTTTGTCGGCGTCGCGGATAAAGACGGGCCGCCAGACGGTCGCCTCGTCGTGCGGGTTGGGATCGCGCCGCAGCGCCTTTGCGTCGTCAAACGCATAGGGACTGTTCCGTTTTTCCCTGCGCGCCCGCTCCATGCGCGCACAGATTGTTTCGGAGAGCGTTTCGTAGTGTGCCATAACACGTCTATTATAGCAAATAATTTGCACGAACGCAAAGGGGAGGAGAGAAATTTTTTTTGAAATTGCCCCCGCGCGCCGCATGGTCTGCGGACGGGTCTGTCCAGCACACCGCATGATTTTCGGATGGCTTTGCCCCGCACTCCGCCCGATCTGCACCCCGACGCGCGGTCGATCGTCTCTGATCTGCGGCTCTGATCTGCACTCGTTTTTTGCATGATTTACGGCTCTGTCTGCGTCCGATTCCCGTTCCGAGGCGGCTCGGCCGCGTTTCCGCGTGCGAGGGGGATTGTAGCAGAATGTGCGATACGTCATGCGGAAAAAAGTGCGCGCGGATTTTCCGCCGAAATGCCTCAAAAAGGGCGATTCTTTCGATGAGGCATGGTTTTGACGGGGGCGTGGATTCGATTTTGCGACTATTTTTTCAAGCAAAAGAGGAAAAAATCGAAAAACTATTTTTCAAAGGGGTATTGACAAGAGGGGGGTGACGTGTGATATAATGAGAATGTAATATTATAGTGTTTGGTAGTCTGCAATCGCGTCACACTTCGCGTGTCTTGCCGGGACACGCTTTCGGACAGGCCTTTGCGGCCGTCCGCGAATGTTACGGGAGACGTTCCTATGAAAAAGACATCCTATATCATATTGATCGTTGCGCTTGCGGCCGTGCTCATCTGTACGGGGATCGGGCTTGCCTATCTGATCGCAAGCAAGAACGACGAAGGCCTCGTGCTGGAAGGCATCGGCTCGGAGTACAGCGAGAACGTCGTGATCGACGGCCTCGCCCCCGGCGAAGCGCGTACCTGTCTCTATCGCGGGGATGCCGATTCCTCCGCGACCTTTGTCGTCAAGCTGATGTCGGACGGGGGCGCGCTGGAGCCCTTCCTGCGCGTGCGTATCCAGGTCGGCAATCAGGTCGTCTACAACGATACGCTCTCCGGAGCGCTCAATCGGGAGTACCGCGCCGACGTGTCCAACGGGTTTGTGTTCATGGTGACCTATTCGCTCGGCGAAGAGGTCGGCAATGAGGCCCAGGGTGCGGCATGTGCCATTCTCGCCCAGTACACGCTGGAGGGCAGCGCCAAATGACGCCCGAGGAGAATTTCCCCGAGCCGTCCCGTGCGCCGTCCGCCGCGGACGACGGCACGGCCGAACCCCACCCTGCGGCGCAGTCCGAACCTGCTCCGCCCGCAGACGATCGGACGGTGCAATCTTCCGCCGCGGATGTTGCCGCGCAGGAGACGTCCGCCGCATCTGAAAAACCTTCAGAACCGGGGGGTTCCGACGGGGACGGTGCGGCTCCCGCCGCCAAGTCTTCAGAGTCCGCCGCCAAGCCCTCAGAAGGGGGCGCGTCGGAGAGCGGGAAGGACGCTGCAAACGGGAAGGACGCTTCAAAGGAGAAGGACGGCGCGTCCGAAGGGCTGAAGGGCAGGAAGAAGGCGTGGTCGGTGATCTCCACCGTGCTGGTGAGCGTGATTCTGCTGGCGGCGCTGGTGGCGCTGGCGGTGGCGATCGGCTATCGGGTGCAGGGAGAGACGCTCACCGTGGGCGGGATGCAGTACCGTATCGTTCTGACGGGATCGATGGAGGGAGACCGCGAGGACTCCATCCGTACGGACTCGCTGATCGGGATCCGCGTGGTCCCCGACGAGGAGGCGGCGCGCGAGGCATTTTTTGCGGAGCTCGGCGAAGGGGACATCATCACCTTCAACGACTGGTCGCGCACGGGCGCGGCGGGAGATCCCCTCGTCAACACGCACCGCATTGTGGAAGTGATCGGAACGGGGGACGGCGTTCGGTATCGGACGCAGGGCGACGCCAATTCGGGGCCCGATGCCCGTCTCGTGGAACAGGGCGACGTCATCGGCGTCGTGGAATGGAACAACTACCCGTTGGGGGCGATGCTCAGCTTTCTGTGTTCGACGAAGGGCATCGTGATCTGTCTGATCGTCCCGGCGGGGCTCATCCTCATCTTTGAGGTCATCAATATCGTGCGCATTGTCCGTTCGGACAAGCGCCGCGAACAACAACAGGAAACGGCTGCCCGCGAGCAGGAGATCGAACGTCTCCGCCGCGAGCTGGAAGAATTAAAGAGAGGTGAAGGAAAATGACAGAAGGTTTGTTCATCGCGTGTATTGTCATCATCTGTGTCGTCGCGCTTGCACTTGCGGTGTGGCTCATCGTCACGCTTGCAAAGAGCAAACGCGAGGGCGATGCGGGCAGGGTCGTGATTGTGGATGATACGGCATACGTCCTTGTGCGTGTCGGAGAGAAGGCGGTGCGCGCGGAAGTCGCAACCCGCGAAGAACCCGCGCCTGCGCCGGCACCCGAGCCTGCGCCCGCGCCGGTCGAGCAGCCTGCGGAAGAGCCCGCAGCGCAGCCCGCACCCGCGGAAGCGGCGCCCGTCGTCGTGCCGGTCGCGGCGGAAGAGGAGCCTGCGGAGGACACGGAGGGCATGGTCATGTTGCGCCGCAACGAGACCGTTCCCTATCCCGAGGCATACGATCAGCTCTCGCCCATCGAAAGACGGTGTGTGGACGAGATCCTCGACTATGCCGAGGCGAAAGAGGGCTCGAAGAAGGTCGTCAACGACAAGGCGGCCAGCGTGTACTACGGCAAGAAGCTGCTTGTCCGCATTCTTCTGCGCCGCGGGAAGATCGTCGCGCGCCTGACCGTGCAGAACAACGACTTTATCGCCTACACGGACAAAGAGGGGCTGAACATCAAGGAGAAGCCCATCGATGTGCGCATCGAGGCGCCCGAGACCATCGAGCATATCAAGAACATCATCGATATTACATACAATGACTTCGCCGAGGAGCGCGCCCGCCGCGAGGAGGAGAAGCGTGCTGCCCGCCGCGAGGCGAGACGGCTCAAACGGGAAGCCGAAAAGAAGGCGGAGGAAGAGGCCGCCGCAGCCGAGGAACAGCCTGCCGAGACGGCGCCCGTCTCCGAATCCGAGCCGACAGAAGAAGCATAAGCGGTAAGGAGGCACATCCATGAAGAAATCAAGAGCCATCATCATGTCCGTGGTGCTTGCGCTGATGAGCGCGATCATCCTCATCACGGCATCCGTGGCGCTCTTTTCCGATTCGGTGACCGTCGTGAACTACCTGCAGGCGGGAACGCTGGACATCGGGCTTGCGCGGACGCAGCTCTCGGGCTACACGGCGGACGAAAACGGCATTTTGCAGTTCTCGTCTGATCTGGAGCGCGTCGATCTGACCGATGCGCAGACGGACGATCCCGATGACACCGTGTTCAACCTGGGTGCGCAGAGCATTCCCGGGACATGGCAGGAGGCCACGCTGGAGATCGAAAACCGCGGGACGGTCGCATTCGACTATTCCGTCGCGTTCTTCTTCTCCGAGGTCCCCGAAGAGGGTTCGGCGGCGGCGCGTCTTGCGGACAAGCTGCTCGTCACGATCACGGATTCCAAGGGCGAGGTGCTCACGGAAGCGGGAACGACGCTGACGGACATCGTCGCACAGGGCGCTGTGGCGCTCGGGTCGATTTCGTCGCCCAACGCGAAATATACTTTCCGCCTGAAGATCGAACTTCCTCTCGAAGAGGGGACGTGGGACGACGGCGCGGGCGCGACGATCATGAACGCCGCACTTGCCTTCAACATCACCGTTTCGGCGACGCAGAAGGTGTAATTACAGGAACAGGGAGAAGGCAGAGATGATGAAATCCAAAAAGACGGCATTGCTGACGGCGGGTCTTACGGTGCTTTTGAGCGCGGCGGTCATTGTCGGAGGCACGTTTGCAATTTTCGGCACGAGCAAGACGCGTGAGGTGACGATCACGACGGGCAGCGTGGATATTTCCGCAGAGTTCGGCGACGTCACGCTTTACAGTCTGACGCCTTCGAGCACCGAGGCACAGCCCACGGGGAGCCTTTCCTTCAATGCGGGCGGAACGGCGTCGCTGGACAGCGCGAACGGGAGCATTGCGCTCACGGGCATCGTTCCCGGCGACCGCGCAGAGTTCACCCTCACCGTGACCAACACGGGCGCAGCGGCGGCGCGCTACCTCATCGCGTATGACGCGACGGTCACGGGCGTGGCGGGCGCAGAGGATGCGCTCAACTACACCGTGACGGCGGCAGACGAGGCAGTCTCCTTCGGAAGCTGGAGCGCGGAGCCGCTCGCCGCAGGGGAGAGCGTCACGCTCAACATTTCGGTGGAGCTGGACAAATCCGCGGTGCAGGTGACGGACGGAAGCGGCGCAGTACAGACCTTCATCACGCAGGCGTCGGTGGTGTTCACGATCTATGCGGGACAGGCCAACGCGTCCGATGCGGATCTCAACGGCGCGCTCGGATTTACGCCCGCGCCCTGACGGCAGGCGGGAAACAAAAGACGTTTATGACCTCGGCCCCTGTACGGGGACCTGAGAGAATGAAAAAATCAGAAAAATGAAAAAGGAGACAGCAACGATGCAGTGGAACAAGACGAAGAGCAGAGCGATTTTGTTGTCGGTTCTTGTTGTGCTTCTCTGCCTTGCGGTGATCCTCGGAGCGACGTTCGCTCTG
>CAJFMF010000005.1:0-35116 GCA_904391375.1 Candidatus Gallimonas faecavium | reverse complement strand
AGAGTACGAAATCGGCGTCAATACCGGTAAGATCGATGTGCAGGGGACGCTGACGCTCAACAAGGCATGGTCGGAGAGCCAGGCGGGCGTGCGCACGGAAGTGGAAGCAAACGGCGCGACGACGCTGCAGGTCGATCAGATGGGCAGCGTGACGGTGGACGGCGAAAAGATCACCTTCAGCAATATGTCCATCGGCGACGGCGCGGCGTTCTCGCTCGCCATCACCAACGCAAGCACGGTGAAGATGCAGTATTCCGTCTCCGTGTCGGCGCAGGCGCAGGGCGGAGAGGCCCTTCGCGACAACCTTCTCGTCACGGTCGGGGACAGCGAACTTTCTCTCATGGATCGCGCGGTCTATCTCCAGCCCTGGACGAAAGTCGAGCCGACCGAGACGCAGCTTTCCGCGCTCAACTTCGAGATCTCTCTTCCCTGGAGCGCCCTTGCGGCATTCGAGGGACAGGATGTGCAGTCCGTTACGCTGACGATCGTCCTCGAGGCGGTGCAGGCGAACGCACAGACGGCAGACGTTTCGGCCACCGTCGACAACGCCGCCGACCTGCAGAACGCGCTCAACGCGGCACAGCCCGGCGATGAAGTGCAGATCGCGCTCGGCGGAGACGTCGCCCTCGCAGGCACGCAGTTCGTCGTGCCCGAAGGCACCTCCGTCACCGTAGACGGAAACGGGCAGGCCATCACCTCCACGTCGCGTACCTTCTTCAACAACGCGGGAGCGGACGGCATCACGCTGGACGGAATCGGCAAAGATGCGCAGATCGTCATTCGCAATGTGGACTTTGTCGGCCCCGGCGGTACGGGCTTTGCGGTCATCCTCGGCCCGAGAGACATCGGCAATGCCGAAGTCATCATCGAGGACTGCACCTTTACCAATATGTGGAGCGCGGTCTATTGCACGGCAACGGACAACGCAACCGTCAATCTCACCATTCGCAACTGCACCTTCACGGATACGCCTTACGGCTATTCCATCGACCGTACCTCGCTCAAGGATCCCGCTTCGTTTACGGCAAACGTGACCTTTGAAAAGAATACGGGATACGACACGGAGAGCGAGTTCGCCGCCGATTCGACGGTGAGCAATGTCGGGACGCTGGAAAGTCTGGAAGCGGCGCTCAGCGGCGCGGAAGCAGGCAAGAGCATCGCCATCGACCTTGAGGAAGGCACTGAGATCGCCCTGGAGAATACATACATCGAACTTCCCGCCGGTGCGGATACGATCACGATCGACGGTCACGGCGCGACCATCTCCTCCACGACGCAGTACTTCTTCAACAGCAAGAACGCGACCAACAACGACGGCCTCGGCAAGGACGTGAAGCTCGTTCTCAAGAACATCAGCTTTGTCGGCAACAACGGCGGCTATGCGGCGGTCATCGGCCCGAGCGAAGTCGGCAACACCGAAGTGACGCTTGAAAATTGCACCTTCACCAAGATGTACTGCGCGGTCTACTGCGGTCAGATGGAAGCAGGTGCTGTTGTTGATCTCACGATCAAAAATTGCACCTATGTCGGAACCCGGTTCGGATATGCGGTCTACAAGGGATATCCCGATTACGCAAGCGTGACGGTCAACGTCGTGTTTGAAAACAATACGACGGACGCAACGTATGAAAAGAATGACGGACTTGGCGCATAACGACTGATTTTTTGAAGGATCGGCGAAAGCCTTCCCGCCCGCAGAAGTGCGGGCGGGCATATCGGGAAGCGGCGCGCATGAACGTCTCCTCCCGACCAAAGAACAATCGAAAAGGAGAAGGGTATGAAAGGGAAAACAAAGTCTATTGCATTGTCGGCTCTTACGATCGGGTGCTGTTCGGCGCTGATCGCAGGGGCGACCTTTGCGGCTTTCACGTCGACGGACGAGTACCATTTTCAGGTTCAGAGCGGCGCGGTTGACATTGCGACCACGTTGGATCTCGTGTCCATGTCCTATGTCGAGGAAGGCGGAACGACGCCCGTGACGGAGGCGGATACGGACAATGATGATTCCGTCGTCCTCAGCAACGGGCTTGGCAATGCCGCGGTCAAGGCTGCCGCGGAGGAAGGCACGACCGCGACGGTTGAGATGCTGCTCGGCAAGGGCGTGAGTGCGAACTTCACGCTGACGGTGGAAAATCAGAGCACCGTTGCGATGAAGTACGTCGCATATCTCGTGACGGATGGCGCCACCGCCTATACAGTGGACGGGAACGCGATCGAAAACGGATCGTATATCCTCACGTCGGACAGCGAAGGCCAGAAGGGCTGGAGCACGGTGGGAACGGCGACCGAGTCCATTGCAATGAATTTCAGCATCGGACTTCCCTGGAGCGCCGACGATGCGGCGGCAACGGCAACGAGCATGACGCTCGTCGTGTGTGCGGTGCAGTCCAACGCAGAAGGGACGATCTTTACGGGGGGGGGTACATATTTAACTATCCTTGACGCCATGACGGCAGCGGAAGACGGCGGTACGATCTATTTGGGTACCGTCAATGCGGAGTGGCCCGCGGCGGAGGCGATTGAAGGGCTTGCCGGCAAGACGCTTTCGCTGGTTGGTGTCGGCACTGAAGAGACGGTGATTGCTCCGAATGCGGCGGAGGAAGGTGCCGTTTCATTCGGCGGACTGAACGTCACGCTGCAGAATCTCTCGGTGGAGGGACAGGCGGACTTCGCGGACGGCATTGTCCGTGCCGAGAATGTGGCTTTTGCGGATACCGCTGTCAGCAACGCGGAGGCAGATTTTTCTCATTGTACATTGGACGGAACGTTCTCCGTCGCTGACGGAAGCACCGTTGTTCTGTCGCAGAATACCTTCCAAAACGATGAAGGCAGCCTGCTCTTTGTGGATGATTCCGAACTGACGATTGAGAGCGGCTTCTATACGGCGTACGGCAGAGCGCTCCAGGCCAATGGAAGCAAGGTCACGATCGAAGACGGAACGTTTGAGAATACAACGGCGAATAACCTCATTCATTTGGGAAATACCAATGAAGATCCCGAGGTGGTCGCTTCGGAACTGACGGTTAACGGCGGTACGTTCAGGTCGGTAGGCTACGGCTTCACGTTATTTGGCGATTCCTCGCTCGTATTCAACGGCGGAAGTATGCAATCGGACATGATCGCGATCTCCGGGAATAATTTGAACGAGGGCAATACGACCATAGAGATTAACGGCGGCACGCTGGAAGCGGTCATCACGATCTACATGCCGGACGCGGCGGATATTACCGTCAACGGCGGCACGCTGATCGGACAGTCCATCCTCGATATGCGCCTCGGGAGCATGAACATTACGGGACAATATGCAACGACGCTGCGTGCAACCGACCCCGACTACTATCCCGAAAGCATGACGCGCCCGGGCGGCGGTGCAAGCACGGACGGCGCCGCGTTCAACTTCCATACAAATAACTATACAGATCATTCGTCTCAGACGGAAAATGATCCCGGTTCTCTGACATTCACCCTTGCAAAGGGTGTCGCGGTGGAGACGGCAAACGGAATGGTTGCATCCGTCTATGACTGGAACGGGCTTGCGACCGAGCAGGCCGTCAGTATCGATCTCGGCGACTATGCAAACGACGGCGAGGCGGTCGCCTACTATTCCGCCAATGAAAGCGGGACACCGGAAAAGCAGGCAATTTTAGTAGACGGAGTTCCTTATGCCTCTTTGTCTGCAGCGATTGCAGAAGCCGGGGCAAATTCCATGATAGTAATGATGGAAGACGTGACAGAGACGGTGGAAATCTCGGAGGGGAAGGAAATTACTCTGAATGTTAACGGGAATATCCTTTCTTCCGATACGGCATCGACGGCAACCATCACAAATTACGGAACGCTTACTTTGGTTGACACGACGAATTGCGGTGTAATTACAAGAGGAGAAACGCAATTTTACACCATTGTCAATGAAGGCAATATGACGCTCGACGGTGTTACCGTTGAGAATACGACGGATGGGGTTTCCAGTCTGATTATCAATAATTTTGATGTTTCTCAGACAAATCCGGCGGTCATGGTGATTCAAAGCGGAACGTATTCCAACATTGGCAGCAATGTTGTTAAAAATGATGAATACGGAATACTTACGATCAATGGAGGGACGTTCAGCAATTCCGGAGAGGGCAGTGCTGTCATTCAGGCGTCAGGAACGATCACTACCATAAACGGCGGGCTGTTCGTAAAGCCGCAGGCAGGATCTAGCGATAACATCGTCAGAATTGCCTGCGTGAACGGACAGACAATCGAGGTTGTTGTTACGGGCGGCACGTTTGGATCGGCGGAGGTTGAGGCACGATCGATTTCCATGGAGCGAAAGGCGAGCATGACGGATGATCCCGGGAAGAAAGTTACGTTATCGATATCCGGCGGGATGTTTTATGGAAATGTAGGTGCTCCTGGTGATAGCGGGATTCAAAGCTGGGTGGATGTCATGAAGATTTCCGGCGGGATGTTCTACGGCGCGATTGCCGGAGCCAATGTTGGGACCACGATCACGGGCGGCACATTTGGCAACAAAGTATCTAGCGGCTATTTAGCCGATGGATACACTACGGTGGAAGAAACGGACGGACAGGGCAACACGCTCTATACCGTCGTTCCGGAACAGCAGCCATAACGAACCAAGACAAACGATACGAAGGCCCGCGCTCTGCGCGGGCTTTCGTTTGCTCTGAAATATTTAAGAAGAACAGCCCCGATCCGAAGGCGCCGAGTATCCTGATTGCCCTTGTTTTCGGAAGGTTTTCGGCTCGGCAAGCCTGAAAACGAAAAGGCAGAGCGTTCCGACCCCTTCTTGCCGCGAGGGGGTTGGGTTCGGTAAGACCCCCAAAGGACTCTTTTCTGTCGCTTCCGTCGGTTCGTTCCGTCATGGAATGATTCGGAAATTCCGCGGCCAAGCGCGGAGCGAAGGGGGTGAACGAAACGATTTTTGTTGCATTTTGAAGGAAAAAAAGGAGGGGAAAAGAGGCTGTACAAAGGCGGACAGAGAGAAAAGGATTGGCAGAGAAAAAATAAAAAAGACAGCTCACGCAATGCGTGAGCTGTCTGCAAGGAAGCCGATTACAGCACCAGACCGAAGACGGCCCAGACAAGCACAATCCCGAAGAGGATACCGAACAGTCCGCTTCTGCCGCAGCTGCGGGCAAGCGTGACGTTCGTCTTCTGCAATGTGAAGTAGCAGATCAGAGCGACGGGACAGAAGAGAAAGCAGAAGATATGGTAGACAAATGCAGAATCGGTGAACGTCTTTTTGAACCACGGGCCGATGGACTGATAGAAGGCAACGGACGTGTGTTTATCGATGGCAAAGCCGACGCCGAGAAAGATCACGGAGACGATCAGATACACCCAAGCCAATCCGAATGTTCCCGCCGCGTTTGTGGCAAGGTTCATGACGAGCAAAATGAGCGTGACGCTCATGAAGAACGATACATCGTGCTCGGAATGATTGGCGAGATACGAATAGTAGATCAGCGACCAGATCAATAAGATCAGCGTGATCACGCCTAAAATGACCATAAAAATTCCCCCCAAGATACAATTTTCTATAAATTTATTATAGTATAAGATTTATGGCTTGTCAAGATGCGAGATAAAATTTATGAAAAAGAATGTCGGCTGTCATCTGACAGAGCCTTCGGAACTTGGAACGCGGGACAGGCATTTGTGCATACGCTGTGTTGACTGCCGTTGCGGCAGAACGGAGGAAACACGGATGCAATGGTTTTTCGCACTGGACGCATGGCTGCAGGCGCTCTTGGCGTCTCTTGTGATGTATGCGATGACGACGCTCGGCGCGGCTTGCGTCTTCTTTTCCCGCCGTCCGAACGCAAACGTTCTCACGGTCCTTCTGGGTGCGTCGGCGGGGATCATGATCGCGGCAAGTTTCTTTTCTCTGCTCCTGCCCGCGATCGAGGCGGAAAGCACGCTTCCGACCTATCTCACGGTGACGCTCGGGTTCTTTCTCGGGGGCGCGTTCCTCGTGGCAAGTGACGCGCTTTTGTCGCACACGCAGCACACATTTCGTGCCATCGGGGACAAACGCACGGCGCTTTTGTACTTTGCCGTCACGCTGCATAATATTCCGGAGGGAATGGCGGTCGGCGTAGCGTTTGCGGCAGGCGCGGCGGGTGAAAGCCTTTCACCGGGCGGGGGAGCGGCGGTCGCGGGATTGTTGCTTGCGCTCGGGATAGCCGTCCAGAATTTTCCCGAGGGAATGTGCGTCGCCTTTCCCATGCGCGCCAAGGGAATGTCGCCGCTGCGCAGCTTTCTGTTCGCACAGGGTTCGGGCGCCGTGGAAGTCCCCGCTTGCGTTCTGGGCGCGCTTGCGGCGTCGGCAATCGGCGCGCTCTTGCCCTGGGCGCTGGCATTTTCGGCGGGCGCAATGATCGCGGTCGTCTGCTCCGAACTCATTCCCGAATGCTTCTCCGGGAACAAGACGCTCGCCACCGCAGGCGTGGTGGTCGGGTTTTGTCTCATGATGGCGCTGGACGTCGCGCTCGGTTAGTCGGGCGCGACGCGCCTTCGGCGTGCGGACATGCCGTCATCCGATGCGGGAGCGAAAGCGAAGAGGGGGCGGAAGGACAAAGCGACGGAAAAACAAGCAAAAAAACCGCTGTAATGCTTGACGCAAAGCGGGACGTTTGCTATAATGGGATAGGAAAAAAGGCAGCTCTGTTCTGCCATATACGGCAGATGAGAGGAATAATTGGGAAGTCAGAGCCGGTTTTTTTCGCATAGAAAAAAACTGCTCTTTTCTTTTTTGACATGAGAAAAGCGGCAGGTGTCCGCGCGATGGAGGTCAACAAGATGAAGAAAGTTGCAGTGATCATGGGAAGCGACAGCGATCTTCCCGTTGTAGAGAAGGCATTTTCCGTGTTCGAGGAATACGGTGTTCCCTATGAAGTGCATGTGTATTCGGCGCACCGCACGCCCGTTGAGGCGCGCATCTTTGCGCAGGAGGCGGCGGACAAGGAGTTCGGCGTCATCATTGCGGCGGCGGGGAAGGCGGCGCATCTGGCGGGATCGCTTGCGGCGAACACCGTGCTTCCCGTCATCGGCATTCCGGTCAAGAGCTCGACGCTGGACGGCCTTGACGCGCTTTTGTCCACCGTACAGATGCCCTCGGGCATTCCCGTGGCGACGGTCGCCATCGACGGGGCGCAGAACGCCGCGCTTCTTGCGGTGGAGATCCTCGCCGTGAGCGACGAGAAACTGCACGAAAAGCTCGTGAACGCCCGCCGTGCCGCGACGGAGAAGGTGCTCAAAAAGGACGCGGAGATCGCCGCAAAGTACAATAAGTAACCAATTTTTACAATCAGGGTAAAAGGAGATACAGATATGGAAATCGAAAAGACTGTTCAGCTCTATGAAGGCAAGGCAAAGAAGGTGTATGCCACGACGGACGAAAATCTGTGCATCGTGTCGTACAAGGATGACGCGACCGCATTCAACGGACTCAAGAAGGGGACGATTGCGGGCAAGGGCGTCGTCAACAACCGCATGACCAATCTTTTGATGCAGCTGCTGGAAAAGGCGGGCGTTCCCACCCATTTCGTGAAGGAGCTCTCCGATCGCGACACCCTCGTCAAGAAGGTGAAGATCGTTCCGCTCGAGGTCATCATCCGCAATGTCTCCGCCGGGTCGTTTGCAAAGCGCTACGGCGTGGAAGAGGGCATCGTCTTTGACGAACCCACCATCGAGTTCTCCTACAAGAACGACGAACTGGGCGATCCGCTTCTCAACTCCTACCATGCGCTCGCGCTGAAGCTGGCGACCAAGGAGGAGATCGAGACCATCAAGAAGTATGCGTTCAAGGTGAACGATGTCCTCAAGGCATATTTCCTGCATCTCGGGGTCAAGCTCATCGACTTCAAGCTGGAGTTCGGCCGTCTGCCCGACGGGACCATCGTGCTTGCCGATGAGATCTCGCCCGACACCTGCCGTTTCTGGGACGCAAAGACCAACGAGAAACTGGACAAAGACCGTTTCCGCCGCGATATGGGCGGCGTCGAGGCTGCATACGCCGAGATCTTCAAGCGCGTCACCGAGGGAGAGTAACGTTCATGGAGCATGAGATCCACGAGGAGTGCGGCGTATTCGGGATTTTTTCGCCCGACGTGCAGAATGTCGCATCCACTACCTATTACGCCCTGTTTGCACTGCAGCACAGGGGACAGGAATCCGCCGGCATCGTGGTCAACAACGACGGCGTGTTCAGCGCCTACAAGGACGTCGGGCTCGTCAATGACGTGTTCACGCCCGAAGTCATGGCAAAGCTGGGACAGGGCAACATGGCGATCGGACACGTCCGTTACGGCACCACGGGTACGAACGGAAGAGAGAACGCCCAGCCCATCGTCGTAAAGCACCTCAAGGGGAACATGGCGCTCGCGCACAACGGCAACCTCATCAACGCGACGGAACTGCGCGAGGAGCTGGAGGGCGAGGGCTGTATCTTCCATACGACGTCGGATACCGAAGTCATCGCCTACGTCATCACGCGCGAGCGCGTCAAGGCACGCTCCATTGAGGAGGCGGTGCTCTCGTCGATGGACAAGCTCAAGGGCGCCTATTCGCTCGTGGTCATGTCTCCTTCCAAGCTGATCGCCGCGCGCGATCCGCTGGGATTCCGTCCGCTCTGCTTCGGAAAGCGCGACGACGGAAGCTGGCTGATCGCCTCCGAGTCGTGCGCGCTCAACGCCGTCGGGGCGCACAAGGTGCGCGAAGTGGAGCCCGGCGAGATGATCGTCTTCACCAAGGACGGCATCAAGTCGGATACCTCGCACTGCGGCGGGAAAAAGGCGTTCTGCGTCTTTGAGTACTTCTATACCGCCCGTCCCGACTCGGAGATCGACGGCTGCTACGTGCATGACGCGCGGATGCGCGCAGGCGCGTTCCTCTATGAAAAGTACAAGATCGATGCGGACATCGTCATCGGCGTGCCCGATTCGGGTCTGGATGCGGCGCTCGGCTATGCGCAGGCGTCGGGGATCCCGTACGGCATCGGCTTTATCAAGAACAAGTACATCGGCAGGACGTTCATCGCGCCCGATCAGAAGGTGCGCGAGGACCGCGTGAAGATCAAGCTCAACGTCATCGCGTCCGCGGTGGACGGCAAGCGCGTCATTCTCGTGGACGACTCCATCGTCCGCGGCACGACCAGCGCGCGCATCGTGCGCCTTCTGCGCGAGGCGGGGGCGACCGAAGTGCATTTCCTCTCGTCCGCGCCGAAATTTCTCAATCCCTGCTATTACGGGACGGACATCGATTCGCGGGACAACCTCATTGCCTGCCATCATACGACGGAGGAGATCGCCAAGATCATCGGGGCGGATTCCGTGGGGTATCTCGACATCGAGCACGCAAAGCGCCTGACGGGCGGCGACGGCAGCGGGTTCTGCTGTGCCTGTTTTGACGGCGTCTATCCCACCGAGGTCCCCAAGGAACCGGGGAAAGACCGCTTCGAGCGCCCCATTGCGGGACGGCCCATCAGCGAGAATCCCAAATTCCGCAAGAATCAGGAGAAGTGACGCATGGAAAAAAGTTATTCGGACAGCTACAAGGCGGCGGGGGTGGACATCACCGCGGGGTATAAGGCGGTCGAGCTCATGAAAAAGCACGTCGCCCGTACCATGCCCGAGGGCCGCGCGGACATCGGCGGCTTCGGCGGACTGTTCCCGCTCGCCATGGACGGCATGAAAGAGCCCGTTCTCGTCTCGGGAACGGACGGCGTCGGCACCAAAATAAAGCTCGCGTTCCTGCTTGACAAGCACGACACGGTCGGCATCGACTGCGTCGCCATGTGCGTCAACGACATCATCTGCTGCGGGGCAAAGCCGCTCTTCTTCCTCGACTACATCGCCTGCGGGCGCAACATTCCCGAGAAGATCGCCGCCATCGTGGGCGGCGTGGCGGAGGGCTGCGTGCGCGCGGGCTGTGCGCTCATCGGCGGTGAGACGGCCGAGCACCCCGGGCTCATGCCCGAAGAGGAGTACGACCTCGCGGGGTTTGCGGTCGGCGTCGTGGACAGGAGCAAGGTCATCGACAACACGGCGATGAAAGAGGGCGACGTCATGCTGGCGCTGCCTTCCTCGGGCGTGCATTCCAACGGGTTCTCGCTCGTGCGCAAGGTGTTCGACGTGGACAACTGCGACCTCAGCGCGCCCGTTGCCGAACTGGGGGGCAAGCCGCTCGGCGAGACCCTCCTCACGCCCACGAAGATCTATGTAAAACCCGTGCTGGCGCTCCTCAAAGAGGTGTGCGTCAAGGGCATTTCCCACATCACGGGCGGCGGGTTCTATGAGAACATGCCGCGCTCCATTCCCGCGGGCCTCGGCGTGAAGATCAGAAAGTCGGACGTGAACGTGCTCCCCATTTTCCGGCTCATTCAGAAGACGGGGAACATCTCCGAACACGATATGTTCAACACCTTCAACATGGGGGTTGGCATGAGCATCGTCGTCGCCCGTGCGGACGCCGAAAAGGCGATCGCCGTATTGAAGGCGAACGGCGAAGAGGCGTATGTCCTCGGCGAGATCGTCAAGGGCGACGGAGTCACACTCGTATGAACAAGATCCGCGTCGCCGTCCTCTGTTCGGGCGGCGGCACCAATTTACAGGCCATTCTGGACAGCGCCGCTGCGGGCCGCATTCCCGCGGGCGAGATCGCGCTCGTCGTCTCGGACAACGCCTCCGCCTATGCGCTGGAACGCGCGAAAAAGGCGGGCATCGAGACCGTCGTCGCGGACAAGAAAGAAATTCCCGACCGTGCGGAGCGCGAGAGGCGCATTCTTGCGGCGCTGGAAGCGCATGACATCGGGCTCATCGTCCTTGCGGGGTTCATGACCATTTTGAGCGAGGCGTTTACCAGAAAATACGACCACCGCATGATCAACGTGCATCCGTCGCTCATTCCGAGCTTCTGCGGCCCCGGGTTTTACGGGCTGAAGGTGCATGAGGCGGCGCTGTCCCGCGGGGTCAAGGTGACGGGCGCGACCGTGCATTACGTCAACGAAGTGTGCGACGGCGGGCCGATCATTGCGCAGAAGGCGGTCTGCGTCGAGGAAGGGGACACACCCGAGACGCTGCAGAAGCGCGTCATGCGCGAAGCGGAGTGGATCATCCTGCCCCAGGCGGTGGAGACGGTCTGCGAGCGATTATCAAAGGAAAGGGAGATTTGACATGGGTTACGTCAGAAAGAGCATGAAGCGCATCCTTGCGGGCAATTCCTATCCCGGGCGCGGCATCGTCATCGGCAAGTCGTCGGACGGAAGAAAGGCGTTGTTTGCCTATTTCATCATGGGCAGGAGCGAAAACTCGCGCAACCGCATCTTTAAGGAAGAGGGGGACACCGTCACCATCTATCCCTTCGATGCGAGCAAGGTGGCCGATCCGTCGCTCATCATCTATTCGCCCGTCAAGCGCGTGGAGAACGACATCATCGTCACGAACGGCGATCAGACGGACACCATCGAGGAATATCTCAAGATGGGCAAGTGCTTCCGCTGTGCGCTCAAGACGCGCACCTTTGAGCCGGACGCGCCCAACTACACGCCCCGCATCAGCGGCATCATCCACCTCAAAAAGGGCGGATTCACCTATGAGATGTCCATTCTCAAGAGCGCGGACGGCAAGGGCGAGAAGTGCAACCGCTTCACGTTCGACTACGAGCCCGTCAACGGCACGGGACATTTCCTGCACACCTATGAAAAGGACGGCAATCCTCTGCCCACCTTCTCGGGCGAACCCGAGCGCGTCGCTGTTCCCAACGACGTCAACGCATTCGCGCAGGAGATCTGGGAGAATCTCGATCCCGAGAACAAGATTTCGCTCTACTGCCGCGCGATCACGCTGCGCACCTGGCAGGAAGAGAGCGTGCTCATCAATAAATTCACCAAGTAAGAAAAACTCTGCGCACAAGGACGGCACCTTTGTCTCCGCCGCGGCGCGGGGGAGCGAACGATCGCAGAAAAGAGAGGTCTTATGAACGAATTTCAGTTAAAATACGGCTGCAACCCCAATCAGAAGCCCGCGCGCATCTTCATGGCGGACGGAAGCGATCTGCCCGTGGAGATCCTGAACGGCAGACCCGGGTATATCAATTTCCTGGACGCCTTCAATTCCTGGCAGCTCGTCAAGGAGCTCAAAGAGGCGACGGGCATGGTGGCGGCGACCAGCTTCAAGCACGTCTCGCCCACGTCGGCGGCGGTCGGGAAGAAGCTCTCGCCCGCGCTCAAACAGGCGTGCTTTGTGGACGACATCGAGGGCCTTGACGATTCGCCGCTTGCCTGCGCCTATGCGCGCGCCAGAGGGACGGACAGAATGTCCTCCTTCGGCGACTGGATCGCCCTGTCCGACGAGTGCGACGAGGTGACCGCGAACATCATCAAGCGCGAGGTCTCCGACGGCATCATCGCGCCCGCCTATACCCCCGAAGCGCTCGCGATCCTCAAGAGCAAGAAGAAGGGCGCGTACAACATCGTGAAGATCGACCCTGCCTACATCCCCGCCGAAATCGAGAGAAAACAGGTGTTCGGCGTGACGTTCGAGCAGGGGCGCAACAACTATAAGATAGACCGCTCGACGCTCGATCACATCGTTACAAAGAACAAAGACCTTCCCGCGGACAAGGCGATCGATCTCATCATCGCGCTCATCACGCTCAAATACACGCAGTCCAACTCCGTGTGCTTCGCGACGGACGGACAGGCGATCGGCGTGGGCGCGGGCCAGCAGTCGCGCATCCACTGCACCCGCCTTGCGGGACAGAAGGCAGACCTCTGGCACCTCCGCCAGAGCGAAAAAGTGCTCTCCCTGCAATTCGCGGAGGGCGTCGGCAGGCCCGAGAAGAACAACATCATCGATCTGTATCTCTCCGACGAGGCGGACGAAGTGCTCGCCGACGGCGTCTGGCAGAAGAACTTCGCCGTCCGTCCCGCGCCCTTCACCCGCGAGGAGAAGGCGGAATACCTCGCCTCCGTCAAGGGCGTCTCGCTCGGGAGCGACGCGTTCTTCCCGTTCTCGGACAACATCGAGCGCGCCTATAAGAGCGGCGTGAGCTATGTCGCCGAACCGGGCGGCTCGGTGCGGGACGATCTCGTCATCGAGGCGGCGGACGCACACAACATTGTGATGGCATTCACGGGAATGCGACTGTTCCATCACTGAGCAGACAAACGGCACGCGCAAACCCGCGCACTCCTGCGGGTTTGCGCGCAAGCATTTCTTATACGAGGCAAAGCTATGGATATTCTGGTAGTCGGCGGCGGCGGAAGAGAACACGCCGTCATCAAGGCACTCAAAAAGAGCAGACGCGCGGGCAAGATCTATTGCCTGCCCGGAAACGGCGGCATTGCGCGCGACGCCGAATGCGTCCCCGTCAAGGCGACGGACATCGACGGCATTGTCGCGTTTGCGCGGGAACGTGAAGTGGATTTTGCGGTCGTCACGCCCGACGATCCGCTCTGCATGGGCTGTGTGGACGCCCTGGAAGCGGCGGGCATTCCCTGTTTCGGGCCGACAAAGAACGCCGCTGTCATCGAGGGGAGCAAGGTGTTCTCCAAGAACCTCATGAAAAAGTACGGCATCCCCACGGCGGCGAGCGAAACGTTCTCCGACCCCGCCGCGGCGACGGAGTACCTGAAGACGGCAAAATATCCCACCGTCATCAAGGCGGACGGGCTGGCGCTCGGCAAGGGCGCGGTCATCGTCAACGACTTTGAAGAGGCGCAGAAGACGGTCAAGGAGATGATGGTGGACAAGGTGTTCGGCGCGAGCGGCGAGCACATTCTCATCGAAGAGTTCCTGACCGGACCCGAGGTCTCGGTGCTCTCCTTCACGGACGGCAAGATCGTCGTGCCGATGGTCTCTTCCATGGACCACAAGCGCGCCAAGGACAACGACGAGGGGCTCAACACGGGCGGCATGGGGACGATCGCGCCCAACCCTTACTATACCGATGCGATCGCCGCGGAGTGCATGGAGAAGATCTTCCTGCCCACCGTGCGCGCGATGAACGCGGAGGGGCGCACCTTCAAGGGGTGCCTTTACTTCGGGCTCATGCTGACGGCGGACGGGCCGAAGGTCATCGAATACAACTGCCGTTTCGGCGATCCCGAGACGCAGGTCGTGCTCCCGCTCCTGACGAGCGATCTTCTGGAGATCATGCTCGCCGTGCGCGGCGGGTGTCTGAGAGAGGACATGGTGCGCTTTCGGAAGGGCGCGGCGTGCTGCGTCGTGCTTGCCTCCGAGGGGTACCCGAAGAAGTATTCCACGGGCTATCCGATCACGCTGCCCGAGCCCGGTGCGGGCGAGGACATCTATGTCGCGGGCGCCAAGCTGGAAAACGGACAGCTCGTCACGTCGGGCGGCAGAGTGCTGGGCGCCGTCGCCACGGCGGACACGCTCAAAGAGGCGATCGGGCGCGCCTATGCGCTCGCGGAAAAAATTCACTTTGAAAACGCCTATATGCGCAGGGACATCGGCCGCCGCGCGCTCATGGCGTTGAAGGGGGAGTAATGGTCTACAGAGTCTATGTGGAGAAAAAAGAGGGCTTCGACAATGAGGCGCGCGCCCTGCTTTCGGATGTGAGAGAACTGCTGGGCATCACGGGCGTGAGCCGCATCCGTGTGCTCAACCGCTACGACGCGGAGGACATCGACGAAGCGCTCTTCGCGCAGTGTGTGCATACCGTCTTTTCCGAACCGCAGATGGATCGGGCGTCCGAAGGGGCAGACCTTGCGGGCGCGCGCGTGTTCGCCGTGGAATATCTCCCCGGGCAGTTCGACCAGCGTGCGGACTCGGCGGCGCAGTGCATTCAGCTCATCTCCATGCAGCCCCGTCCCGTCATCCGCACGGCGAAGGTGTATGCGGTGTACGGGTCTGTCTCGGAGGACGACCTCGACGCCATCAAGAAATATGTCATCAACCCCGTCGAGAGCCGTGAGGCCTCCCTTGCCATTCCGCCCACGCTGAAGATCTCGCACCCCGTTCCCTCGGAAGTGCGGACGCTCACGGGATTTTTGCAGCTCGACAAGGAGGGGCTTGCGGACTTTGTCAAGACGTACGACCTCGCCATGGACGCGGACGACGTCGCCTTCTGCCAGAGCTACTTTCAGAAAGAGGGGCGCGATCCCACCCTTACGGAGATCCGCATGATCGACACCTATTGGTCCGATCACTGCCGGCACACCACCTTCCTCACCACCATCGACGCGGTGCAGTTCGAGGATCCGCTCCTGCAAAAGGCATATGACGACTATCTCGCGGCGCGTGCGGAGATCGGCAGGACGAAGCCCGTCAACCTCATGGACATCGGTACCATTGCGGCGAAACTTCTGAAAAAGCGCGGAATGCTGCAGAAGCTGGACGAATCGGAGGAGATCAACGCCTGCACGGTCAAGATCAAGGTGAACGTGGACGGCGAGGCGCAGGACTGGCTGCTGCTCTTCAAGAACGAGACGCACAACCATCCCACCGAGATCGAGCCCTTCGGCGGCGCGGCGACCTGTATCGGCGGCGCCATCCGCGATCCGCTTTCGGGCAGAAGCTATGTCTATGCCGCCATGCGCGTCACGGGCGCGGGCGATCCGCTCGTCCCCGTAAAAGACACGCTCAAGGGCAAGCTCCCGCAGCGCAAGATCGTCACGACGGCGGCGGCGGGGTACTCTTCCTACGGCAACCAGATCGGCCTTGCCACGGGACAGGTGGACGAACTCTACCACCCCGGGTATGTCGCAAAGCGGCTGGAGATCGGCGCCGTGATCGCGGCGACTCCCGCGGAGAACGTGCGCCGCGAGGTTCCCGCTCCGGGCGATAAAGTCATCCTTCTGGGCGGCAGAACGGGCCGCGACGGCTGCGGCGGCGCGACGGGTTCCTCCAAGTCGCACACGCTCGAATCGCTCACCCACTGCGGCGCAGAGGTGCAGAAGGGCAACGCGCCCGAAGAGCGCAAATTGCAGCGCCTCTTCCGCAACAAGGAGGCGATGCTGCTCATCAAGCGCTGCAACGACTTCGGCGCGGGCGGCGTGTCCGTCGCCATCGGCGAACTCGCCGACGGGCTGGACATCGACCTCAATGCCGTCCCCAAGAAATACGACGGTCTGGACGGCACCGAACTCGCCATCTCCGAATCGCAGGAGCGCATGGCGGTCGTCGTGGAGCCGGACAAGACCGAACAGTTCATCGCGCTCGCCGAGAAAGAGAACCTGGAGGCGACCGTCGTCGCGACCGTCACCGAGCGTCCCCGCCTCGTCATGCGCTGGAACGGGAAGGTCATCGTAGACGTCTCGCGCGAGTTCCTCAACTCCAACGGTGCGGAAAAACACATCACCGTTGCCCCCGAAACGTGCAAGGACTGGCAGCGTCCCGTCAAGGGGACGTTCACGGAAAACTACACCCGTCTTGCGGGCGACCTCAACGTCTGCTCCAAGCGCGGCCTTTCCGAGCGCTTCGATTCGACCATCGGCGCAGGCACCGTCGTGATGCCCTTCGGCGGACGGTATCAGCTCACGCCGCCCCAGGCGATGGTGCATCTCGTGTCGGTGGAAAAGGGGCATACGGACACCGTTTCCTACATGGCGTGGGGCGGAAATCCGTACATCACCGAAAAGAGTCCCTATCACGGCGCCTATCTCGCCGTCGTGGAGAGCATCGCAAAACTCGTCGCATCCGGTGCGTCCACGGACGACACCTATCTCTCCTTCCAGGAGTACTTCTTAAAGCCGGGGCATGACCCCGCGCGCTGGGGACAGCCGCTTGCCGCGCTTCTCGGTGCGTTCGAGGCGCAGAAGAATCTCGGGATCGCCGCCATCGGCGGCAAGGACTCCATGAGCGGCACCTTCGAGCACATCGACGTTCCGCCCACGCTCGTCTCCTTTGCGGTGACGACGGGCAACGTGCGCGAAGTCGTCACGCCCGAATTCAAGGCGGCGGGGCACAAGGTCGTGCTGCTCGCGCCCGACTACGACGAGACGGGCCTTCCCGTCACGGCGTCTCTTCTGAGCGTATTTGCGCGCGTGACGGCGCTCATGCGCGCGGGGAAGGTACTCTCCGCGTGGACGCCGGGATTCGGCGGCATCGCCGAGGGCGTCATGAAGATGTGCTTCGGCAACATGGTCGGGTTCCGTTATGCGGAGAACGTATCGCCCGAAACGATGTTCGGCTATCGGTACGGTGCCTTTCTTCTGGAGCTCTCCGAAGACGTTCCCGTCGGGACGCCGCTCGGCGAGACGACCGCCGTGAGCGCCATCGCGTATGGCGGCGAGCGCCTCTTCCTGAGCGATCTTCTGCGCGTGTATGAGGACAAACTCGAGCCCGTGTATGCGTGCAACATCGCTTCTCCCGAGGCGTCGGTGCGCAACTTTACCTTCCGCACGCACAGCACGCTCGCGGGCGGCGGAGCGTTTGCAAAGCCGCGCGTGCTCATTCCCGTGTTCCCCGGCACCAACTGCGAATACGACACCGCAAAGGCGTTTGCCGACGCGGGGGCGGAGCCGGAGATCTTCGTCATCCGCAACCGCACGGCGGAGGAAGTCGCGCACTCCGCACAGACGTTCGCCGACAAGGTGCAGGGCGCGCAGATCGTGTTCATCCCCGGCGGATTCTCGGGCGGCGACGAGCCGGACGGTTCGGGAAAGTTCATCACGGCATTCTTCCGCGGCGAACGCGTGAAAGAGGCCGTCACCCGTCTTCTGGACGAGCGGCAGGGGCTCATGGGCGGCATCTGCAACGGATTCCAGGCGCTCATCAAGCTCGGGCTCGTTCCCTTCGGCAAGATCATCGACACCGACGCAAACTGCCCGACGCTCACCTATAACAACATCGCGCGCCACCAGTCGCGCATCGTGCGGGTGCGCGTCGCCTCCGTGCAGTCGCCCTGGCTCTCCCTCGTGGAGGCGGGCGAGGTGTTTTCCGTTCCCATTTCGCACGGCGAAGGAAAATTTGTCGCCAGCCCGTCGCTCATCGAAAAACTCGCCGAAAACGGTCAGATCATGACGCAGTACGTCGATCTCTCCGACAACGCGACGATGGACATCCATTTCAACCCCAACGGCTCTGCGGCGGCGATCGAGGGCATTCTCTCGCCCGACGGCAGGGTGTTCGGCAAGATGGGTCACGCCGAGCGCAAGGGCGCGGGGCTGTATCAGAACGTCCCCGGCGAATACGACATGAAGCTGTTCGAGAGCGCGGTCCGCTATTTCCGCTGATGGCGGCACGCTCCGGAGTTTTTTGTGGAGAAGAGCATGAAAAGTGACATCGAAATTGCGCAGAGCGCAAAACTGCGCCCTGTTCTGGAGATCGCAAAGAGCGTCGGCCTCACCGAGGACGACATCGAGTACTACGGAAAGTACAAGGCGAAGGTCGATCTGTCCGTGATGAATCGGGCGGGCAGCGAGGGCAAGCTCATCCTCGTGACGGCCATCACGCCCACGCCTGCGGGCGAGGGCAAGACGACCACAACCATCGGCCTTGCGGACGGACTGCGCCGCATCGGCAAGAAGGCGGTCGTCGCCCTGCGCGAGCCCTCGCTCGGGCCCGTGTTCGGCGTCAAGGGCGGCGCGGCGGGCGGCGGCTATGCGCAGGTCGTCCCGATGGAGGACATCAACCTGCACTTCACGGGCGACATGCATGCCATCGGCGCGGCGGCCAACCTGCTTGCCGCCATGCTGGACAATCACATTTTCCAGGGCAACGCGCTGGACATCGACAAGGACAGCATCACCTGGAAGCGTTGCGTGGACATGAACGACAGACAGCTTCGCTACATCGAGGACGGCCTCGGCGGCGGGAAGAACGGCGTTCCCAGAAAGGACGGCTATGAGATCACCGTCGCCAGCGAGGTGATGGCGATTCTCTGTCTTGCCACCTCGCTCACCGACCTCAAAGAGCGCTTAAAGCGCATCGTCGTCGGCTACACGCACGCAGGAAAACCCGTCACGGCGGGCGATCTCAAGGCGGCGGGGGCGATGTGCGCCCTTTTGAAGGACGCGTTGAAGCCCAATCTTGTCCAGACGCTGGAAGGCACGCCTGCCTTCGTCCACGGCGGCCCGTTCGCCAACATCGCACACGGATGCAATTCCGTCGTGGCGACGCGCACGGCCATGAAGCTGGGCGATTACGTCGTCACCGAGGCGGGATTCGGCGCCGATCTCGGGGCGGAGAAGTTCCTCGACATCAAGTGCCGTTTCGCGCACCTGCGGCCTTCGGCCTGCGTGGTGGTCGCCACCGTCCGCGCGCTCAAGATGCACGGCGGCGTTGCCAAGACCGAGCTCGCCGCGGAGAACCTGCCCGCGCTTCGTGCGGGTCTGCCCAACCTTCTGCGCCATGTGCGCAACATGAAGGAAGTCTACGGCCTTCCCGCCGTGGTTGCGCTCAACCGTTTCCCCACCGATACGGACGCCGAGATCGCGCTCGTCATGGAGGAGTGCCAAAAGCTGGGCGTGAACGCGTTGCTCTCCACCGTCTGGGCGGAGGGCGGAAAGGGGGGCGAAGCGCTCGCCGAGGCGGTCGTGGCGCTGTGCGATCAGCCCAATGCGTTCCGCTACTGCTACGACGAGACGCTGCCCGTCAAGGAGAAGATCGCCGCGATCGTCAGGAAGGTGTACGGCGGAGACGGCGTCGAGTACACGCCCGAAGCGGATGCCGAGATCGCCCGTCTGGAAGGGCTCGGCTTCGGCAAGACGCCCGTGTGCATGGCCAAGACGCAGTATTCCTTCTCGGACGACGCCAAAAAGCTCGGCGCACCCGAGCACTTCGTCGTCACCGTGCGCGACGTCAAGATCTCCGCAGGCGCGGGGTTTGTGGTCGCCCTTACGGGGAATATCCTCACCATGCCCGGTCTTCCGCCCGTTCCTGCGGCGGAAAAGATCGACGTGGACGAAAACGGCGTCATTTCCGGACTTTTCTGATGGATTGCATGGATACAAACGAGAACAGTCAACTGCTTGCACGCGCGGTGCCGCCCCTTTTGGAGTGGTACCGCGTTTGCAAAAGAGACCTCCCCTGGCGCAGGATGCGCAACCCCTATACCGCGCTCGTCGCCGAACTCATGCTGCAGCAGACGCGCGTGGAGGCGGTCAAGGAGCGGTATGTGCAATTTCTGGAGGCGTTCCCGACGCCCGAAGCGCTTGCCGCCGCCTCCGAAGAAGAGGTGCTCAAGCTATGGGAGGGGCTCGGATACTACTCCCGCGCGCGCAATCTGCACCGTGCCGCAAAGAAGATCGCGGAAGAGGGATTTCCGCACACCTTCGAGGGCGTGCGCGCCCTGCCTGGCGTCGGAGATTACACGGCGGGAGCGGTCTGCTCCATTGCGCTTGGCCTGCCCGTTCCCGCAGTGGACGGCAACGTTTTGCGCATTTTAAGCCGCCTCTGTGCGGACAGCTCCAACATCGATGACGCCGCAACGCGCGGGCGGTATGCGCGTCTCTTGCAGGAGGTCTATCCCCCCGAGACGGCGGATTTCTGCGAGGCGCTCATGGAACTCGGCGCCATCGTCTGTGTGCCGAACGGTGCGCCTCTTTGCGGGCAATGCCCGTGGCAGACGCTCTGCCGCGCCCACCTTGCGGGCAGGGAGGAGGACTTCCCCGTCCGTACCGAGAAAAAAGCGCGCCGCATCGTCGAGGCGACGGTGTGCGTCCTGCGGTGCGGCGAAAAGTATGCGCTCGAAAAACGCCCCGCAAAGGGACTGCTGGCGGGACTGTGGCAGTTTCCCTTCTTCGAGGGCGCCGCGCCCGACTTCGGCCCGCCCGTCGCCGAAAAGCGCGCCAAGCATATTTTCTCGCACGTCGAATGGCACATGACGGGAAAACGCATCGACGTATGCGAGGAAATCGCACCCTATACCTGGGTTACGGCGCAGGAGCTCCGCGAAAAATACGCCATTCCTTCGGCATTCAAGGCCTTCTTGCCCTGGATCGTATAGCACCTTGCGCATGGCGGCAACGCCGTTACGGGGACGGATCGCGTATAAAAAGCAACAAGCACGCGCGCGGCGCGGACAATACGTCCGCGCCGCGCGCAAGTGTGTCATATGGTCTTTGTGCGGCTCCGCGCCTCTGCGCAGCCGCTTTTTTTGCGATGTTTCACCAGCGCCGTGTCCTTCTGCGGAGCAGACGGTCGCGTTTACGAATTTGTGCAAGAGGGCGCAGGGGCGGAAAGGTCTTTGACCATGGAGCGATATTCCGACGCCCGAAAGCCGAGCTTCTGATAGAGCATGACGGCGCGGGTGTTCTCCGGTTCGACCTCGAGGCGAAGGCGTTTTGCGCCCAGGGTATGGGCAAGGGCAAACAGTTCTTTTGCAAGGCCTTTGCCGCGGAAGGCGGGGCGCAGGTAGATTTCGTCGATCCAGATCGTGAGGCCGCCTGCCTCGCGCGAATACGTCTTTTGCAGCAGGGCATAGCCTGCTGGCGTGTCGCCGTCGAGAAGCAGATATCCCGTAAGATAGGGCCCCTGACGCATGATTTCGTCAAAGGCGTCCTCATGAAATTGACGCGGAACGGAATGTTCCACGGCGGGAGAAGCATAGAATTCTTCGGACATGGCAAGAAAGAGAGCCTTGTCCTGCGGGGCAAGCATACGGATCATGACATGAGTATAGCACAAGGCCGTGTTTTTGTCAACCACGTTTTTGAAAGGGGAAAACGCAGAAAGCCGCACAAAAGCAGAAAGAGGCAAGGGGCGGCGAAGAATATGGCGGGGTGTGCGCATGGGGAGAGGGAAATATTTTGTTGCAACTTGTTGACAAAATGCAAAAGGAATAGTAAAATGAATGTGACGTTCGTCACATGATTTGATGACAAAAGACAAAGCACATCGAAATTTTTACAAAAAGAGGGAACAACCATGAGCAGAATGATCTTTGATTCCAACGGCGAGCTGTGGTACACGCGTGCCGAGGAACTGGGGCTTGATTACATCTCGATGCCCTACTATATCGACGGGCAGGAGTACTATTACGATCTGGGGAAGACGACGGATTTCCGCAAGTTTTACGATCTCGTGCGGGCGGGGACCATTCCCAAGACGCAGGCGCTCAATCCCGAGGACTACAAGAAATTTCTCACGCCCTATTTCGAGCGGGGCGAGGACATTCTCTATGTGAGTTTTTCCCACAAGCTGAGCGGGACGTTCCAGTCGCTCGATCTCGCCCTGCGCGAGCTGAAGGAGACCTATCCCGACCGCAAGTGCGTCGTGTTCGACACCAATTCCGTCTCGCTCGGGACGGGCATCCAGGTGGAGGAAGCGGCGAAACTCTGGAACAAGGGCGCAAGCGACGAGGAGATCCTCGCATTTTTGAAGGAGTTCACAAATCGCGTCTGCGTGTATTTTATGGTGGACGACCTCATGCACTTAAAGCGCGGAGGCAGATGTTCGGGCCTTGCCGCCGTTGCGGGTACGGTGCTGGGGCTCAAGCCCATGCTGTCCATCGGCGCGGACGGCGGACTTACCGTTCTCGCCAAGATCTCGGGCAGGAAGAAGGCGATCCGCACGCTTGCCGAGAAAGTCGCCGCGGAACTCACCGACGAGAATTGCTCTGTCTATGTGGTGGATGCCGACTGTCCCGAAGAGGGCGACAAGCTCCGCGACCTTATTCTGGAAAAACGCCCCAACGCCAAGGTGGTGCGTCAGATCGTCGGGCCGGTCATCGGCTCGCACTGCGGCCCCGGAACGCTCGGCGTCATCTTCGTGGGCGACAAGCGCCCCGTGCCGCTTGCAGAATAACTTAATATGAACTTATGGATTGGAGGAGAGAAATGAACAAAAAAAAGATCATTGTCAGAACGGTTGTGGCGGTTTTGGTTGTCGGGCTTTTGATTTATGCGATTTTGAGTGCGGTCGAGTATTTCAGACCGAAATATGTGACGGTTGCGGTCCGCTTCAGCGATGAGCCCTATACGCCGGAGCTGCCTTTTAGCGGGCGTGATTGTTATGCTTTCACGAACGGACAGCGAGGAACAGACCTGATCGAGATTTCCATTCCGTATGACGGGAAGGCGCGCAGAGTGGGGATTGTTGCATATAATGTTTATTATCTCGATGAAGAGATCGTCCCCCATAAAAATTGGGTCTTGTACGAATCGGACGATAACTACTTTAGTAAGTCATCAGACTATACAGGTCCGGATGGTGAGCACGAAACTGCCATTTCAGTCGTAAAAGATGTGGGCAAATACTGGTTTCATTGGACAACCACCAATCCGGATTGGGAGCGGAGGTCTATGACGTTCATGGTTACGGTTTATGAACCGGAAGAAAATCAGGAGATGTAAAGAAGAAACGGTTTCTGTCTGACGTCTGTGTGACGGGATGTTTTTTTCTGAGCATGAATGAAATCCGATCAAATATTTCCGTCGCCCGATGCTTGCATCGGGCGGCGTTTTTTTCTTCCCGATTGACAAACGCGCGGGGCTTTGGTATAATGGTCACATTATGGCAGACAAAGGAAAATTCATCGTCTTTGAAGGGACGGACGGCAGCGGAAAATCCACGCAGATGAAGCTGCTCGCAAAATATCTGAAGGGGAAGGGGATCGAGTGTCTGCTCACGCACGAGCCGACCGATTCTCCGTTCGGGGGCGTGCTGCGCGCATGTCTTACGGGGCGCATCGAAACGGATGAACGCGCCATCGCCGCGCTCTTTGCGGCCGATCGGCTCGACCATATCACCAATCCCGTCAACGGCATTCAGAAACATCTGGACGCAGGGATCACTGTCCTGTGCGACCGCTATTATTTTTCTTCGCTCGCCTATAACGGCGGACTGGTCTCTGCGGAGTGGGTGGCGCAGCTCAATGCGCCCGCCATGCAGCTTTTGCGCGCCGATCTCACCGTGTTCATCGATCTTTCGCCCGAGGAGAGCATGAAGCGCGTCTCCCGTCGGGGCGAGACGGAGCGCTATGAATCGCTCGGGACGCTGCGCCGCGTGCGCGACGCCTATTTTGACGCCTTTGCGCGCTTCGGGAAGGGGGAGAACATCGCCGTGATCGCAAGCGAA
Organism: Candidatus Gallimonas faecavium; assembly: GCA_904391375.1. Classification (GTDB taxonomy): domain Bacteria; phylum Bacillota; class Clostridia; order Christensenellales; family Borkfalkiaceae; genus Gallimonas; species Gallimonas faecavium. The sequence continues at coordinate 11,123 of CAJFMF010000005.1, read as the reverse complement.
GAGGAGCGTGACCGCACGCAGGCGAACATCCGCAGAGAAGTCGCAAAGCTGTTCGGAGGGAAACTATGACGGATAAACTCAACGTGGGGGAAGTATTGAAGCCGCAGGGGATCCGCGGCGAACTCAAAGTCAAGCCGTTCACGGACGACGCGGAGGTGTTCCGCGATTTTACCCGCGTGTTCGTGGAGGAGACGCCCTACAAGGTGCTGTCCGTGCGGACGGGCGGCGGGCTGGTCTTTCTGGGGCTCAAGGGGGTTCCCGACCGCAATGCCGCCGAACTTCTGCGCGGCAAGCAGCTCTACGTCGCCCGCGAGGATGCGCCCGTTCCCGAAGAGGGGCGGTATTACATTGCCGACCTGCTCGGCTGCAATCTTGTGACCGAGACGGGGGAGACCCTGGGCAGGCTGACGGGCGTGCGGCAGGCGGCGACGGACATCTACACGGTGGAAATGGACGGCAAGGAAGTCATGTTTCCCGCGGCGGACGGCGTCATCACGGCGGTGGACGTGCAGAGCGGGACCATCACCGTGGACAAGAAACGCTTTTTTGAGGTGGCAGTCCTGTGAAGATCACCATTCTGACGCTCTTTCCCGAGATGTTTGCTCCGCTCTATGCGAGCATTGTCGGCCGCGCCGTCAAAGAGGGAAAGATCGAACTGGAAATCGTCAATATCCGCGACTATACCGAGGACAAGCACCTGAAGTGTGACGACTATCCCTTCGGGGGCGGCGCGGGCATGGTCATGATGGCGCAGCCCATCGGAAGCGCCATCGAGGCGGTCGATCCCGCGCACCGCGCGCGGCGCATCTATCTTTCGCCCAAGGGCAGGGTGTTTCGGCAGGAACAGGTGTTTTCGCTTGCCGAAGAGGAACACCTCGTCCTGCTGTGCGGACACTATGAAGGCGTCGACCAGCGCGCCATCGATCTGTTTATCGACGAAGAGCTCTCCATCGGCGACTACATCCTGACGGGCGGCGAACTGCCCGCCATGGTGGTCGTTGACTGCGTGTCGCGGTATGTGGACGGCGTGCTCTCGCCGCAGTCGCTCGTCCAGGAGAGCTTTTCGGAGAATTTGCTCGAATACCCGCAGTACACCCGTCCCGTGGAATACCGCGGCCTGACCGTTCCCGAGGTGCTTCGGAGCGGCAACCATGCCGAAATCGACAAGTGGCGCCGCGAACAGGCGCTCGCCGTGACCAAAAAGATGCGGCCCGACCTTCTGTGACCATGCGGCTCTCAGAAAGGCGTTCCGCAAAAGAACGACGGTGCGAGGGCGGAACGGGCGTGCGCGGGGCGAGAGACGCAAGGCGGAAAGGGGCGCGATAACGCGTCCCGCAGACAAGAGGAAGATTTTTGTGAAGACGATACAGTGGTTTCCGGGGCACATGGCGAAGGCCATGCGCATGATGGAGGACAACTTAAAGCTCTGCGATGCCGTGATCTTCGTGCTCGACGCGCGTGTTCCCGCTTCCAGTTATAATGCGCGCCTTGCGGACATGGTGGGGGGAAAGCCCGTCTTGTACCTCTTCAACAAGGCGGACATGGCGGACGGCGGCGCGGATGCGGCGATCGCTCTCGTCAGAAAGAGCGGCAAAGCGGCGCTCGGCGTGAGTGCGTCCTCGCCCGCATCGCTGCGGCCGCTGACGGCGGCGATGGATGCCCTTGTCGCGGAAAAGCGGGAACGCTATGCGCAAAAAGGGACAACGCGTCCCATGCGCTTTCTCGTGGCGGGCATTCCGAACACGGGCAAGAGCACGCTTATCAACCTTCTCTCGGGCGGGAAAAAGGCGCAGGTCGGAGACAAGGCGGGCGTCACGCGCGCCAAGCAGTGGGTGAAATGCGGCGCGGCGGAGCTTCTGGACACGCCCGGTACCATGCCGCCCGCGCTCGCCGACCAGCGGCTTGCGCGCAGGCTCGCCTATGTGGGGAGCGTCAACGACGACATTCTCGACAAGGAGGAAGTCGCGCTCGCATTGCTGGAAGAGCTGTGGGCAAAATACCCGCAGCGGCTCACCGAGCGCTATGCGATCGAGGGCGGAACGCCGCTCGAGATGTACGAGGCGCTGTGTGTGCGGCGCGGATTTGTCCTGCGCGGCGGGGAATACGACTACACGCGCGGGGCGCTTGCGCTCCTGGACGACTTCCGCAAGGGCAGGCTGGGAAAGGTATGCCTGGACAGCGCGGACGATCTGCGTTCGGCGGGGCTCATCTGACATGGACGAACTGACCTACGAAAGGGAATATGCGGCGCGCGGCTATCTTGCGGTGGCGGGCGTGGACGAGGTGGGACGCGGCCCGCTCGCGGGGCCGGTCGTGTGCGCGGCGGTCATTCTTCCGCTGGAAGAGGAACGCCGCATCGTCGGGATCAACGACAGCAAAAAGCTTTCAGCCAAAAAGCGCGAGGCGCTTGCTGCGCTCATCCGCGAACGGGCGCGGGCCTATGCGATCGCGGAGGTCTCCAACGACGTCATCGACGCGATCAACATTTTGCAGGCGACCAGACTGTGCATGAAGCGCGCCGTCGAACAGCTCGATCCGCCCGCGGACATGGTGCTTACGGACGGCAATATGACGCTGGACATTGCGCTTCCGCAGCGCAGTATCGTCAAAGGGGATGCCCTTGTCGCCAGCATCGGCGCGGCGAGCATTCTCGCAAAGGTGTATCGGGATGCGCTCATGTGCCGCTATGCGCAGATTTATCCCGCGTACGCCTTCGAGCGCAATGCGGGATACGGAACGGCGGCCCATATCGCCGCCCTTCGGGAGGTGGGGCCATGCCCGATTCATCGCAGGACGTTCTTAACAAAGCTCTTGGGCGAAGAGCGGAAGCGCTGACCGCGGCATTCCTGCGGCGGCACGGCTACAAGATCGTCGAGACCAACTTCGTCACGCCCTTCGGCGAGGCGGACATCATCGCCCGCGCAAAGGACGGGACCTATTGTTTTGTGGAAGTCAAGGCGCGCACGGGGGATCCCATGGTCTCGCCCGTGGAGGCCGTGACTCCCAAAAAACAGGCGCGCTATCGCAAAATCGCGCTGACGTTCTGCGCAAAACTCGGCCGTGAAGTCCCCGTCCGCTTCGACATCGCCGCCGTCTTGAACGGCAAACTCGACTACTTTGAAAACGCCTTCCTCGGGGAAGGCCCGAACTGAGCCTTTGCTTTGGGCGGCCTTTCAGAAAGGGGTGTTCTTTCAGAAAAGGGTGTGCCGTTCCTCGGCACGCACGCCGCTGCCGTCTGCGGAAAAGACGGGCGGAAAATGGCAAACTTGTTTCGGAACGCGCGTCGGCGCGGGAGTCTCCCGCGCCGACGCGCTTTTTTTTTGCACGGGGGCGCTTGGTAAGGGAGTGCCAGGAACGGCAGGCGCCGTAAAATTCGCGCCAACGACAGGCGGACGGGATGAGAAGTCATCGGGCGATGGGGACGCGCCGCAAAGAACGGGCAAGACGGCAAGGCGGGGGAGGCGAACGGAGCACGGCAAGCGCAAAATGGGACGAAAAAGGGACGCGGCGGACGAGGGAAGGGGGCAAAAAGGGGACGAAACGGGGGGTGCGGGGGAAAATGCGGCAAAGGGAAAAATGACGCGCGGCAGGGGTTGCCAATTTGCGCATAAAATGGTATAATGGACGGGAGAAACAACAATACTCCTCCGGGCGGGCGCGGCGCGATTTGGCGGCGGTCGGGGGAGGGGAGTGATATGGCAACGAAAAAGACAAAAGTGACAGACAAGAACAACTTCTCGCTGGAGCCGCGTTTTCCGAAGTATGTGGGGTATGCGGACTATTTTCTTTCCACGCCGGTCTCGGTGCAGGTGCGCAACGATTATTCGGAGACGGTGACGCTGCAGGTTTCCATCGAGAGCGAATCCGGCCTGCTCATTCCCTATGAGACGCAGGCGGAAGTTCCCTTCGAGAGTGCGGTGGAGCTGACGGCGGAGGGGATTTTTTCGCCGTTGATCCTTGCCGAGAACGACGAGCTGCGCACCTGTCCGGTCACGGTGACGGCGCGGCTTGACGGCAAGAGCGTGGCGACGGCGAGTGCGGAGATCGTAGCGCTGCCCTTTGACTGGTGGGAGGGGCTCGAGGGAAATGCCGAGCGCCTTTCGGTGTTCGTGCGCCCGCGCATTGCCGACTGTTCCGCCGTGCTTGCCGATGCGGGCAAGCGCCTCAAGAAGTGGAACAAGAGCGCCGATTTTTACGGATACACGGGGACGGACAAGAACACCGTGCGCCAGATCGCGGCGGCCATCTATGCCTCGGTGAAGGCAATGGGCATCGAAAAGGATCAGGAGAGCGATTTCTCCGCGCCCTTGCGCGCGGCGCGGCCTGGGTCTGTCCTGAAAGATCGGGCGGCTTCGCCCGCCGAGCTCGCCGTCTTCCTCGCGGCGTGCTTTGAGGCGGCGCGGCTCAACCCCGTCATCGCCGTCGGAAAGAACGACGTCGCGGTGGGTGTCTGGCTGTACGAGAGCTGTTTCCTCGACACCGTCACGGACGATGCGGAGATCGTCGGGAAATATGTCTCCGAGGGCATCAACAACCTCGGATTTTTCGACGTGGAGGACATCTATCCCTCCTCCAATGCGGCGTTCACGCCCTCGGAGGGGCATTTCCGCCAGAAGCTGAAGAACGGATTTTACGAGTGTTTCGTGGATATCCGCCGCTGCCGCATGGGGGGACTGCGTTCCTGTCCCGCCCGCGGGAAGGGCATCAAGGGCTATGAGCTTCTCAAAGAGGAGGAGATGTCCGACGATGCGGCGCCCGCGCCCATTCCCGCCTTCCGCAAGCTCAAGCTGGACGGCAAACAGCCCAAGAACAAACAATGGGAGCGGCGTCTGCTCGATCTGACGACCAAGAACACGCTGCTCAATTTTACGGGCAGGAATGCCGTGCACCTCTATGAGGCGGGTGCGGACGAGCTGTATGCGCTTCTTCTCGACCGCGGCGGAATGCGCCTGAAGGGGGAGAGCACGCCCGAAAACGCGCCGCCCTTCGGCGGAGAGCTTGCCCGCCAGCGCAAGGAGCTCATCCTGCTCGAACAGAACAAGGGCATTCTGCGCGCCTATGACGACAGCAAGACGACGGCGGAGGCGGCAAACCGCCTCATGCGCCGCAACCGCGAGGCGGAGGAGGAGACGGGCGCGAAGATCCTCTATCTCGCCTTCGGATTTCTGCGCTATACGGGCGAGGACGGCGCGGTGCGGTATGCGCCGCTTGTGCTGGCACCCGCGCGCATCGGGCGCGCCAAGGGGAACGAGGACTTCTCCGTCAGCCTTGCGCCCGACGAGGGCTATTCGGTCAACTCGACGTTGCTGGAATTTCTCAAACAGGAATACAACATCGACGTGCGCGGCCTGGGCGGCGACGTAGGCGCCCTCAAGATCGCCGAGATCCTCGCCATGGTGCGCGCGGAGACGGCAAACATGAAGGGCTGGGACGTCGTCTCCGACGTCTATCTCGCCGCCTTCTCCTTCCAGAGCTATCTCATGTGGAACGACATCCGTTCGCACATCGGGGAGTTCTCCAAGAACGCCATCGTCTCGGCGCTCATGAACAACCGCATGGAGCGGCTGGAAGTCGCCGCGCCGCCCGACGAGGACGAGGGCGATCCCGCCAAGGTGCTCCTGCCCCTGCCTTCGGACAGCTCGCAGTATTCCGCCGTGGCGCTCTCGGGCGCAGGCGCGAGCTTCGTGCTGCACGGCCCGCCCGGAACGGGCAAGAGCCAGACCATCACCAACATCGTCGCCAATGCGCTCTCGGACGGCAAGCGCGTCCTGTTCGTCGCCGAAAAGAAGGCGGCGCTCGACGTCGTCAAAAAGCGTCTCGACAGCATCGGCATCGGCGAATTCTGCCTGGAACTGCACTCCAACAAGACGGACAAGACGGACGTCCTGCGGCGGCTCGAACAGACGCTCGCGCTCGTAAAAACCGAGGACGTCTCCGGGTTTTCAGAACGCGCCGCCGAGCTCGTCGCCCTGCGCGAGGAGCTCAAAGCGCCCATGCGCGCCCTGCACCTCAAGCGCCGCCTGGGGATCTCCGTCTATCAGGCCATTCTCCTGTACCTCAAAAACAAGAGCGCGCCCGACATCCTCGACATCGAGAGCTCCTTCTACGATTCGCTCACCGAGGAAAAGCTCTCGGAATGCCGCCGCATGATCCTCTCGGCCGCGGCTGCCGCCAAGGAATGCGGCGGCGTGAAAAATTCCCCCTTCGAGAACGTCAATCTCACCGAGTACTCGCAGACGCTGCGCGACAAGCTGTTCTGCAGCTGCGAGGTCATGCTCGCCGAGATCAAACACCTGAAGGCCTTTCTCGCGCTCTTCCTCGAATTTTACCGCCAGAAGATCTCCACGCTCACGCTTCGCAAGATCCGCGCGCTCTCCGAGCTTGCGGGACGGCTCGCCGCTGGCACCTACGACAAGTACTTCATGAACGTGGACGAGGCGGAGTTCTACATCTTCTTCAACGCCAACAAGCGGCTGGATACCTGCCTCGAATACTATTACAGACAGTTCAAGACGCTCGTCGATCTGGACAAGGAGCTTCCCGAGCTCAAAAAGATCTGCGAAGAGGGGGGCGACTGGCGGCTCAACCGCACGGCAAAGGGGGTCGTCAAGAAGCTCGACAAGGCGTCGCTGCGCGCGCTGGACGAGAAGGATGTCCCCAAATTCCTCGAGACGCTCGTGGAGATCTATGCCGCGATGGGGCGCGTGACGGGAAATACGCAGCTCTCCCGCGCCTTTGTCGACCGCGCCGGACGCATCAATTTCAAGAAGCGCGCCGACTTCCTCGCCGACCTTACCGACCTGCACGCGCGTGCCGCCGCCGTCTTCATGGACTACAACCCCGACGCCTTCAACGGCATGTGCATCCGCGCGACGAGCGGATACACGCGCCCCGTGCTCGAGGGGTATCTCAAGGCGACGGAGAGCTGGTTCCTGGCGCAGGATTCCTTCCTCACGATCACCAATGCCGACCGCGACAAGCTCAAAGAGGAGGACGTCCTCGACTACTTCTCCTCCAAGGCGAGCGCACTCATCGACAACATCGACATGCTCCCCAACTGGTGCATGTACCGCGCGACGGCGGTGCGGCTCTCCGAGCTGGGGCTCAACTTCATCACGGACGCCCTCGAAAGCGGACGCTTCCGCACGGACAACGTGCTCGCGGGCTTTGAAAAGAACGTCTACCGCAACTTCCTCGAGATCAACATTCCCGCCGATCCGGCGCTCTCGCGCATGACGGTCGGGACGCTGGAAGAGACGGTGGAGAAGTTCCGCCTGCTCTGGGACGAGTTTGCAAAACTGACGCGCGAGCACATCCGCGCACGGCTCATCTCCCGCCTGCCCGCGCCCGACGGCGAAGGGAGCCTTTCGGTGGAACTGAGCACCTTCACGCGCCTCTCCAAGAGCAACCTGCGCGGCGCGGGTCTGCGCGGAATGTTTGCCGAGATCCCCACGCTCATGGGAGTGATGGCACCCTGTATGCTCATGAGCCCCATCACGGTGGCGCAATATCTCCAACCCGTTGCCGATCAGTTCGACCTCGTCATCTTCGACGAGGCGTCCCAGATGTCTACGGCGGAGGCGGTCGGCTCCATCGCGCGCGCCAAGGCGGCGATCGTCGTCGGCGACCCCAAACAGCTTCCGCCCACGGCCTTCTTCCACACCGCCTATGTGGACGAGGAAAACCTCGAAAACGAGGATCTGGAGAGCGTGCTCGACGACTGCCTCGCCCTCGGAATGCCCGAACGGCACCTCATCTGGCACTACCGCAGCAAGCACGAGAGCCTCATCGCGTTCTCGAACAGCATGTACTACGACAACCGCCTCTGCACCTTCCCGTCGCCCGACGCGATGGACAGCCGCGTGCGGCTCGTCCTCGTGGACGGCACCTACGACCGCGGCTTCACCAAGCGCAACCGCAAGGAGGCGGAAGCGCTCGTCAAAGAAGTCGTGCGGCGGCTGTCCGATCCCGTGCTCTCCAAGTCGAGCATGGGCATCGTGACCTTCTCGAGCGCCCAGCGCGACGACATCGAACGTCTGCTCACCAAGGAGATCGTCGCCCGCCATCTCGACGCCGCGGCGTTCGACTGCGAAGAGCCGCTCTTTGTCAAAAATCTCGAGAACGTACAGGGCGATGAGCGCGACGTCATTCTCTTCTCCGTCTGCTACGGCCCCGACAGCACGGGCAGGGTCTCCCTCAATTTCGGCCCCCTCAACCAGGCGGGCGGCTGGCGGCGGCTCAACGTCGCCGTCTCCCGTGCGCGCGAGGAGATGCTCGTCTTTTCCACGATGACCTCGCCCATGATCGACCTCGCCAAGACGTCCTCCAAGGGCGTCGCGGGGCTCAAGGCCTTCCTCGAATTCGCCGAAAAGGGCAGAACGACGCTCGCCGCGCCCTCGGCCTCCGTGCGCGCGGGGGCGGGAATCGGCAAGTATATCGCCGAGGAGCTCTCCACATACGGCTACGAGTGCCGCTATGACGTGGGCGCGTCCGATTTCAAGGTGGACGTCGCCGTCGTCGATCCCAAGAACAAACATCGCTTCATCCTGGCCGTGCTGTGCGACGGCGCCGATCAGTTCTCCGTCAAGGACCGCAATATCCTTCAGGTACAGACCTTGAAGCGCGGGAACTGGAACGTCGTCCGCGTCAACAGCGTCAACTATTACAACAACCCCAAGCGCGAGGTCAAGCGCATCAAGGACGTGCTCGACCGCCTCACGGGCGCCGATACCCGCTCGGGAAGCTGGATCGGCAAGTGGTCGAAACCCTATAAGGCGGTCAGGACGACGGGCTCCGAAGTGGCGGCATTCGTCACGAGCGGCGAAAACGACGCCGCGATCATGGCGCGCCTCAAAGAGATCGTCGCGACGGAGGAACCCATCTCCCGCACCTTCCTCAAAAAGCGCTGTCTGGCGACCTTCGGCATCCAGAAGAGCGGCGCTAAGGTGGAGGCACGTCTCGATGCGCTCATCGACGGGTGCGCCTTCCAGCGCGACCGCGTGATGAACGTCGATTACTTCTACAAGAACGCGCGCGCGATCGAGATCGGAAAATTCCGCACGGAGGGCGAGAACGCCGTCCGCAGAAACGGGGACGACCTCTCCGTCTATGAAGTCGTCTCCGTCGTCAAGGCGGCACTCGGCGAACGCGTCGCCCTCTACATGGACGAACTGTGCGCGCTGCTCGCGGGCGTCTTCCCCGCAGTCAAACAGGGAGAGCGCTTCCAGAGCTTCCTCCGCGACTGCATCTCCTACGGCGAGGAAAAGGGGCTGTTCGTGCGTTCCGTCTCCGACCGCATCTCGCTGGCGTGAAGCAACCGGCGTGAAACGATTGACATTATACACGGAGTATGCTACCATGGAGCGGTCGGGGTGCCGGGAGCGGCAAACCCCGCGCGAGAGGAGTACATGAAATTCAAAGTCAAACCAAGGATGAGCGTCTGGCGGTATCTCGCATTGGGGTATCTGCTGCTCATTCTCTTTGGCAGTTTTTTGCTGATGCTGCCCTTTGCCAAGCAGAGCGGAGAGTGGGGGACGTTTGCGGACTACGTCGACGGCCTGTTTACGGCGACCTCCGCCACCTGCGTCACGGGGCTGACGCCCGTCGTCACAGCCGACCACTGGACGACCTTCGGGCATGTCGTCATCCTCTGTCTCATCCAGATCGGCGGTCTCGGTTTTACCACACTCGTCTCCATTCTCTTTATGGCGATCGGCGGGAAGAGCTTCGGGCTGTATGAGCGCACAGCGATGGTTCAGTCGGTGGGGGAGAGCAAACTCACCGGCGTCAAGACACTCGTCAAGCGCATCCTTCTGGGAACGTTCATCTTTGAGGCGGCGGGGGCGCTGCTGCTGATGATCCGCTTTATCCCGGATCACGGCCCGATCGGCATCTGGTACGGCGTGTTTCATTCCATCTCGGCGTTCTGCAATGCGGGCTTTGACATCATCGGCCCCGTCTCCCTCGTCGACTATGCGCGCGACCCGCTCGTCTCCCTCGTCATCTGTTTTCTCATTATCATCGGGGGACTGGGCTTCTGCGTCTGGGGCAACATTGCGGACAGCAGGGGCAATCCCCGCAAATTTTCCTTCTATACGCGGCTGGCGCTGACGGGAACGGCGGTGCTGCTCTTTGTCGGCACAGTGCTCTTCATGGTGTTTGAGTGGAATAATCCCAATTATGCGGGATTCACCTTCGGGGATAAGCTGCTGTGCTCCTTTTTCAACGCGACCACGGCGCGCACGGCGGGATATTTTACCACCCCGCCCGAGTCGCTCTCCAACAGCGGTACCCTTCTGATGATCATTTTAATGTTCATCGGCGCGTGCTCGGGCTCCACGGGCGGCGGCGTCAAGGTGAGCACCTTCACCGTCATCATGATGGGCATGATCAGCGTCATGCGCGGCAAGCGGGACATCACCATCGGCAAACGCCGCATCGATCAGAGCGTGCTCTCACAGGCGCTCGCCGTCTTTGTCGCCTATCTCGTGCTCACCATCACGGCGACGCTGCTCATCAACGCCATTGAACCGGACGCCGTCGCCTCCTTTGCCGCGGTCATGTTTGAAACGGTCTCTGCGATCGGCACGGTGGGGCTGACGCAGGCGCTCACAGCGAAGGTCTCGATCGTATCCGAATTTATCCTTATCGTGCTCATGTACCTGGGGCGGGTGGGCATTCTGACGTTCGCCTTTGCGCTCAAACGCAGAAAGAAGAGCGAGGCGGCGGTGCGCCGCCCCGTGGATACGGTGTTCATCGGATAAGCTGCGCGCGGCGCGCTTTCCGTCGGCAAATAACCGCGCCTGCGGCGCAAAATCAGACAGGAGAAGAGTATGATTTCCATATTACTGATCGGCATGGGAAAATTCGGCAGGACACTGGGCGAAAAACTGCTTGAGCTCGGGGACGAGGTGATGATCGTCGACAAGAGCGAGGACGTCATCAATTCGCTCGCGCCCCGCTACACCAACGCGCTCATCGCCAACTGCATGAGCATGGACAATCTGGAGACGATGGACATTCCCTCCTTCGATGCGTGCATCGTTGCCATCGGCGAGGACTTCCAGGCATCGCTGGAGATCACGTCCAATCTGAAGGACTGCGGCGCCAAGAGGGTGGTCTCG
>CAJFMF010000004.1 GCA_904391375.1 Candidatus Gallimonas faecavium | reverse complement strand
GGCGATCGTCCGGGTCAGCGCCCAGCCGTCTGCGGTCTGCGTAAGGCCGAATACGTCGGCATACTCCGAGTAGTCCAAGGTGTATTCTGCGTTTTCCGCATAGACCGCATACATTGCGAAATCGATCCCTTCGCCGAGCACAACGCCCGTGACGGGAACCGCATAATCGGCATTGTTATTATACATCATGCCGATATCCGCCCAGCAGCCTTCCGCCTTTGTAAAGGTGACATTGCTGATCTCGACATCGGTCGCATAGGCAAGAGCAATGCCGCACTTTGCATAATTTTCCACCGTGACGTTGTTCACGACCACGTTGCGGACGCCGTGCAGATTGAGACCGCTTCCGAGGTTGTTTCCGACAAGCTTCAGATTTTCCAGCGTAAGGTTCTCCGAGACGTCATGATTGCCCGCGTCGCCGCTGAAGGTCGCTTTGATGGGAGAAGCATCGCCCGTTCCGCCCGTCAGCTCGATGGTCATATCCTTGACGGTGACATCCTTTGCAGCGCCGATAAAGAGCGCAGCCTGTCCGGAGGGGCCGCCGTCTGCCGCGGTGAGGACGGTCTTGTCGACGCCCATGCCCTGCAGCACGACATTGTCACGCAGGATCGCGCGGGTAGCGAGCTCGCCTTCCAGAGTGTACTCTCCTTCCTAAAGGAGCGTAACGGTGATGCGATCGGTTCCCTGATCGGCATTGACAGCCTTCAGAGCCTCGCCGAGCGATTCATAAGCCGTCATGTTGACCGCCACCGAAACACCTGCCGCAGCGGCATCTTCCAGCGTTCCGACGACATAGGTATTTTCCGCCGTTGCGAAGCAGATCTTGTCTGCCGCCACGAAGGAGCCGCCGAGATTGTCGTCTCCCTGTGCGGGGCTGCGGCCGATGAACGTACCGCCGTTGACGACAAGGTCAGACACGGACGCGCTGTTGGAGACATTGACCGTAAGCGGAGCGCCGCCGCCATAGGCGTAGTCCTCGGTGCTGAGGTTCTTGAAGGTACCGCCGTTGATGACGACCTTACCGCCGAATCCTGCAAACACGCACGACTCATTGGGCGTATCGGTGAGAATAGTACCGTCTTCGATGATGACCGTTGCACCCTCGGCCATAGCCGCTACGGGAACGGTATTGTCATCGGCGTTGGTCGCATCGATCGTCCCGTTGCCGGTGATGGTCAGCGTCGCACCCGCGTTGGCACGAATTGCGACGTCGCCGATGTCCGCGCCGATCGTGAGCGTATTGCCGTCCAGATCAAGCGTGACGTTTCCCGAAACGGGGATGTATTCGTTGAGCGTGACATCCGCCGTCAGGGTGACATTGGAAGCACCCGACTGAAGCAACGATGCGAGCTCCTCTTCCGTAGAGGCCTCGTAGGTCTTTTCAGGGTCTGCCGCACTGGGAACCTTGACTTCATACGTCGTATTGTCCGTCATCGTAAAGATAATTACCGTATAGAAGCAGTTGTCCTCCGCGTCATACTCATAACGATAGGTAATGTTCGCAATTCCGACGCCGTCTTCTCCGTCTTCGCCGTTGAAGCCGTTCTCGCCGTCCTGGCCGTCTTTGCCGGGCTCACCCTGCGGGCCTGCGGGGCCTGCAGGACCCTGTGCGCCGTCCTGACCGTCCTGGCCGTCTTTGCCGGGCTCACCCTGCGGGCCTGCGGGGCCTTCAGGGCCCTGTTCACCCTGTTCGCCTTTTTCGCCCTGGGCTCCGGTGTCACCTTTGTCACCCTTGTCGCCCTTCTCGCCCTGTTCGCCTTTTTCGCCTTGCTCACCCTGCTCGCCTTTCAGGCTCTCGAGCCATTCCGTCACGCTGCCTTCGAAGCCGTTCTCCACGGCAATCTCATAGGCAGACTTGCCGTTTTGGCCCTCGCTGCAGGATGCAAGCGGCAAACACAGAGCTGCGGTCAACCCGAGCGCCGTAATCGCCTTCCAGATCCTCTTCATACGAAACCTCCTGTTTTCATTTGACATCATATATTATATACCCCCCCCCTTGTATGTCAATCACTTGAGCAAAAATTTTTATGAAAAAATACATTTTTTTTCATATTTTGCCGACTTTTTTCTCCCTTTTGTATCATTTTTCGGACTTTTTTCGCAAATGATTTTTCCTGATCTGCATTCCTTGCATTCGCATTTCCCATACCCGTCACGCCCGTAATTCGGAATGTATGAACTGCGCAAAATCCCGCTGTCCGCCGCAAAGCATGGCCGAAAACGCTCTCACGGCAGAGGTTTGTTTCGCATTCCTGTCGTTTTCCTGTCAGATCACTCGTCCCCTGCTGTCCGTCGGAGCCATTTATCCCCATTTATAATATTGGCAACTGAAAAACAAAAATAGAAAAATTTTGCGCAAATAATGCAAAAACGCCGCAAGGGCTGCGGCGTTTTAGGGGATTGCGTTTTACAGATGACAAATTTCAGGCAAACGAAGCAGTTTTTTGAATTGCGGACGGCTTGCGTCTGCCGACTCTGTGCCGTCCGCCCGAAAATATGCTCTTGCTCAAAGCGGCTCAAAACGAAATATTCCGACAGATCGGGTCGTCTCGCCGCGCAGAGGGCATCAGGTCGTCTCGCCGAGCATGGCGAGGAATTCCTGTTCGTCGAGGATGCGGATGCCGAGGGCGCGGGCCTTTTCCAATTTACTGCCCGCATCCGTGCCTGCGATGACGAGCGTCGTCTTTCGGGTCACGGAGGACTGGGCAGTCCCGCCGAGGGCCTCGATTTTCTGCTGCGCTTCGGAGCGGGTCATGGAGGCGAGCCCGCCGGTCAGAACGACGTTTTCGCCCGCGAAGGCGCCTTCCGTCACGCGTTTTTCCACGAACGGGACGACGCCCGCGGCTTTGAGGCGCGCAAGCTCCACCTTATTTTCCTCGTCGGCGAAGTACCGAAGAACGGAATTGGCCGTAACGTCGCCGACATTTTCGAGCGCAACGAGCTGTTCGGCCGTGAGCGCGGCGACTGCCTCCACGCTTCCGAACGCGGCGAGGTCGCGCGCGGCGACCCGCCCGATGCCGTCGATTCCGATGGCGTACAGGAAGCGATCGAGTGGAATATGGCGGCTGGCGTCGATGGCGGAGAGAAGGTTGTCGATCTTCTTTTCCTTGAAGCCCTCCAGCTCGGCAAAGCTCTCTTTTGTCAGGGCGTAGAGGTCGGAAAAATTGGAGACGCCGCGCCGCTCATGCAGGAGCGCGAGCGTCGCTTCGGACATCCCCTCGACGTCGGCCGCATTTTTGGAGCAGTAGTGCGTGAGTTTTTGGACGATGCGAGGCGGACAATGCCGATTGGTGCAGAACAGGTTGGCGCCGACCTCCTCGACGGGCGATCCGCAGGCGGGGCATACGGTCGGCTTCTGAACGGGGACGCTCCCCTCGGCATGGGAGACGGCCCCGAGGATTTCGGGAATGACCTCGTTGGAGCGGCGCACCAGCACGCGGGAGCCGATTTTGACGTCCTTTCGCGTGAGATCGCCGAAGTTGTTGAGCGTCGCGCGGCGCACGGTGGCGCCCGCAAGTTCCACGGGCGAAATAAAGGCGAGCGGCGTGAGCTTTCCCGTCCTCCCCACCTGCCAGACCACTTTTTCGACGATCGCCTCCGCCTCTTCCGCCTCGAACTTGTAGGCGATCGCCCAGCGCGGGAATTTATCGGTATATCCCATGCGACGGCGCACCGCCTCCGAATCCGTCTTGATGACGGCGCCGTCCGTCAGAACATCGATGGACTTGCGCCCCACCTCGATCTCATCGACGGCGTCCATGACTTCGTCGAACGTGGAGCACACGCGCAGGAACGGGAAGGTCTGGAACCCCCACTTTTTCAGAGCGGCGAGCGCCTCCTGCTGTGACTGCACGGGGGCATCGCTCATATAGTTGACGTCGTAAAAGATGATCTCGGGATGGCGGGATGCAGTCACCTTGGGATCGAGGTTGCGGATCGCCCCCGCGGCCGCGTTGCGCGCATTTTTCAAGGGCTCGTCGGGATGTTCGCGATTGTATTCCTCCAGGACGGGAAGACGGATAATCGCCTCGCCGCGTACCTCGAGCGTTCCCTTATAGGGAATGGCGAGCGGAAAACTTCGGACGGTGAGCGCCTGTGCGGTGACATCCTCGCCCTCCCGTCCGTTGCCGCGCGTCGTGGCGCGCACGAAGCGGCCGTCTTCATAGGTGAGGCACATGGTAAGCCCGTCAAACTTGTATTCGACGGTGAAGCGGGCGTCGGGGTCCACCTTATGCACCCGCGTGACAAAGGCAGAGAGTTCATCCTCCGTGACGGCCTTGTCAAGCGAAAAGAGGGGCGCAATGTGCGTATGCCGCGCAAATGCCTTGATGGGCTCGCCGCCCACGCGCCGCGTGGGAGAATCGGGAAGCCGTACGCCCGTCTCGCGCTCCAGCTCTTTGAGCTCGTCATAGAGTGCGTCGTATTCGCGATCGGAAACGCTGGGCGCGTCCTGCACATAGTATTCATACGCCCATTTGTTGAGCGTATCCACCAGATACCGCATTCTGTCCATAATTTCTCTTAGTTCCCCTTTCCGTCCATACGTCGACGGCAAAACGACACCACTTCCCGAATCGTTCGGCTTTCAGACTACTGTAAAATTTCGAGCGGCGCGAGTGCCGCGGCGAGGTCCTTATTGCCCGCCTTCTCAAATTTTACCGTGATAATGACGTTGGAGCCGGCTCCGCGCATGGCCGTGACGACGCCGTCGCCGAAGCGCGCATGGCGGACGCGCACGCCTACCGCAAACCCGGAGGTATCCTTGCGGGGCTGCTGCGGCGCAGCGGTCGTTCCCGCATTGCCGAACCGTACCACGGGCGCGGAATCGGAAGGACGCACGTCCCGTTTCGGGGCATTCCCCGCGCCGAAGGTACGGAAGGCGTTCTCCTCTTTGGAGCCGCTGTATGTACCGACATAAGTCACCGTTTCCCGACGGCTGCGCGAACCCTGGCCGAAGCCGCCATAGCCGCCCGAGCCGCTACCGAAGCCGCCCGAGCCGCCCGAGCCGCCCGAGCCGCGGCCCGCGCCGTAGCTGCCGTAGCCGCGTTCATAGCCGTCCGAATGGGTATAGTCGCCCGAGTAGCGCTTATAGACCGCCTTTTGCGGCAGTTCGAGAACGCCGTCGAGCTCGTCCACGAACTGCGAGCGCATCGTGAGCTCCCGATGCCCGTAGAGATAGCGGCTCTTGGAGCGCGTCAGAAACAGCCGTTCGCGCGCACGCGTGATGGCGACGTACATGAGGCGGCGCTCCTCTTCGAGCGCCGCGGGGTCGTTCTGGGCGCGGGAAGTGGGCATGACGTCCTTTTCCAGTCCGACGACGAACACGCACCGGAATTCCAGCCCTTTGACGGCGTGGATGGTGGCAATGGTGACGTAGTCGCCCTCGTCCATCTCGTCGGTGTCCGAATAGAGCGTGATCTGCTGCAGATAGTCGGAGAGCGACGCCTCGGGGTTCATGCGCACGAACTCCTCGACCGAGTTGAAAAATTCATCGATGTTGGCGCGTTTGGTGACCGACTCATCGGAGTTGTCCGCGTACTGTTCGCGCATCTGCGACGTCTGGAGAAGGTAGTCCACGAAGGAGTCGACGGGACGCACCTGTGCCTCGACGACAAGCTCTTTGAGGTATTTCCCGAAGGCGCGCAGTTTTTCTTTTGTCCCGCCGTTTACGGGCAGAAGATCGCAGTCGAGGACGGCATCGTAGAGGGAGACGTCCTCTTTTTGTGCGTAGTCGAAGAGCGCCTGCACCGTCTTTTCGCCGATGCCGCGGCGCGGGACGTTGATGATGCGCGCGACGGCCTCCGAGTCGAAGGGATTGCCCGCCACACGCAGGTAGGCAAGGATGTCCTTGATCTCCTTGCGCTCAAAGAACTTGAACCCGCCGAACACCTTATAGGAAATGCCGTACTTGGTAAATTCCTGTTCAAAGGAGCGCGTGAGCGCATTGATGCGCATGAGAACGGCAAAATCGGAAAGTCGATATCCCTGGGCGCGCAGATTCATGATGTTCCGCGCACAATAGAGCGCTTCCGCCGTTTCGTCCTCCGCCTCGTAGTAGACGGGCGGCGTGCCGTCGGGGTTGTCCGTGTGAAGCGTCTTGCCCTTGCGGTGTGCGTTATGGGCGATGGACGCATTCGCGAGCGCCAGAATGGACTTGGTCGAACGATAATTCTGCTGTAATTTATAGACCTTCGCCTTGGGGTAGACACGCTCGAACCCGAGAATATTTTCGATCTTTGCCCCGCGCCAACCGTAGATGGACTGATCGTCATCGCCCACGACAAACAGATTCCCGTGGACGGAGGCAAGGCATTTGACGATCTCGAACTGTACGGCGTTGGTATCCTGAAACTCGTCCACATGGATATAGCGGAACCGCCCCGAAAGGTATTCGAGCGCTTCGGCGTCCTCCTGGAGCAGAGCGAGCGTCTCAGTGAGCAGGTCGTCAAAGTCAAGGGCGTTATAGGCCTTCAAATGCGCATTGTATGCCTCATATACCTTGACGGCCGTCTCGACGACCGTTCCCTCGGCACGATAGCGGAGCGCATAGTCGCGCGGGGGCAGGCCCAGCATTTTGGCGTTGGAAATATGCCATTTGACGGATTTGAGCAGTTTTCCGTCCTCATCGTCATAGCCGCACTCCTTGAACGCCTGCTTGATGACCGCGGAACGCTCCTGCTCGGAATAGATGGAAAAATTGGAGGAAAGTCCCCTTCTCTCCGCAAACATCCGCAGGATCTTCACGCACATGGAGTGAATGGTACACACCCACATCCGCGCGACGTCCGTCAGTTTGTCAAGGCGCTCGCGCATCTCCTTCGCCGCCTTGTTGGTGAAGGTAATGGCGAGAATATTCTCGGGCGGAACGCCCTTTTCTGCGACGAGATGGGCAATCCGCGACGTGAGCACGCGCGTCTTTCCGCTTCCCGCGCCCGCAAGCACCAGAACGGCGCCCTCGGTGTCGAGGACGGGCGCAAGCTGTTCTTCGTTGAGCTGTTCAAGATCTATCATACCTGCCCATTATACCATACCCGCCGCAAAATGACAAGTTCTCCGCACAAATCGGCAGGAAAAAAGGGACAGCCGCAGCCGCCCCCATATTTTTTAAGATTTCTAAAAAAATATTAAAAAATTTTTTCGTATTCTCAAAAGCTGATACACCTATATGTTATAATACTCCTGCAATAAAGATTTGGAGGAAAAATTATGAACAAAAATAACGTAAATCAAATGTTAGCAAGTTTGCAAGAAAGGGCTATCAGCGGTGATGTGCAGTCACAATACTTGTATGGAACAATATGCAGACAAAGCGGCCGTTACGCTGAAGCTGTGCGATGGATAGAGATGGCAGCGCAGCAAAATCAGGTGAATGCACAATATGACTTGGGTTTAATGTATGCACGTGGAACAGGTGTTGCACAAAATTTTTCAATGGCGACAAAATGGCTTAAAAAGGCAGCCGAGCAGGGACACGATGGTGCGCAATATATGCTGGCAGTATGTTATAATGAGGGATTAGGTGTTCCAAAAGATTTATTAAAGGCTGTTAGCTGGCTTAAAAAATCTGCTGCTCAAGGCAATCAAGATGCTATTGCCGATTTAAAAGACTTTTTTAATATTAGGTAAAATTTAATATATTTTGGAGGGACTCATGATGAATGAATCCGCTTTTTTAAAAATTATGAAAAATACAATCAATTTGGATCGGCCGGGAGTCTTCTGCGAAAAGCAGCCTTATGATGAATCGTCTTCGTTCCGTGCTGCAGCAGCTCTTAGAGCTCGGGGATGCTATGTTGATTCATTTCAAATATATTTAGACATATACAGAGAATACGACAAATTATCATTAGTATGGACAAGACAAGCTTTTCAAACCTTGGCATGTTCAGGTGCAATAATCGACGCATATGATCTTTTAACAGCTTGTACAAATTATTTTATCAAAAGTTCCAATGAAAAAGTAATTCAGCTTCGTATAGATCAGATCAGCATAGTGCTTTGTATACTTGGATATTTGGGCATTGATGGATATAGGCAGTATAATCTTAACAACTATCTTGCAGATTTGTCTGGAGCTTCCTCCGAATACGTTATGCCTGATATGAGCGAACAATTAGATAAAATAACTGTACAGCTTGCTCTATTGTCACATATGAATATGTACGAACGCCAGTATCCTAATTTAGTAGAGGCAGCTAAACAGTCGGTACGTTCTATCTAAAAATTGGATATAGTCTTCGTTTCAACTCTTAATACAAGATGAATTATACGGCCACTTTAATGCGATAAACTATCGACAATGATAGTATGGAACTGAGCTTTTACCATAATGCTTGCGGAACTCAATGATTTGTTATAACACTTCACGGCGGACAAAATGTCCGCCGTGATATATTTATTGCGTCTTCCCCGCCTTTTCAAAGGGATATTCGCGCTTGAAGCGCTTGAGCGCCTCGAGATATTTTTCCGAGAGCTCCAGATTATAGCGCTGTTTCTCCTCGTAAGAGAGCGTTGCGTAGTAGGCCTTGTCGGTGAGTCTGCCGATCGCATCCGAGACCTCGCCTTCCTCGGTGAGCAGTTTCTTGACTTTGAGATAAAATGCGTCGGGCGTATCGCCGCGGATGGCATCCGTCACTTTGCCGACAAAGTAATGTTCCGCCTTGCTCTCGCTGATCCCCTTTGCGCGGGCATCGCGGCGGCAGGCGTCCAGGTCGCGTTCGCATTTCTCCCAGAATCCTTTTTTCATGCGCGTCTTTGCCTCTTTTGCGAGCATCTTGAGCGTACGTTCCATCGACATGACCTCCCGAAATCCGACATAAAACGCTAAAAATTGCAAAAAAAGATCCGTAACCAAGCGTTACGGATCTTTTGTTTCTCAGTTTCTGCTTCTCTTGCGAGCGGCTTCCGCCTTCTTGCGCTTCTTCACGGAAGGCTTCTCGTAGAACTCCTTCTTGCGGAGATCGCCGATGATGCCGTCGCGGGAGCACTTTCTCTTGAAACGGCGAAGCGCGCTTTCGAGATTCTCGTTTTCTCCGACTCTGATCGTAGACATATTTCAACCCTCCTTCGCCGCAGCACTTACTTGCATATCCATGCTCGGATATTATAGCAAAGACGGGAGAACTTGTCAATTTTTTTCGCGGCGTCGGCGAAAAAAATTTAACGGACCTGTGCAGAAACTTCGCACAGCCAGTCATAGGATGCCCGCAGCTCCTCGAGGTCCCGATAGTCGCGGGAGTAATTTTCGATGAGCACCGCGCCGCAAAAGCCGACGTCCCGCAGGCGGGAGAACAGTTCGCGGAAGGGAAACACGCCCTTTCCGGGCAGGCACATCTTTCCCGCCGCATCGATGTCGCTGACGTGGACGGTAGCGAGATCCTCGCCCATTTCCGCGAGATATTCCCGCCAGTCGTAGCCCGAGATGCGCGCCTGTTTGATGTCCAGGACGCCGCCAAGCCCCGCACAGCGTTTTTTGAGTTCGGTGAACACGCCGGGGCGATTGTAGAGCGCCCATTCCACGTTTTCATAGCACAGCCGCACGCCGTATTCCCGACAGGTCTCGTAGATCTTTTCGGTCTCCTCGGCAGCACGGGGCAGGTTTTCGCGAAAGGTGCGCTTGATGCGCGCGATCCCGTGAAAGGTATAGTTGCGGGCGCCTAAATTGCGCGCGGATGCCATAGCCTTTTTGAGCCAGTCATAGGCATCCGTCCTGACGCGCGGGTGTTCCGCATAGAGCTGCGGCTCGAACTGCGTGTTGAGGACGTGGACGGAATGCACCTTTACGTCGCCCTTGGCCGCCGCGAGCGCGCTTGCAAAGCGGGGATTGTACTCCGAAAAGGAGGTGAGAAAGACCTCGGCATAGGGAATATTCCACGCACGGAAAAGCGGCAGTGCGTCCTCGTTGTTGGCACGCAGAAAGAGCGATGCCGTTGAAATGCCAAGTTTCCACTTCATCAATAAAACCTCTCCAGAAGCTCGTCTGCAACGGCCTCTGTCATGAGTCCGCGCGTGCAATACAGCGTGAGCACCGTAAAGCGGTCGCGGATCTTATATGCCTCGAAGAACATGGTTCTGACCGTCTCGCGCGATACGCCGAGCTGCGAAAAGCGCGTGGGACAGGCAAACTGCGCAAGGATGTTCTCCGCGTATTCGGACGCGGGAAGATGTTCGGCCGCGGCGCGCACGCGCTCTTTGCCCGCAAAAGAGGGACGGCGGGCAAGCGTATGATAGAGATAGAGGGAGACCATCGTCCCCAACCCCACTTTGACGCCGTGCAGCGGAATGCGCTCGCCGCGGCGCAAAAAGTCCATTTCCAGGAAGTGGCTCATGTGGTGTTCCGCCCCGGAAGCAGGGCGGGAATTTCCCGCAATCACCATGGAATACCCCGAAATGAGCAGAGCGTCCATGAGTTTTTGTACCCCTTCCGCTTCTCCGCGCAGGAGCTGCTCCAAACTTGCATCGCACGCGCAAACGGCTTGGTGCATGAGCGAATAGGCCTCCTCATTGACCGTCTCCCCCGTCAGAAAGGAGGAGATCCGCCAATCGGTGAGGCAGCAGTATTTCGCGAGGATATCGCCCACACCCGCGCCGATCATGATGCGGGGCGCACGGCACAACACGTCGAAATCCATGAGAACGTCGGAGACGGTCTGCGCGTTTCGGGTGATCTTGAACCCCTTTTCGATGAGCGGCGTGACGCCCGACGTGAAGCCGTCCATCGACGGCGCCGTGGCGAAGACTCCGCTCGGCGTGTGCGTGAGAAATCCCGCGTACTTGCACAAGTCGTTGAGCGTCCCCGCGCCGACGGCCAGAAGGTAGTCATATGTGCGGCCCGCCTCGACGACGCGTTTTACGGTCTCCTCGTCGGCGACAGGCTCGGGCGACGGCAGAACAAATGCGGCGCTCTCCGCCGCATTGCGCTCCACGATCCCCTTTACGGACGGCAGAAACTGCTCCGTCGTTCTATCGGCGACGAGCAAAACGCGCTTGCCGCGGATGTTCTTTTCAAAGACGGGAAACCCTCCGTCCTGCTTGCGCTCGGCGTTGACGCCGAACTTTTCGGAAAGTGCCTGAATGTCCATATCCCCTCCGATCGGCTTTCTCTTGTCGCCGACCGTCCCCCATTCATGTCTTTGACCGCGCAATGCGCCGCATTTGTGCAGCATTGACCGCGCAAAGCGCCGCATTCGTGCAGCATTGACCGCGCAAAGCGCCGCATGCGCGCAGCTTTAACCGCGCAATGCGTTGCATTTACGCGGCGCACAGATGCGAAGCCAGGAAGACGCTTATTTGCAGACGAAGTTGCAGACGATCCCCTCGTCGTAGTCGCCGAATCCCCTGCCGAACAGGGTGAATCCGCCGCGCTGTTCCGCGTCTTCGGGGACGGAAATGCGGAAGCGGATCTGCTCGCCCGCTTTGAGCCCGAGATCGTCGAGCCGCGTGGACGAGACGCGCATTCCGCCGATATAGGTGCCGTCGCGGCCCACGACGATGGTCACTTTTTTCCCGTACTGACCGAGGTTGCCGTACCACCAGGACGGGTTGACCGTTCCCGTGCGGTCGTTATACTCGCCCTTACTCTGATAGACGCCGAGCTCCTTCCCGTTGACGGAAAAATGAATGTCGCTCGGATAGTACGCGGCATACCCCGGCGCTTCGGAGGCGAGCTCCAGAGAGATCTGCAATTCGAGCAGTTTGGTATCGCTCGTGAGATAGTTCGGAACGAGGTACTCCACATACCCGTAAGCCATCCAGACAATGCCCGCGCGAAAGCGTTCGGGATAGGAAAAGCACGCGGGATCGTCGAAACGGCCGACCACCGATTCACGCGTTGCAAGGCCGCAGGTGGGATGCGCATCGTAGGCGACGTACTGTCCCACGTCGATCTGCGCCGACTCCACGCGCCCCTCTTCCTGCGGATGGGTGAGAAAGTCAATGACGATCTTGTCCGCCGCCAGCGTACAGATCTTCTGCGTGCCGCGAATGCCCGACGACGTGGAAATATCGATCAGCCCCGCCGCATGCAGTTTTTTCACGTGCGCCGTGATCGCGCCGTTGGAGACATTGAAGCGCTTGGCGAAATAGGCAAGATTGAGCTCGCCTTTTTGCAACAGCTCGTCCAGGATACCGAGTCGCACATCGGAATCGAGCGCTTCGTATAACAGCCGCCCTTGTTTGAAATCTTTCAGATAAATCATGATCCATTCTCCCCGCGTTTGCTCTCATTATACGGTATTGCGAGCGGAATTGTCAACATAAACTTTTCCGATTTCTAAAACTTTCACGCGGACAAAAAGAAAACCACCTTGTTATGCTCCCGCCTTTCGGACGAAAATCCGTCTTGTTTTGAACTTGCCTTCGGGCGAAACGCCAACTTGTTTCGCTTTCACCGTTCGGACGAAAAACACCCCGTTCTCCTCCCGCTTTTCAGGCTGAAATCCCCCATGCGCGGATTGCGGCGCCGCGGCAATCTGCCGCTTCCAAACGAAAAGGCGCCGCGAAAATCCGCCCCGAAACGCGAGCAGCTCTGCGAAAGTCCTCTAACGAAAAGACGCCGTGGGCAACCAACCTTCATCTCCCGGGTGTAAGTCGGACAAAGAACGCGTGCTCTGCAAAATTTTGCAGAGCACGCGTTTCATACCTGATCATTTGCCGCGCCAAAGGCCCGTGATTGTGATTTTGCCGATCACTTCTTGACGCTGTCCAAAAGTGTCTTGACGGACGCCTTGACGCCGAGCAGTTCGTCTTCGGCGGCCTGTTCGGAGGGCGCCTTGATGGAGTAGTAGATCTTGAGTTTGGGTTCCGTTCCCGAAGGGCGTACGCAGACGAAGGAGCCGCCCGCGAGTTCATAGTACACGCAGTTGCACTTGGGGATGTTGAGGGGCTCGGTGGAGCCGTCTGCCAGGCGGCGGATATCGGCGGAGTAATCGCGCACGGCCTCGACCGCGAAGGAGCCGAACGCCTTGACGGTGACCGTCTTGAGCGCATCAACGACGGCATTCATCTCCTTCATGGCATTGAGTCCGCCGTACTGAATGGACTCGTTCTTGTCGAGGACGAATCCGTATTTTGCGTAGATCTCATTGAGGCGTCCCCAAACCGTCTTGCCGATGTAGGTATAGTAGCAGACCATTTCGGCGCAGAGCATGGACGCGACGACGGCGTCTTTATCGCGGGCATGTGTGCCGCGCAGGTAGCCGCACGATTCCTCGAAGCCGAACACGAAGGTATGCGAGCCGTCCTGTTCCCATTCCTTGATCTTCTCGCCGATGAATTTGAACCCGACAGGCGTCTCGAAGAGCGCGACGCCGAAGTCGGCGCAGATCGCCTTCGCCATGCCGGTCGAGACAAAGGATTTGACGACGGCGGCGTTTTCAGGGAGTGCGTTCTCTTCTTTGAGGCGGGTGAGAATGTAATCGAGAAGCAGGATCCCCACCTGGTTGCCCGAGAGCGCCACGAACTCGCCCGCGTCGTTTTTGACGGCGACGCCCAGACGGTCGGAGTCGGGGTCGGTTCCGAACACGACGTCCGCATGGATGCGGTTGGCGAGCGCAATGCCCATCGAGAGCGTCTCTTTGAACTCGGGATTGGGCACTTTGACGGTGGAGAAATCGGGGTCCTTGGAGGTCTGTTCCTCGACGACGTTCACATGAATGCCGAGCTCCTTGAGAATGCGCGTGACGGGGACATATCCCGAGCCGTGAACGGGCGTATAGACAAGTTTCAGATCCTTGCCGCATTTTTCGACGGCTTCCTTGGAGAGCGTGAGCTTTTTGAGGGCCTCGATATACGTGTCGTCCACTTCCTTGGGGACGGAGACGATGAGCGGACTGTTCTCCTCGGCGGTCACGGAGAGATAATCGGTGATCTTTTCGATGAAACCGACGACGATCTCCGTCGCCTCGGGCGACATCTGCGCGCCGTCTTCTCCGTAGACCTTATAGCCGTTGTATTCCTTGGGGTTGTGCGATGCGGTGATC
Organism: Candidatus Gallimonas faecavium; assembly: GCA_904391375.1. Taxonomy (GTDB): domain Bacteria; phylum Bacillota; class Clostridia; order Christensenellales; family Borkfalkiaceae; genus Gallimonas; species Gallimonas faecavium. The sequence continues at coordinate 22,543 of CAJFMF010000004.1, read as the reverse complement.
ATAATGCCGGCAACGGTGCCGAGATAACGTACCGCGTAGGAGAGCATGGGAACGGGATGCACGTCGTCGAAGAGGTAGGCCTTAATGCCGTTCTTAGCGAGGACGCCCGCCGCTTTTTCGGCGAAGAGACGGGAATTTCTGCGCGTATCGTAGGAGATGACGACCCCTTTCGCCTGTTCTGCCGCAGGGAGCGTCTTGATGTACTCGGAAAGTCCCTGCGTCGCGCGCATGACGGTATAGACGTTCATCATGTTCATGCCGCAGCCGAGAATGCCGCGCATGCCCGCCGTGCCGAAGGCAAGTTCTCCGCCGAAGCGGTACTCCTTCTCCTTCTCGTCCCCCGCGATGGCCTTAAGTTCCGCTCTGTCCGATTCCGCCAGACGGGGATCGGCGAGCCATGCCTCGTAGATGCTCTGATAACTCATATCTTCCACTCCTTATTGCTTTCGGCGCGCCGTTTCCCGCGCGCCGCAGATTTCGTCATTGATTGTCCTCATTGCGGACGGAATCCTCCGCATTGATCTTCTTGTTGAGCTCTTCCAGGCTGTCCTCGCTCGTCTCGATCCCCTGCACGGGCGCGCCTTCCGCCCCCGCGATGTTATGAATGGAGATGAAATACTTCTTCCCGTTGTCCTCGTAATAGTGCACGCACTGCAGGGCAAGCAGGAACAGGAAGCTCAGCGGGATGGTGATGAGCAGAGCGCTCCCGAGCGTCGCAAGGCCGAAGACGACGTTGACGACGACGATGAGATAGTTGGCGGTGAGGTAGCTCACGAACCGTCTCCAGAAGGGACGGACCTTGTGGAACGAGGCACGAAGCCCCTTTGCGACGCTCTCTTCCCCTGTCAGCACGGACGGAATCCAGGCGGAAATGAGGGTCATTTTCAGCGATTGCAGACAGATGTAGAGCGCCACCGTGAAGGAGAGCGCGAGCAGGATGGTCAGAAATCCCCACGACGGCAGGAAGGAAGGCAGATAGAAGAAGAAAAACCAGCAGATGAGCAGTGAGAGCGCGTCGTACACGAAGGAGACGGGGACATAGATGACCTGATACAGGGCGGCATTTCCGAGGTTCTTGAAGAACGCCGCGGAAAAGCTTGTGCGGGCAAAGACGCTCATGCGGTCGTGCATGATGTTTGCCGCCGCGAAGTGGCACAGGCCGTTGAGGAAACGGGAGAGAATGTACATGAGGCACACCCCAACGACCGCCCCCGCGATGGCGCCGCCGTTGCTGGTCACGAGGGCGAAGAAGTCGGCGAGCGCGGCGGTGAAATCCGGGCGGAAGGTCTCCAGGCGGACGGAATCGCCGCCGAAGAGCGCGCGGAAGAACTCGGTCGCGAGGTCTTTCAGATTCTGAAGCTCGGGGCTGGTCATGATGACGCTGAGCGAGAGCTGCAGGATGACATAGACAAGGCTGAACGTCAGGATTCCGACGATCAGCCGATACAAAAGCATTTTGAAGGCGCTGGAGTAGTTGTCGGCCGTGATGTAAATGGCATTGCGGAAGCGCATATCAAACCTCCCATTTATGACGGCGCAGATCTTCGCGATCGAGTTTATCCGTCTCGAAATAGATTGCCTCCATGCGGACGCAGAAGCTCAGAAAAGCCAACACGAACAGGACAAACCCAACGATGAGAAAGACGGGTTTGGGCAGGAAAGAGCATCCGCACAGGACGAGGAAGATCACGACTTCGGAGACGGCAAAGGAGAGCAGCAGTTTGCCGCGCACCCCCACCATGAGCCGATAGGAATAGATGAGCGCCTCAAAGAACTTAAATCCGGTCATCTGCTTGCAGGGAAGCCAGAGATAGAGAATGGTCGCAAGATAGATGAGCACGAAAGCGAATACCAGAATGAACAGGACGTCGAAGATATAGACGGTCACCGTGGCGGAAATTTCGGAGAGCGCGAACATGACCGCAGAGAGCACGACGGCCCAGATCTCGTAGATGGCGAGATACACGAGGACGGCAAACACCACGGAGGGAAGGCTGCTCAGAAACTGCGACCAGATTCCGCTGAGCGTGCGCTTTCCGAGGCGCATATGCTTTTCGACGAAGGCAAGCAAAAGCGCCATAAAGACGATCACGGAGACAACGGCGAGCAGGCTGTACACAAAGCCGAGCCAGCTGTCCACACGCAGGAAACTCCATGCATGGAAGAGCTCGGAGAACTCCGCCCGCGGATCTCCCGAAAAGAAGTCGCTCCACACCGCGCCGATGCAGGAATAGTCGAGCGAAAGCGCCATAAAGACTGCCGGCACCACGGCAAACGGCAGTAAAAACCAGATATTTTTGAAGATGTATTTCCAACTACCGAATACCGTACGCATAGAAACTCCTCCGGTACATTATATAACAAAAGCCCGCGCATGTAAAGAGTTTTTTGAAAATTACCCCTCCGTGCCGTGCTTTTTCCCTTTCGTTTTCTTTGTCGGAATGCCCTCGGCCGAAGCGCTCCTCTCTCCTTCGGCACCGCATTCCTCGCCTATGCAGGACGCTTCTTTCTCCGTGGCGTGACGTTCGCCGTCCGCGCAAGGCTTGTTTTCGTCCGCGCAGGCGGTCTCCCCTTTTTCTGCGGAAGCGGCGCCGTCCGTGTCCGCTCCCTGCCCGTGTCCCGAAGGAGCCTGATCTTGCGTCGACCCCTCCCCGAGCAAAGCGGGAGCATTTTTCGCCGCATCGACGTCGGTCTGCGCGGCATTTGCGGATTTCGCGCGGCGGCGGAGAAGGCGGCGGAACAGAGCGCCGATGGTGCGGAAATTCAGGGCGCAGTAGACGAGGAAGAGTCCGAGGTAGGCGAGGAACCCCCACAAAAGGTCGAGGTAGTGCGCGATGAGGATAAAGCCTGCGGTGAGGGCGGCTTCATAGAAGAACTCTTTGACGATCCTGACTTTGATGGTGCGCATGACGACGATCTCGGAGAGCACGGAGTTGAGCATGATGACGAGGACGACGCTCACGAGCATGGCGTTGAGGTGACCGAGGCCGTAGGCGCAGAAGGAGAACACGGCGACGCCGAGCGCGACGGAGAAGAGATTGACGAGGAGCATGCTCTTCTCCTTGCGGTAGACTTTGAGGTAGTTGTTGGTGAGCAGGCTCACCTTGGACGAGAAGATGATGATGGGCAGAAGGATGGCGAGGTAATCCAGGCTCACGGCATAATTGGGGAGCCAGAGGCGTACGATCCAGCTTCCAGGGAAATAGAGCATGAGGGCGAAGAAGAGAAGCGGCGAGATGAGTTCGCGGATATTTTTATACATCTGCGGAAGCCGATCGCCCTCGATTCGTTTGAGAGAGGGAAAGAGCACGACGCTGACGGCGGTGACGAACGTGAGGAAGATATTGGTCAGGCTGAACGCAAAGGAGACCTTTCCGAAGGTGAGTTCGCCCCAGCGCCACTCGATGATCATGCGGGCGCTGCCGATCAGAAGGATGGACGACCAGTTTGCGAGCATGAGGATAATGCCCGCCGACAGGTTGGCGCGGAGCTCGCGGAAGGTTTCACGGAGGGAAATCATGCGTCCGAGGTAGACGCTGCCGCGGTTGAGGGCGATTCCGATGGAGATCCCGACGCAGTCGCCGAGGATGTCGGCAAGACAGTACCAATAGAACTCCTTCACGCCGCACACGAGCAGAACGACGACCGCGATGCCGTAGGCGAGCCGCTGTGCAATGGTGATGATGACATAGCGGCTGATGCGGTTGGTGATCTGGAAGATATAGGAGTTGTACGTCGTGATGTTTTTGAGGACAATGCTCACGGCGACGAGCACAAAGACGATACTGCGTTCGCCCTGCATGACGCCGAGCGAGACGCTTGCGACGATGACGCCGATCAGGGCGGTCGTGAGCAGCAGGCAGGTAAACTGAGAGCGGATGCGTTTCTTGTCGAGTTCGTCGTAGTCGTATGCGCCGTAGCGGAGCACGATGCCGTCCAGAAGGCCGAAATGGAGCACGCCGACGTACCCGGCATAGAGGATGTAGAGCTGCCAATAGGCATAGGAAAACTCGTCGATAAATTTCGGCACGATCAACCCCATGACGAAGCTCACGAGGACGGAAACGATCTGTGCCGCAACCGACAAAGCAATATTCGAGACAAATTTTTTTGTGCTGATCTGTTTTCCCATAGAATAAGTTTGGCCGCTGCGAAACGCCGCGATGCACGCGCGCCGCACGCCGCCGTCCATATGTCTTTTACGGCATTATGGCAGTCTCGCGCGCAGGAATGTCCCCGCACGGGTGCGGCGCGCAACGCTCATACGGGTTTTACGACATTATGGCAGTCGCACGCGGCAGAAATATCCCCGCACGGGATTGCGGCGCGCCGCCCGATCGGGCGGCGCGCTATGCCGTCCCGCAGAGCGCATCGTTCAGTTGCGCCGATAGTTCTTCTCCATGAAGCGGAGATATTCGCCGGAGATGATGTTGGCGAGCCAGTCCTGATGATCGAGATTCCACTGAATGGTCGGGCCAATGCCCGTCTCGAAGGTGTACTGCGGTTTCCAGCCGAGTTCGGTCATGATCTTGGTCGGGTCCATCGCATAGCGCAGATCGTGGCCTGCGCGGTCTTTGACGAAGGTGATGAGGCTTTCGGGCTTGCCGAGCGCGTGAAGGATGGTTCGGACGACCTCCAGATTGCTCTTTTCGTTGTGGCCGCCGATGTTGTACACTTCGCCGTCCCTGCCCTTGCGCAGAATGCAGTCGATCGCGGTGCAGTGGTCGTGGACGTGCAGCCAGTCGCGCACGTTTGCGCCGTTTCCGTAGACGGGAATGGGCTCATCCGCAAGCGCCTTCTTGATGACGAGCGGGATGAGTTTTTCGGGGAAATGATAGGGGCCGTAGTTGTTGGAACAGCGGCTGACGGTCACGGGCAGGCCGAAGGTACGGTGATAGGCCATGACGAGCAGATCCGCCCCCGCCTTGGACGCGCTGTACGGGCTGGACGTGCGGATGGGCGTCTCCTCCGTGAAGAAGAGATCGGGACGGTCGAGCGGAAGGTCGCCGTACACCTCGTCGGTGGAGACCTGATGATAGCGTCGGATCCCGTATTTGCGGCAGGCGTCCATCAGCGTCTGCGTCCCGAGGATATTGGTCTCCAGGAAGATCCGCGGATTTTCGATGGAGCGATCGACGTGGCTCTCCGCCGCGAAGTTGACGACAAAGTCAAACTTCTCCCTTTCAAAGAGCGAAAAGACGAGCTCTCTGTCGCAGATGTTGCCGTGGACAAAGGAGAAATTGGGCTTGTCGAGAATGGGCGCGAGCGTCTCCATGTTCCCCGCGTAAGTGAGCGCATCCAGACAGACAAAGACGTCGTCCGGATATTTGTTCACCATATAATGACAGAAATTCCCCCCGTTAAAGCCGGCGCCGCCGGTCACCAGAAATTTATACATTCGAGTCCTCCGTCGGAAGCGGGCCGAGTTGCCGCCGTTTTGCATGGCGGATCCCCAGGCGGATCATCTTCCATTTTTTGAATTTCTCTTTCTCAAAGAGAAGGATTTTCCAGAGCTGTTTGCGATCTGCGCGATAGATGTCGCGATAGAAGGTCTTGTCCTCATGATAGAGCACATAGTTGTTGCGGAAGCGATAGTAACAGCGCACGGGACTGTGATTGGTGACCGTCACCGCACGCCCGAGGAACTTCCTGCGAACGGGCGCGCCGATCTTGTGGCGCAGGCTGATCTCCCCGATATAGGCGATCTTTTTCCCTATGGCGTGAAACTGACGGTCGAGGTCAAAATCCACCGAGTCGATGAACAGCTCCTCGCGGAAGCCGTCGATCGCGGCGTAATTTTTCATGTTGACAAAATTCCCCGACGTGATCCAGACCTTGACGGGAATAAGTCCCCTCTCCGCCCCCGTGCCGTTGATGTTGAGGGCGATAATGCCGTATTCGTCCGCGTCCTCCCGCGCGAGATAGGACACGATTTGCGGCATACGTTCGGTCGGAAATACGCTGTCCTGGTCCATTGTCAGGCAAAAATCGGCGCCGTCCTCCGCCGCGAGCGCCATTCCCTTCCGAAGCGCCGCCGCAATCCCGCGGTTGCCGCCCATGGAGAGAAAGACGGCATTCGGCGCCGCCTGAAGCGGTCGGACGATGGCTTCATCCGTCTGCTCGGAATTGTCAAGCAGAAAGAGCCGATGAAAGAGCGGCGCATACTGCAGGATATTTGCGACGTCCTCCGCCGTCGGACGGTAGAGAACGGTAACTGCGTCAAGCCTCATGGTTCTCCCGCAGCTGCGCAAGATAGCGCGCCAGCGCGTCCTTCCAGTCGGGCAGGAGCGCAAAGCCGTTCCGCACCAGTTTATCCTGTTCCATGACGGAATTTTTCGGGCGCTTTGCCTGCTGCGGCGCCATGCGAAGGTATTCCTCCGTCGTCACGGGTACAACCCGCACGTCTTTTCCCGCCTGACGGAAGATCTCGCAGGCGAAGTCATACCAGCTGCAGATCCCCGCATTGGTGGCATGGTAAGTTCCGTATTTCTCCGTGCGGATCATGTCGCAGAGCAGCACGGCGAGATCGGCGGTGTAGGTGGGCGATCCCACCTGGTCGCAGACGACATTGAGGGTGTCGTGCGTCTCGGCAAGGCGCAGCATCGTCCTCACGAAGTTCTTTCCGTGCAGGCCGAACACCCAGGAGATGCGGACGATGAAATGCCGATCGGTCGCCGCACGGACGAAGCGCTCGCCCTCCTCTTTGGTGCTCCCGTAGACAGACACGGGACACGGGAGATCGTCGGGACGATATGCCCCCTTTTTCTCCCCGTCAAAGACATAGTCCGTCGAGATATAGACGAACTTCGCCCCTGCGCGCGCCGCGCTCTCGGCGAGGTATTTCGTCCCGTTCGCGTTGACGTTCCGGCAGAGCGCAGGCTCCGTTTCGGCGCGGTCGACCGCGGTATAGGCGGCATTGTGCATGATGACGTCGGGCGCGTAGTCGCTCACATACGCCTGCACGGCGCGCTCGTCGGTGATGTCCAGATCGGCGAGATCGATTCCCCGATGCTCGATGCCGAGCGCCGTCAGGCGGCGGCAGACATCATAGCCGAGCTGGCCCTGCGCCCCCGTTACAAGGACTTTCATATCTCCCTCCCATACACGAAGGAGACATCGCTGTCCGCAAACAGCGGCGCGTTTTTGTCCTTTTCGGAGAGCACGGGATCGGAGACGTCCCACGCGATCCCGAAGGCGGGATCGTCGAAACGGACGCTGCGATCGGCGGATTTCTCATAGTAGGCGTCCACCTTGTACTGCACTTCCACGTCGTCCGTCCTGGTCACGAATCCGTGCAGGAATCCCTTTGGAATATAGAGCTGGCGCTTGTTCTCCGCCGTAAGCAGCACTTTGAAATGCTTTCCGTAGCTGGGCGAGCCCTTGCGGACGTCGACGATGACGTCCTCGATCGCTCCCCGCGTACAGCGGATGAGCTTGGTCTGCGCATAGGGCGGAAGCTGACAATGCAGTCCGCGCACGATCCCCTTCTGCGCGCTGTAACTCTGATTGTCCTGCACAAAAGCGGGAACATCCATCCCCGCATCCCGCAGTTTTTTCTCGTTGTATGTCTCCATAAACCAGCCGCGGTTGTCGCCGAACACCTGCGGCTCTACAATGAATGCCCCTTCGAGCGGTGTCTTGATTACGTTCATCTGTCTTTCTCCGAAATAGGTTTCCTCTTATGGTTCCACGGGACTTCTCCCGTATCAATCGAGCGCCGTGTCAAACGGGCCCGTCTCTTTTTCAACCGAATTTTGCCCGCCATCGCCCGCAAAATCTGCGGACTCAGTTGCGCTGTGCCGCGTTGTGTTGTCCCCCGCCGTCTGCGGCGGAAGCCGCGTACTGCGCCAGCCGTTCCTCGACGATCGCGCGTTTTTCGGCGTACATCTTCTTTTTGTCGCGCATTCCGAGCAGAGCGGCGACCAACCCGAACTTGCGATAGGCGCGGCGCAATATTTTAAGGTAAGCGACGGCCGTATCCGTGCCGTAGCATTTTGTGTACATGACGAGCGAGCCGTGCAGGCCGCTGGAAAATCTGCGAGCGCTGAACGCGCTCTTTTTGGCGCCGAAGCTCGCCCCTTCCAGATGGCAGATCTCGGCGTCGGGGATGGACATGACGGTCATGCCGGCGCGGTGAACGGCGCGCCAGGTGAACTCGACCTCTTCGGAGTACATGAAGATGTCCTCGTCGAAGGCGCCGATCCGCGAAAAGAGCGCGGAGCGGATCATCATATCCGCTCCCGTGACGTACCCGACCGCCATGGGCCGTCCGGTGTAGTTGAACTGATTGAAGAAGGGCTTCCGAAAGAGTTTTCTCAGGACGGCGAGCAAAAGGCTCTTGTCCCGCCGCTCCTCGCGCAGACAGGGAAACACCTTGCGGAACGAGTGCGCGGGGTTTCCCGCAAAATCGAACACGTTTCCGCCGCAGATCCCGCATTCGGGGTGTGTCTCCATATAGGAAAAGAGCGTCCCGATGAAGTTCCCGCGCAGTAAAATATCGGTATTGAGCCAGAGGACATATTTCCCCGTGGCGCGGGAAATGCCCAGATTGAACGCCTTGGACGTCCCGAGGTTCCCGCCCGACTGAAGGTAGACGATCCGTTCGCCGAACAAGTCGCGCAGACGCTCTCCCGATCCGTCCGGAGAGAGATTGTCCACGAGAATGATCTCGTACGCGATCCCGTCCGTCTGCGAAAAGATGCTCTCGATGGCATCTTTCGTCAGATCGAACGTGTTGTAATTGATCATAATAACGGATACGTCCATGTCATTTCCCGTCAATACAAGATTTTTCCCTCGGCGACCTGGAAAAGGTGTTTTCCGTAGTCGTTGTTCTTCATGCGCTCTGCCTGCGCGAGGAGCTCCTCCCTGCCGATCCAGCCGTTTTTGTAGGCGATCTCCTCGATGCAGCTGATCTTGAGCCCTTCATGGCACTCGATCATGCGCACGAACGCGGTGGCGTCGGCGAGGGACTCATGCGTCCCCGTGTCCAGCCAGGTGAAGCCGCGCCCGAACGTGATTACTTCGAGCGCGTCGCGTTCGAGGTAGGCCTGATTGACCGAGGTGATCTCCAGCTCTCCGCGCGCGGAGGGACGAATGGACTTTGCGACGCGCACCACGTCATTGGGATAGAAATACAATCCCACGACGGCATAATTGGACTTCGGATGTGCGGGTTTTTCCTCGATGGAGACCGCCTTGCCGTTTGCGTCGAATTCCACGACGCCGAAGCGCTCGGGATCGGGGACGTAGTACCCGAACACGGTCGCCCGTCTTTCGCGCAGGTTCTCCGCCGCCCGCTGCAAGTTCTTTTTGAGGCCGTTCCCGTAAAAGATGTTGTCCCCCAGGACCATGCAGACGTCGTCCTCTCCGAGGAAGTCCTCGCCGATGAGAAAGGCCTGCGCAAGTCCCCCGGGCGTGGGCTGGACGGCATACGAGAGCTGAAGCCCGTACGCCTTGCCGTCGCCGAAGAGCTGCTCGAAACGCGGCGTGTCCTCGGGCGTGGAGATGATCAGAATTTCGCGGATCCCCGCCAGCATGAGCGTGGAGAGCGGATAGTAGATCATGGGTTTGTCGTAGACGGGCAGGAGCTGTTTGCTCGTCACCGTCGTGAGCGGATACAGCCGTGTCCCGCTCCCGCCTGCAAGAATGATTCCCTTCATGAAATCCCCCCGTTTGTCTGTCGTGATGAGTATTATCTTTCGTTATTTGCGTTTTTTGTGTTCCAGATAAACCCCGTAATAGGGCGCGTTTTTGACGGCGATCCGATGGCCGATGGCCGAGATCAGCCGCCGCGGAAGCACTTTGCGGATGAGTTTTTTATAGGCGGGCGCGTGCGTGTCCTTCCACGATCCCGCACAGTGATGTTCCGCATATCCCCCGCCGCTCCTGCGATTGGTCTGAAAGCGCTCGAACCAGTCCTTGGGAAACACTTCTATCCCGCATTGCAGGGATTGACGCCTTCCGTTGAGACGAAAATCGGGGAAATGCTCCAAGAAATATCCCGTGATCCAGTCGTTGCTGATCGTAAACGTCCCCTTTTTCTCGAAATCCTCTTCCAGACGATGCAGCCACTCCAGCATCAGCGGATTGCCCGGCTCCGTCCCGATCAGCGCCGTCCCGATGGAATCGTCAAAGATGAATCCCAGGAACATCCGATACCCGAGAAATTCGTCGAGCGGCTTGAACAGCTCCACGTCGGTGTCAATGTAGACCCCGCCGAAGCGGTACAGCACCGTAAAACGGAAATAATCGCTTAAAAATCCGTACTTCTTCCGCGCAAGCGCCTCCTTGACAAAGGCGCTCTCGTCATAATATTTCGAGAACGTCTCGTCCGTCCAGATGCGGATTTCCCAGTCGGGGTGCAGCCGTTTCCAGCCTTCCACATACTCTCTCTGGTCGGCCGGCATCTCCGCCTTCCCCAGCCAGCAAGCATGAATAATCTTCGGAATCATGTCCTGTCTCCTTTGTCCCGATCGGCCGGACACGCCCTTGTTTCCGCCCTCTCCCGCTCGCCCGCGCGATCTGCGGCGAGTTCGCTCTGCCGTCCGCAATCGGATTTCTCCTCCCCCGCAGTTTTTCTGGCGATCTGTCCGCTCTGCCGTCCGCAGGCATTTTCTTCGGGAGCGTGTGTCCGTTCGGAACGGCTTTCACAGTTTTGCGCGGGCAGGACGTCGGAACGCGACGAACAGTCCTTTGCTGCGGCGCTCGCGGCCGTCCGCGGTTTTCTGGCGGTGATAGCGAGCATCATGCCTCCGATCAGCCATACAAAGACGAGCACGCTGCGGGCGGCATAGGCCGAGTTGATGAAGGAAAAGACCAGAAGATAGGCATTCATGCCGATATAGGCGATGCTGAGGCCGCAGGTCATCTTGTCCTTGCTCTTACAGTTGCGCAGGGCGATGAGCAGGAGCGAGAACAGGAGAATGCAGTAGACGAGGAACACGGGGACGCCCATTTCGAGCAGATACGCCCAGAACGTGCCGTCGGTGACGACGGAGTTGCTCTGCCCCATCAGCGTGCCGATCAGCCAGTTCTGGCCGATCGCCTCGACGGCGAGGTCGATCATGTTGAAGTGTCCGGCATCGCTGCCCGCCGTCCAGTCGGAGTTCTGTCCCAGCAGGCGCTGGATGATGACGGAATCGCCGAACAGGGTAAAGACGACGAGAAGCGCGAGGAACAAGAAGATGACGGTGATGACGATGGATTCGATCGCGCGGCGGTGCGTGCAGCCGTAGAGGACGAATTCCAGGACAAAGACGGCGGCCATTCCGACGACCGAAGCACGCGAGAAGGTGAAATAGTTGGCGAGCGCGATGACGACGAGCTTGACCCAGAGCAGGAAGGGACGGTATTTTTTGGCGATGAGTTCCGCCCAGACGAGGGAGAACAGGACAATGGCAAAGCCGCCGAAGATGATGGTGTTGCCCATGAGTCCCGTGACGCGGATGACGTCGCTGCCGTGCAGCGTGAAGATGTCCTCGCCGTCGAGGACGAGGAGGCTGTCGGGAAGGATGTCGCGGAAGACGTACTGCACGATCGCAAAGGCGCAGATGAACACGCCGCAGTTGACGAACATGCGGTAAAAGCGGCGGATGCTCTCGCGATTGAGCCGCAGGGCCGCGATCAGGAAGAGCCCCGTATAGACGTTGTTGTTGCGGAACCCGATGGCGGCGTCATACAGGGACGTCTTTCCCGCGACCACCTGGAAAAAGCCGACGGCAAGGCAGAGGATGACCCATGCGAGGTAGAGACGCAGCACTTTCGCATAGCGGCTGCGCTTCACCATTCCCGTGAGGCAGGCATAGAGTTCCCAGATGAGCAGGACGGCAAAGCAGGCATCCACCAACAAAGTCCCGTAGCCGATGAAATTGTCGATGAATCCGCGGAACGTAACGAGAATGACGATAACGCCGATGAGCAAATCGGTCACATAGACGGTACTCTTCTCGTTGCGGCGGACATACGTCCCGCTTGTCACAGCCGACTGCATTTACGATTTTCCCTCCGAAATGACGGCTCGCAGCGTCGCCGCAAACCGCGCATAGCTGTATTTTTCTGCGATTTTCTGCCGATCGGGCTGTACACAGGGATCGGCACTTAAAACGGCATCCCGCAAAGACGCCGCGTCCCCCGTGCGGAAAAAGGTCACGGGCAGATCGCCGTAGATCTCACGGAACACGGGGATATCCGAAACGATCGGCCGCGTCCCCAGCCAGAGCGCCTCGAGGGGCGGCAGGCCGAAGCCCTCATAGAAAGACGGCTGTACCAAAAAGACCGCCGACGCGATCTCCGTCAGCAGTGCATCGTCCGAGAGCCTGCCCGTGAACGTCACGCCCTCGCAGGCGAGGTCGTCCGCCGTCATGCCGGTCAGAAACCCCTCCCGCTCGCCGATGATCTTTAACCGATATTTTCCCTTCGGAAGCATCCGATAGGCCTCGATGAGCGTTTTCAGTCCCTTATGCGGCTTGACGTTTCCGACGTAGACGAGCGTATCCGTCTTGACGGCGCCGCGCGCATCGAACGCAAGGACGTCCTCGGAAAGCCCGTTGTAGTTCACAAAGCATTTTGCGGCAAATTTCGGAAAAAAATGCTCGCAGCGCGAGCGCGTAAATTCCGAGACGCAGGCAATGCGCCGCGACTTCTTCATGCAGCGCGCAAGGAGCGTCTTTTTGATGAGATAATCCGTTTTGCTCCGCGTCATAATCGCGGGCAGATCGAGAAAGATGAGGTCGTGCATCACCGAATAAACGGGAATGCGGACGCCGAACGGGATGATGAAATTGGGAACGATCAGACAATCGCAAATGCGGTTGAGCGCCTTCGGAAAGCAGAACATCCCCTTCGGCGAAAAGGGATTGCTCGTATCCGCGACAATGTGCGCAGCGGAAAAAGGCGCAAGTTTCTTTGCGTCCCCGATGAGATAATATTCGTCTGCGGCATAGTCGAGATGGGTGAGGATCCCTTCGCACACGCGCCCGATCCCCGATTTCCCGAGATACCTGCAATCCACTGCGATCTTCATGCTTTCTCCTTATTTATCGGACAACCGACAGACGCTCCCTTTAACGGACGGCAACTGTTTTGACGAGCGCAAACAGAGGCGGATGATTACAGATTGACGAGCAGGAGCGCGCAATGTCCGTGAATGCGGAGCGGCGCCTGCTGTTTGAGGAGACAGGTGCATCCCACCGTGAGATGCTCGGCTCCTTCGGGGAGGTCGATGTCCCCTTCGCCGTCCACGGCGATGAGCACTTTGTATTGCGTATAGGGCGAGCGCATGGACGTAATTTTGATGTCGCCGTCCACCTCGTAGCGGGTGACGGTGAACCAGTTGGTCCGTGCCAGCGTCTTTGCGGACGCCGCGCCGATATGATAGAGGCCGCTCTCCTCGTCCAGTTCGATCTCCATGCGCTTGTAGTTGAGCACGTCGAGCGCCTTTTTGACGTTGAGAGTGCGGGGTTTGCCGTCGTGATCCAGCCTGCCGTAGTCATACAGGCGGTAGGTGACGTTGGACGTCTGCTGGATCTCGCAGATGAGGCAGCCCGCGCCGATGGCATGGACGGTGCCTGCGGGGATGAAAAAGGAATCCCCCTTATGCACGGGGATCTTGTTGAGGATCTCCACGATCGAGCCGTCCTTGACGCGCCGCGCGACTTCCTTGCGGCTGGTGTTGCAGTTGAACCCGACATAGATGAAGGCGTCCGCTTCGGCATCGACGATATACCACATCTCGTTTTTGCCGTTGTCGTTCTCGTGACGGCGGGCATAGGCCTCGGTCGGATGCACCTGAATGGACAGATTTTCCTTCGCGTCGATGAACTTCGCCATGAAGGGCAGGCACTTATGCTCTTCGCTGTACGTCCCCGCCTTCTTCCAGCCGATGGCGGAGAAGTATTCGGCGAGCGTCTTGCCCGCAAACTTTCCGCTTGCGATGACGCTCTGACCGTCGGGATGGGTGGAAAATTCCCAGCTCTCGGCGATCTGCTGCATGGTGCCCGTGTTCTTTCCCAAAAGATCGCGGATCTTTGTACCGCCCCAGATATAGTCCTTGAATGCAGGATTGAGTTTTATCAATTCGTTCTGCGCCATAATCATTCCTCACGGAACAGCTGCAAAAAACCCTCTTTGAGCGCCGCAAGCTGTTCCTGCGCATCGGAGACGGACGTCCCCTTTGCCCCGATATAGAATTTAATCTTCGGTTCCGTGCCGGAGGGCCGCACACAGCACCATGCCCCGCCTTCCAGCTCAAAATACAGCACGTTGCTCTCGGGAAGTCCGACGGGGGCGATTTCCCCCGTGACGAAATCCCTGCGTTCTCCGCACAGATAGTCGCGCACGGCCAGAACCTTTCTCCCCGCAACGTCTGCGGGAGGCGCCGTCCGCACCGCCGTCATCATGGCGGCGATCTTGTCCGCGCCGTCCGCGCCCTTTTGCGTCACGGACGCGAGCGCCTCGGCATAAAATCCGTATTTTTCATACATGGCGAGCATGACGTCCGCCAGCGTCTGTCCGAGCGAAGCATAATAGGCCGCCGCCTCGCACAGGGCCGTCACCGCCATGACGGCGTCCTTGTCCCGCGCATACGTCCCGAGCAGACAGCCGTAGCTCTCCTCGAATCCGAATTCAAAGACATACGCGCCTTTTGCCGCGTCGGGCTTTCCGCCGTTGGCGGCGCGCGCCTGTTCAAAGCGGAGGATCTGTTCGCCGATATACTTGAATCCCGTCAGCGTCTCGATGACGGTCAGTCCGTACGCGCGGGCGAGCGGATGCGCCATGTCGGAGGACACGATGGTCGTGACGAGCGCGCCGTTTTCGGGCGGCACGGGGAGCTGTCCGAGCGCACGGCGCGCAGACAGCTCGTACTCGGCGATGAGAAGTCCGCTCATGTTCCCCGTAAAGGGAACGTACTCCCCCGCTTTCGTCTTGCAGTAGACGCCAAGTCGGTCGGCGTCCGGGTCGGTGGCGAGCACGAGGTCGGCGTCCACCTTGCGGGCGAGTTCCAGCGCGAGCGCAAATGCGTGCGGATCCTCGGGATTGGGATAGGCGACCGTGGGAAAGTTCCCGTCCGGCTCCGCCTGTTCGGGAACGACAAAGACGCGTTCAAAGCCGAGCTCCGAAAGAATGCGGCGCACGGGGAGGTTGCCCGTTCCGTGCAGCGGTGTATAGACGATCGTGAGCCGCCTGCCCATTTCCCGAACGACTTCGGGGCGCAGCACGAGGCGCTTGAGCGCGGCGATGTAGCGATCGTCCGTCTCCTTTCCGATGACGGTCAGTTTCCCGCACGCCTTTGCCTGCTCGGGAGAGATACGGCGCACGGCCGCAAATCCCTCGACGGCGCGGATCGCATGGATGAGTTCGCGATCGTGCGGCGGGACAATCTGTCCGCCGTCCGAAAAATAGACTTTGTACCCGTTGTATTCGGGCGGATTGTGGCTTGCCGTGATGACGATGCCCGCCGTCGCGTGCAGATCGCGCACCGCGAAGGAGAGCTCGGGCGTCGGGCGCAGGTCCTCGAAGAGATAGGCGTGAATGCCGTTCGCCGCCAGAATGCAGGCGGAATCGAGGGCGAACTCCTTGGACATATGACGGCTGTCATAGGCAATGACGACGCTGCCGTTTGCCGTCGCGGCGTTGATGTAATCGGCGAGGCCCTGCGTCGCCCGACCGACGGTATAGAGGTTCATGCGGTTCGTCCCGACGCCGATGATGCCGCGCAGTCCGCCCGTCCCGAAGGTGAGGTCGCGGTAAAAGGCGTCGCGGCGCTCCTCTTCGGACATGGCTGCCGCCGCGGCACGCGTCCGTTCGTCAAAGACGGGATCGCTGCACCAGCGCTTCCATTCCGCAATGCGATCGTTCAAAGCAATTCCTCCTTTCCCTCCGCCCGCAGCTCTTCGACGATCTTTTTGACGTCCTGCGCCTTGGACTTGGGACATACGAGAATGGCGTCCGGGGTCTCCACGATGATGAGATCGCTCACGTCAACGGCGGCGATCATCTTTCCGCTCGAATAGATGACGGTGTTCGTCGTATCCACGTTGACCGCGTTCCCGACGACCACGTTGCCCGCACTGTCCTGCGGATGGAGCGCGCCCAGCATGTCCCAGCTTCCGACGTCGTTCCAGCCGAACTCGCCCGGCACGACCAGAATGTCGCGGCTGTGCTCCATGATCCCGTAGTCGACGGACACCGAGGGAAGCTCGGGATAAATCTCCTCCAGAGCGCGCGCTTCCTCGGGCTTTCCGAAGAAGGCGGCGAGCTTCATGAGCCGCGCATACAGTTCGGGCAGCAGCCGCTTGAATTTTTTGAGGATGACGGACGCCTTCCAGACGAACATTCCGCTGTTCCAGACGTAGCAGCCGCTGCGCAGGTACTCCTCCGCCTTTTTGCGGGTGGGCTTCTCCACGAAGCGCACGACGGGCTTGACGTCGCCGTCGGCGTCGCGGTAACGGATATATCCGTACCCCGTGGCGGGGAAGGTGGGCGTAATGCCGATCGTGACGAGCTTGTTCGTCGTCATGGCGGCGTTTACCGCCGTTTTGAGCACCGCGCCGAACGCCTCCTCGTCCTTGATGTAGGCATCGGAGGGCGTGATGACGAGCACGCCGTCCCCCCGCTCGCGCATGATCTTGAGCGCCGCGTAGGCAATGCACGCCGCGGTATTGCGCGCGCACGGCTCGCACAGAATGTGCTCGGGCGAAACGCGCCCGGCCGTCACGGAATACATCTTCGCGGCCTGTTCGCAGTTTGTGACGATATAAATATTTTCATACGCGGCGACGCCCGTCAGACGGTCGATCGCCTCGTTGACCATGATCTCTTTTCCGCTCAGATTGAGGAGCTGTTTGGGCGTTCCCTTCCGCGAGAGCGGCCAGAAGCGCGTCCCGCCGCCGCCCGCCATGATGATGCCGTAGACGTCCATCTTTACACCTCCGCAAACAGCGCCCGCACGTTTTGCACGAAGTGCTCCGACGTGAAATTCTCCTCGACGCGCGCCTTCGCCGCCCTGCCGTATTGCAGGCGCAGCGCCTCGTCGTCCGCAAGCGTGCGGATGGCCGCGGCATAGGCGGCGACGTCGCCGTTGGGACATTCGATGCCCGTCACGCCGCCGAGCGAGACATAGTTGACGCCCGACCCGGGAATGGTGAAGGTGACGGCCGGCTTGCCGAACGCCATCGCCTCCGCAAGCGCGATGCCGAACGCCTCGTTCTTGGTGACGGAGGGAAAGCAGAAAATGTCGCACGCCGCCAGCCAGGCCTTCAGCTCGTCATCGGGAATGCGGCCGAGGAAGCAGATCTTTTCATCTCCCGCGGCGAGTTCTCTGAGCGATTGCGTGAGCGGGCCCTTTCCGCCGATGGCGATCACGAAGCGATCGTCGAGCAGTTTGCCCGCCCGCACGAGGTATTCCATGCCCTTGTAGGGGACGTGCCGTCCCACGGCGAAGAGCAGAATTTTTCCGGGGTGCGCGGCGCGGATGGCGGCGGCGCGTTCGGAGACGGCCGCATCGGCTGCAATGCGGGCCGCGTTGGCACAGCAGGGAATGACGGTGCATTTTTCGCGGACGGAGGTCAGATGCGCACTGCCCGCGATATAATTGGGGCTGGTCGCCACGACGCGCGCGGCGCGGCGGAGCAGCCACTTCGTCTGTCCCTCGAAGAGCTTGCCGAGGAGCTTCTGGCGGGTGATGTCGAGGTGCCACCAGAGGATGAGCTTGCAGGCGGGATGTCTTTTGAGGAGTTTTCTGAGATAGTGCGCGCCGAACGGGTTGGGATAGTGAAAGACGACGACATCGGGCGCAAAGCGAAGGAAGGTCTTTTTGAGGAGGCGTCCGTAGGAGAAAGAGAGCGACTGCGACGCGACTTTGGCGAAGCACCCCGCGCGAACGACCTGCACGCCGTCGACGGTGTCCTCCGCGTCCCCTTTTTCGTGGTTGAAGCAGAACACCTTCTGTTCGCACGTCCCTTCGAGCGCCGAACAGACGTCGCTGGCGACCTGTTCGATCCCGCCGATGTGCGGCGGGAAATAGTTGCTGATCTGTAAAACTTTCACAAACGTATCCCCTTTACTTTGCTCCCGTGCGACGGAAAACGCCCACGATCGTCTTGAAGATGATCTTGATGTCCAGACCGACGGAACAGTGGTCGACGTAATAGAGTTCGAGCCGCTGTCTTTCGCCGCTCTCGTATGTGCAGTTGCTCCTGCCGTTTGCCGCCCACCAGCCGATCATGCCAGGCTTGACGGAGAGTAGTTTTTCGGCATCGGCGCCGTATTTTTCCTCGACTTCCTCGCGCATGAGCGGACGAGGGCCGATGACGGAGATATTCCCCACGAAGATCGCCCAGACATTGGGAAGCTCGTCGAGCGACGTGCGCCGCAAAAATTTCCCCAGGCGCGTGATGCGCGGATCGTTGTCGATCTTGTACTCGCGCTTGTACTGAGCGAGCTGTTCGGGCGTGAGCATGTCCTCCAGCCTGTCCGCATTGCGCTTCATGCTGCGGAATTTGGGAATGTAGAT
This sequence comes from Candidatus Gallimonas faecavium, assembly GCA_904391375.1. Lineage (GTDB taxonomy): Bacteria > Bacillota > Clostridia > Christensenellales > Borkfalkiaceae > Gallimonas > Gallimonas faecavium. Next base: position 4,029 of record CAJFMF010000004.1, on the reverse strand, counting down.
GGTCTTTCCGTTCTTTCCGACGCGCGGATGACGGTAAAAGACCGGCCCGCCGTCGCTGCACTTGACGCAGATCGCAAGGATGAGATACAGCCAGGAAAAGACGATCAGAAACAGCCCCGAGGAGATGAGATCGAACGCCCGCTTGACAAAAAGATAACAGCCGTAACGAAACCCTTTGCGCGGGACAAACGGTTCGTTTCGGCTGTCGCTCTGGACCGATTTTGTCTCTTTTTCCGAAACAAAAGACGCCTGTTCCGTTTCGGAAACAGGCTGAAACGCGGGCTGTTCGTCCGACACCCGCTCACTTCTTTCAAGATTTTTATCTTCAACGGGATCGCGTTCCTCCCGAACATCCCGTTTCGTCTTGTCCATCCGTTGATCCTCCCAACCGAAAACGCCGAGCAGGATTTTCCCGAAGCCCCCGGAGCACCATTTTCCCCCAATCACATCCCCGAAAACTCAAAATTACGGAAAATATGTTTTCATTATAACATTTCCCATATTGCCTGTCAAACTATTTATGTCATAGAAACAAATGACAAATACAGTTTCTTTTCAACAATATATTATAAATGACGGCTTCGGAACACAAAGGAACAAAATTCCTTCACACAAAAACCATACCCGCGGGCATATTTGTTTTTCGATATGCCCTCGCAGAAAGTATGTGAGTTTCGCATGAAAAAATACGGCGCGCGCAGAATCTGCGCACGCCGTATGCCGTTTTTTCCGTTCGGTATCGCATATTTTTTTGCGGGAAACGATCTTTCTTCCCTCTTTGCCTGACGGGGCGCAAGAAGGTCAAAAAGACAATGGAAACCGACAAAACCCTGTCCCGCACGCCTTTTAAGCGGAACTGTGCAGGAAATGCCCGCCGATCAGAAGACAATCTTGCCGTTCTCGATGCAGATCTTGGCCGCCAGGCGCACGTCCTGCGAGGAGGCCCCGACACAGATCTCATAGACGCCGTCCGTGATCGTCCAGCGATCGCGCGCCGTGTCCCAGTGCGCAAAGGCCGAGGGATGAAGTTCCATGCGCACGGTCACAGCCGTTCCCGCCTTCACGAGGTCCTTGGAGAAGCCCTTCAATTCCTTCTTCGGGCGATAGACGAGGGGCGCGCATTCGCCGACGTACACCTGCGAGATCTCCTTTCCGTCGACCTCCGAAACGTTCTCCACGACGTATTCGAGGATGAGCGCATCCCGATCGGCGGAGAGTTTGAGATCGCGGTACATAAATTCCGAATAGCTCAGCCCGAACCCGAAGGGATAGAGCACGGGGATGTCGTACTTGTCGAAGTAGCGATAGCCGACGTCAAGGCCCTCCTGATAGCGGGTGACGCCTGCCGTGCGGTAGGATATTGCCGCGGGGATGTCCTCATAGTCGAGCGGGAAGGTCTCGGAGAGTTTCCCGGAGGGATTGACCGTCCCCGCGAGGAGGTCGGCAACGGCCTCCATTCCGCCGATGCCGGGGAAACCCGCATAGAGGATGGCGGCGACCTCGCCCTCCCAGGGCGTCATGTCCACGGCCGCGCCGGCGAACACGATGACGACGGTGTTGGGGTTGCGCGCCGCCGTATCGAGAATGGCGCGCTCCTGCACGGCGGGAAGGCGCATGCTCTCGCGGTCGCCCTCTTCAAACTCCATGCCGTCCCCCGTGCCGACGCACACAATGCTGACATCCACCTTAAGCGCATTGAGCGCGGCGTTGCGCACGTCCTGCATGAAGGAATGGATGACGTGCGTGCCGAACGCCGATTCATAGGCGACGTCAAATCCGCGCGCCGAGAGCGCCGCGGGAAGGTCGTTGGTATTTTCCAGCCAGGTCACCTTTGCCGAGCCGCCGCCCGAGACATATTCCGTGCGGTCGGGTTTTGCATAGATCCCGCTGACGGCGAGTTTCGCGCCCGCTCCGAGCGGAAGGACGCCGTCGTTTTTGAGGAGGACGATGCCCTCGGCGGCGATATCGCGCGCAACGGCGATGCGTTCCGTCTCCGAGCGCTTATTTTCCTTGCCCTCGCCCATTTCCTTGACGCGGTCGACGAATTGCAGGACGCGCTCGACGCAGGCGTCGATCTCGCCCTCCGTGATATTGCCCGCCTGCAGATCGTCCGCAAGTTTTTTCATGCCCGCTTCGCTGTGCGGCATTTCGATGTCCAGTCCCGCCTTTGCCGCCGCCGTGCGATCGCGCACCGCGCCCCAGTCGGAGATGACGGCGCCGTCAAATCCGCATTCCTCGCGCAGGAACTCGAACCCCTTTGCATACTCGGACGCAAACTGGCCGTTGATGCGGTTGTAACTGCACATGACGGAGACGGGCTTCGCCTCACAGGCAATCGCAAAGGGACGATAGTAGAGCTCGCGCAGGGTGCGCTCGTCCACGTCGCTCGACTGATGCAGACGGTCATACTCGAGGTTGTTGCAGCAGAAATGCTTGACGCACACGCCGATGCCCTGTCCCTGAACGCCCTCGATATAGGCCTTTGCCATCGTTCCGGCAAGCTGAGGGTCTTCCGAGAAGTACTCAAAGTTGCGGCCGTTGAGCGGATTGCGCTTGATGTTCACGCCGGGTGCGAGCAGGACGTCCACTCCGCGGTCGCGGCAGTCGTCGGCAAGGCACTCGCCCATCGCCGTCGCACAGGCCGTGTTCCAGGTGTTGGCGAGCACTTCGATGGAGGGATACGCCACGGCGGGAACCGTGTAATTCCTGCCGTTTTCGTCCGATTTCTCGGTGCGCAGACCGACCGGGCCGTCCGACATGCGGACTGCGGGAATCCGCCCGTCCAAGTCGTCCGTGTACCAGAAGTCCTTGCCGTTCAAAAGGCGGATCTTCTCCTGCGCCGTAAGCGTTGTTTTCTGTTTTTTCTCCATATTTTTCTCCTTTGCAAAATCTATCGATATTATATCGGAAGCACACGGAAAAATCAAGACCCTTTCGCATTTTTTCGGAGAAAAAAACAAACAACGCGCCGTGCGGGGCGGCCTGCCGTTTGACAAATCCGCACGCAGGTGTTATAGTAATCGCATGAAAATTATTTCCTTTGAGACAAAAGATTTTGAACTCCCCGATTTTGCGCGGGCGAAGGATTACGGCCTGGACGTCACACTGAAGGAAGAGACGCTGACGCAGGACAACGTCAGCCTCGTCGAGGGCTACGACGGCGTGACAACGCTCGGCTTTTCCGACCTGCGCGCCCCCATGCTGAAAGAACTTGCAGGCCGCGGCGTGAAGTATCTCGCGACGCGCACCGTCGGATTCAATCACATCGACCTCGCCGCCGCAAAGCAGTACAAAATCCGCGTGAGCAACGCCAGCTATGCCCCCTATAACGTGGCAGATTTCACCGTCATGCTCATGCTGATGCTCCTGCGCAAGGCCAAGATCTCCGTCTGCCGCGCGCTCGTCAACGACTTCTCCCTCGACGGCATGTGCGGCCGCGAGATGCGCCACCTCACGATCGGCATTCTCGGCGCGGGAAAGATCGGGCGCACGGTCATTCAGAACCTGTCGGGATTCGGCTGCCGCATCCTCTATTATGACCCCTATGTCCGCCCCGGGAGCATTCCCAACGCAGAGGCCGCCGATCCGGACACCATCTATAAGACGTGCGACATTCTCTCCCTGCATATGCCGCTCACGCAGGAGAATCGGCACATGATCAACGCAGACGTCTTCGCGAAAATGAAACCGGGCGCCCTACTCATCAACACCGCGCGCGGCGGCCTGGTCGATACCCAGGCGCTCACCGAAGCGCTCGAATCGGGACACCTCGGCGGCGCGGGACTCGACACCATCGAATCGGAAGAGGGCGCCGTTCACATCGATCTGCGCACCCGCATCGTCAACAAGCGCGATCTCTTTTACTTAAAACAATTCCCCAACGTCATCTTTACCTCGCACTATGCCTTCTTCACCGAAGAGGCGACCTCCGCCATGGTACAGTGTGCGCTGAAGAGCCTTTCCTGCTTTGAAAAGGGCGAGAAAAACCCCTACGAGATCGGCTGATCCTGACCAGTAATCCCCGCAAAA
>CAJFMF010000003.1 GCA_904391375.1 Candidatus Gallimonas faecavium | reverse complement strand
AGTCGGTATAGTCGAGCTGCATCTCCGCCTTGCCGCCGCCGAAGAGTTCGCGGAAGATCTGCGAGAAGTTCGCGTTGATCTCGTTGAACCCGTCGTCGAACTTCTTCTGCATCTCCCCTTTGAGCTGTTCGAGAACGCCCGTGAGGTCGGAAATGCCCTTGTCGAGGTCTTCTTTCTGCGTCTGCATCTCGGTATAGCGCGCGAGCAGGTTGTCGTAGTCCTCCTCCGCGTTCTGGTTGATGGCCCCCAGCGCGCCGATCTGCCGCTTGAGCGAGTTGATGCGCGTGGACGCCTGCGCGATGTCGAAATTCTCGTCCCGCAGTTCCTGCGCGCTCTCATAGGTCAGGCCGTATGCCTCGTCGATGCGCTGTTTCATGTTCTCGAGGCTCGCCTCCGCGCGGGAGATCTCCAGTTCGCACGCGTGCTTTTCCTCCGAGAGCGTCATCTGCTGCGTCAGAAGCCCGCGCTTTTCCTCGGCGAGCTTCGCCTGCTGCCCGGAAATGCCGCGCTTTTGCTCCTCCACGCCCGCAAGCCGCTCGCGCAGCTTGTTGACGGTCGCCTGTTCCTCCTCGGTGAGCGCGGCGCGCTCTTCCTCGTGCTTGAGCTGTTCGATGCGCTTCTGCGTCTCGGCAATGGCCGCGCGCGTCTCGTCCACCTTGCGAAGCAGGGAATCCCGTTCCTCGCGCAGGCGCTGCATGGTCTCGGCATCCGACTCGCGGGCAGAGGCAAGCGATGCGCCCTCGATGCGCAGGGCGCCCAGCTTTTCCTGCAGGGCGTCGCGCTCTTTGCGGAGCTTCTCCCCCTCCGCCTGGCGCGCGGAGGCGTCTGCCGCCGCTTCGGAGCGGATCTTTTTGAGGAGTTCCTCGTTCTCCTCGGCGGAGAGCGCCTCGCTCTTCAGATCGTCCGCCGTGCGGCTGAGCTTTTCGAGCAGCGCCTCGTATTCGGAGATGTCGCGCCCCGCGTCCGCAAGCAGGCCTTCAAGCGTGGCCGCGCGCTGGGAAAGCGCCGCGAAGTTCGCCGCCTCCTCCTGCACCTTCTGGCGGAATGCCTCGTAGGCGGAACGCTCCGCCGCGAGCTGCGCGTTTGCCTCTTCGAGCTGTGCGCGGTATTTTTCCAGCGCGGCCTTCTTCGCCGCGATGCCCTCCTCGCACTCCTTGATGCGGCGTTCGCCCGCGAGCAGGTTTCCGCTCTCGCGGCGGCGGGAGCCGCCCGTCATGGCGCCCGACGAGGCGATGGTGTCGCCGTCCAGCGTGACGAGTTTGAAGGAACGCGGGTATTTGCGCGCAATGCGCGTCGCGTTGCCGATGGTATCGCAGATGAGGGTGTTGTCGAGCAGGTAGCGCACGATGTTGGCATAGTACGGATCGTACTGCACCAGTTCGTCCGCAAGCCCCATGGCGCCCTCTTCCCGCAGCGCCGCCTGAACCTCGCGCGAGTTGCCGCGCGGGCGCATGGCGTCCACGGGCAGGAAGGTGACGATGCCGCCGTTCGTGCGCTTGAGGTATTCGATGAGCCAGCGCGCGTCCTCCTGCGTGGCGGTGACGAGGTTCTGCATCGCCCCGCCGACGGCCGTCTCGATGGCGACTTCGTACTGCTTGTCCGTATGCACGATGTCGGCGATGGCGCCGCGGATGCGCCTGCCGATCTCGGGGTCCTTCTGCGCGCTGAGCTGCAGCTTGCGCACCGAGTCACGGTAGCCGTCAAAGCGGTTTTTCAGGTTGACGTACATCTCCAGATTGTTCTGGAGGTTGAGCACGGAGGTATTGCAGTCGGCGATGTCCTGCGCGAGCTTCTTGCCCGCGCCCTCGAGCGCGGCGATCTTGCCGCGGAGCGCCGTCTCGCGCTCCGGTTTTTCGTCGAGAAATTTTTCGCACGTCGCGCGTTCGGAACGGCACGCCGCAAGCTGACGGGAATACTCCTCCTGTCGCGCGCGCGCCTTCCCGAGCGCCGTGTTCACTTCGCCGATGCGCTCGCCCACGGCGTCCTGCCGCGCGGAAAGACTTCCCGCATTGGCGCGGACGTCGGCGAGATTTTCCACCGACGAGAGCTCGCTTGCGCGTTTTTCGTCGGAGAGCCGTTCAAAGGCCGTAACGCGCGCCGTCAGCTCGGCAAGCTGCTTTTCGAGCGACGCACACCCCCGCTCGATCTCGCCCGCACGCGCGGCGTTTTCGCCCGCGCGCTTCTTGCCCGCCGCCTCCAGGCGGTCGATCTCGGCAGAGCGCCGCAGCGAATATTCCACGTCGTCCGAGGCCGTGCGGAGCTGGCGGTTGTACGACTGAATGCGCTCGCTCAGCACCTTCGCCTCGCCCGTCTTGTGCTCCATGCTGACCTCGAAGAGGCGGAGCTTTTCGTTGAGCGACCGCAGATCGTCGTCCGCCTTCGCGATCGCCTCGCGGGCGGCCGTCTCCTCCCCGTCAAGGGCATTGAGGCGCTCCTCCACCAAGGTAAGACGATCGTTCGCCTTTTCGATCTTCTCCCGCTGTCTGCCCGTCTCATAGGCAAAATTGTCATAGCGCGCGAGATAGGCATTGACCTCTTCATGTTTGAGCTGTTCGGAATAGGCGCGGAATTTCTTGGCGGTCTCCGCCTGCTTTTCAAGCGGCCGAAGCTGATTTTCCGCCTCGTCCATGCGCTGGACGAATACCGTCAGGTTGTCCTTGGCGTTCTCCAGCTTGCGCTCGATCTCGCCCTTCTGCGCCTTGAACTTCATGACGCCCGTCGCCTCTTCAAAGATGGCGCGGCGGTCTTCGGGCTTGGCGTTCATGATCTGCTCCACCTTGCCCTGTCCGATGATGGAGTACCCCTCTTTGCCGATGCCCACGCCGTGCAGCAGCGCCACGATGTCTTTGAGACGGCAGGACTGCCCGTTGAGCAGGTATTCGCTCTCGCCCGAACGGTACAGACGGCGGGTCATGGCGACTTCGTCGTAGGCGATGTCGAACATGCGGTTCGCGTTGTCAAAGACGAGCGTCACCTCGCAAAAGGAGAGCTGACGGCGCGTCTGCGTCCCGCCGAAGATGACGTCCTGCATGGACGAACCGCGCAGCGTCTTGGCCGACTGCTCGCCGAGCACCCAGCGCACCGCGTCGGCAACGTTGCTCTTGCCGCAGCCGTTGGGCCCGACGATACACGTCACGCCGTCCTCGAATTTGATGGTCGTCTTGTCCGCAAAGGACTTGAACCCGACAAGTTGTATCTCTTTGAAATTCATTGCTCTGTCAGTTTCCCGAATAGAAGTTTGGCAGCCGCCTGTTCGGCGAGCTTCTTGGTCGTCCCGCGGCCCTGCGCGCACTGTCCCATCGCGCACACCTCGCTGACGAAGCCGGTCTCATCCTCCCGCGTGTCGTACACGGGCATCTTCTGAATGCGGAGCTGCACAAACTCCTGCAAGGCACTCTTGTAATTTTCCCTGTCCCGCGCCACCAGCGTGCGCGCGAGAAACTCCGCCGCCGCCCGATAGCCGCCGTCCAGATAGATGGCGCCCACCGCCGCCTCATAGAGATTGGACGACGTCTTGCCGCGCAGATTTTCCTCGTTTCCCGCATAGCGCAGATAGCGCATGAGCCCCAGCCGCGCTTCGGATGCGGCAAGCGCTTCCCGCGCGACGAAGTCCTTCCTGCGCTCCGTAAGCGCGCCCTCGGCCGCGTCGCTCGAACGGAAGAGCATCTCCGTCACATACAGTTCCAGCACGGCGTCGCCGAGAAATTCCAGCCGTTCGTTGTTTCGCGCGCCCGTCACCGAGGCGTGCGTAAAACAGGCCGTCAGCAGCGCCCTGTCGCGGAACGTGTAGCCGAGCGCCGCCTCTTCCGGCGTACGCTCAGGCATTCTCCGCTCCCGTCCCGGAAGCGGGCTCGGCCGCACCGAGCATCTCTTCCATCATGCCGATGAGCCCGCCGCGGCAGGCGTCGAGCGCCTGATAGACGGAGGGCTTGATGCTCTTCGCCTTGGAAGAGCCGTGCGATTTGACGACCACCTTCTTCAGTCCCAGAAAGACAGACCCGCCGAATCGGGAATAGTCGAGCGCCCGCGTCAGGCCCTTGATGGGCTTTTTCGCAAAGAGATAGCTGATCTTGGAGCCGAGCGACGACGTGAACTCCTTTCTGAGCATCTCGCCCACCGTCTTTCCGCACCCCTCGATCGCCTTTAACGCGATGTTTCCGGAGAACCCGTCCGAAACGGCGACGTCCACGTCCCCGTACATGATGTCGCGGCCCTCAATGTTGCCCACGAAGTGAATGCCGGGCGTGTTCTTGAGCAGCTGATGCGCCTCCTGATGAAGCGGGTCGCCCTTGTGCTCCTCCGTGCCGTTGGTGAGAAGCCCGACACGGGGATCTTGGATGCCGAACGCCGCGCGCGCATATGCCGACGCCATCACGCCGAACTGCGCAAGATAGGCAGGCTTGCACTCCGCATTGGCGCCGCAGTCGCAAAGAAGAGTCTGCGAGCCGCGCACGTTGGGGATCCCGGGGCAGAGCGCGGGGCGAAGAACGCCCTTGATGCGTCCGATAAACATGACCCCGCCCGTCAGGACGGCGCCCGTCGAGCCCGCCGAGACAAACCCGCCCGCGGAGATATCGTTTTTCAGGATATTGAGCCCGACGACGAGCGAACTGTCGCGCTTGGAGCGCACGGCAGATGTGGGAACGTCGTCGTTGGTGATGACCTGTGCGCAGTGGACGATCTCCACGCGGGCAGCGTCGTAGGTGTATTTATCGAGCTCGTGTTTGATGAGCGATTCGTCTCCCGTAAGAATGACCTTGAAATCACCGCGGTCGGCGAGCGCCTCGACGGCGCCCTTGACGATCTCGGCGGGAGCGTTGTCCCCGCCCATGGCGTCCACGATAATTTTGAGCATATTTTTCCCTCCGAAAAGAAAAAGACACTTTTCGGTTATTATAACATTTTTCCCCGCAAATGACAAGGGGATAAGGCGTCTTTTGCAAAAAAAGCAAAAACCGCGCGCCCCTGCCCGCAGGCAGGGGCGCGCGGTTTTTCATGCTCTCGAAACATAATTTATTCCCTTCCCTTTCCGTCGCACAGGCCCCCGACGGGCGGACGGCCGCGCACGGAAAGGACGTGTCCGAAAGAAAAGATCGGTTACTCCCGTTCCACCGTCACGACGGGGTCGTAGTCGCCGAGAACGCACACGGCGCGTTCGACGGTCTTTTGCACCGCTTCGTTGCTCATGGGGCAGGCGAACGGAATGCCCACTTCAAAGACAGCCTTCTTGGTCGACCCGCGCACCAGGCGGAAGTCGTGGATATTGATGCCCTCCACGGTCCCCTCGACGGCGGCGCGCAGACGGCTTTCGAGCTCCTTTGCCTCCTCGTCTCCGAGGACGACGGGATCGAGGTGCAACGTCATCGTGACGCCCGTCTCGGCGAACACCTTTTTCTCCAGCGCGTCGAGCACGGCATGGGAGGAAAGGGCGGGAAGGCGCGCGTCCATTTCGGCATGCGCGGTGGCGAATGTCACGCCTTTGCCGTACCCGTACACGCGAAGATCGTGAACGCCGAGAATGCCCTCTCCCGCAAGGAGAATGGCGCGCAGCTTCTCCACGAGCGCCGCGTCGGGCGCCTGTCCGAGCAGTTTGGAGCCCGCTTCCAGCAGCAGTTTTACCCCCTGCCAGCCGATGAAGATCGCGACGAGGATTCCCGCCCAGCCATCGGCGGAGAAATTCGCGAACTGCGTCACAAGGGCGCCCGCAAGGACGGCGAACGTTGCGATGCAGTCGCACGCGGAGTCGGTCGCCGCCGCCCGCAGAGGATCGCAGTCCGTCTTTTTCGCGACGATGCGGTAGCCGACGAACATCCCCGCCTTGACGATCACGGACACGCCGAGCAGGATATATACCCACCATACGGCGACATCCTGCGCGCCGGAGAGCAGTTTTTCAAAGGATTCGCGCGCCAGTTCCACGGCAAGGACGAGGACGAGAAAGGCGATGCACATGGACGCGATGTATTCGACGCGGCGATGTCCGTAGGGGTGTTCCTTGTCGGCGGGTTTGCGCGCCACGCGGAACGAGACGAGCGCAACGGCGCTCGAGCCGCAGTCGCTCAGGTTGTTGACGCCGTCCGCCATCACGGACAGCAGTCCCGTCAGTGCGCCCGCGGCGATCTTGGCCGCCGCAAGCAGGAAATTACAGATCATGCCGATGACGCTCGCCAGCGTCTCGGCAGAAAACGATTTTTTCATACTTTCATTATATCGGCAACCGCTCGCGCTGTCAATCACAGCTGTGCGGAGAAAATGCGTATATTTTTCGCAAAATCGGGCCATCATCTCCCTGCGGCGCACGGGAAGACGCTCCGTTACATATACTGATAGCGGAACCCCCTGCACCGAAGAGGAAATTATGGTCATCAAACGCGGAGAACTCTACTATGCCGATCTCTCCCCCGTCGTCGGGAGCGAACAGGGCGGCGTGCGCCCCGTTCTCATCGTCCAGAACGACACGGGGAACAAATATTCCCCCACCATCATCGCGGCGGCCGTGACGAGCAGGATCGGAAAAGCCCGCCTTCCCACGCACATCGAACTCCCCCACGCCTTCGGACTTGCCAAGGATTCCGTCATCCTGCTCGAACAGATCCGCACGCTGGACAAACGGCGGCTGCTCTCGCGCATCGGCGCGCTTCCGCCCGCCACCATGTCCCGCGTCGACCGCGCCATCCTCATCAGTCTCGGCTTTGAAAATACGCGCATCCTGCGTTCGGACGATCCCAAAGCCCATCGCGAATGACACTCCTTCTCCATAAAACGCAGTCCCGCCGCAATATTTGCGGCGGGACTGCGTATGTTCGTTTCATTTACGGTCTTTCATGGGAAGATAGGTGCGGCGCTTGGCGACGCTCTCATAGGCGGGGCGAATGATCTTGCCCGCATTGACGAGCTCCTCCATGCGATGGGCGCTCCAGCCCGCCATGCGCGCGACGGCGAAGATGGGCGTATAGAGCTCGACGGGGATATTCAGCATCCGATAGGCGAACCCGCTGTAAAAATCGACGTTCGCCGAGACGCCCTTATAGATCTTGCGCTTGCGGGCGATGATATCGGGCGCGAGCTGTTCGACGCGGCGATAGAGTTCGTACTCCTCGTGCAGGCCCTTTTCATAGGAGAGCTTTTCCACAAATTCCTTAAAGATCTTAGCGCGCGGATCGGAAATGCTGTACACGGCGTGTCCGATGCCGTAGATGAGCCCCGCGCCGTCGAACGCCTTTCCGTCCACGAGCGCGGTCAGGTACTCGGCGACCTGTTTTTCGTCGCGCGTGTCGATGTTCTTTTTCATGTCGTCGAACATCTGCATGACGCGGATGTTTGCGCCGCCGTGGCGGGGGCCTTTGAGCGAGGCGAGCGCCGCAGCGATCGCCGAATAGGTATCCGTTCCCGACGAGGTGACGACGTGCGTCGTGAAGGAGGAATTGTTGCCGCCGCCGTGTTCGGCATGGAGTACGAGCGCCATGTCGAGGACGCGCGCTTCGAGTTCGGAATATTTGCAGTCCTGGCGCAGCATATAGAGGATATTTTCCGCCATGGAGAGTGCGGGCTGCGGACGGTGAATGACGAGCGAGTCGTTGTTGTTGTAAAAACTCGCCGCCGCGTAGGAGTAGACCGCGAAGATGGGGACTTCGGCGATGAGCTGCAGGCACTGGCGCATGACGTTTTCGGGCGACGTGTTGTTGGCGTCCGCGTCATACGGGAAGAGCGCGAGCACGCACCGCATGAGGGTGTTCATCATGTCCGACGAGGGCGACTTCATGATGATGTCGCGCACGAAGTTCTTGGGCAGCGTGTAAAATTCGCCGAGCAGCGCGCAGAAAGACGCCAGCTCGCGCACATTGGGCAGTTTGCCCGTCAGCAAAAGATAGGTCGTCTCTTCAAAGCCGAAGCGCTTGTCTTTGAGCGCCCCGCGCACGAGTTCATTGACGTCGTACCCGCGATAATAGAGCTCGCCTTCGATGGGAACGCGTTTGCCGTCCTCCTCTTTCATGGAGCGGATCTCGGAAATTTCCGTCAGCCCCGCAAGAACGCCGCGTCCGTCCAGATCCCTGAGCCCCTTCTTGACGTCGTATTGCGCATAGTACTTCGGATCGATGCGGCACGCATCCGCACACTGGCGCGTGAGATCGCCGATCTTCATCCATTCATCCTTGGTGAGAAAGCCGTCTTCCCGTTCATTGACAGCCATATTTTTGCCTCCTTTGCCGCGTGAAGCGATCCCGCGACTGTTTCCACCTTACCATATTTTGTCACGTTTGTCAAATCGCCTGCACAGAGTGCGGCACGTTCCGCCGTTTTTTCACGCACTTTTCCCCTTCCCGTCCCGCTTTACGCCGAACGCGCGCCGCGCCTTTTATTTCCCCGTCCCATTCTGCGCCGAACGCAAAACGCACTTTTCGCCATAAATATACAAAAACGCGCCCCTGCACTTCCATGCAGGGGCGCGCCGTTCATACACCGTTCAGGCAACCGGACCGGTATAGTTGTCCACATTCACCTGTTTGATTCCGTTCTCGCCCGCATCTTCTGCCAACAGATAGGCATTCCCGGACAAGGTGAGCGTGCTGCCCTCTTTCATGTCGCCGCGGATCGCCGCATCGGATTTTTCTTTTGCGGTCGTCTGCCGGTTGCAGCCCCAGCTTTCAAAGGTGCAGTTTTCCACCGTCACGGGGCAAGCGATGGAATACAACTGCAGAGCATTCCCGCGGATTCCCGTAAACGTGCATCCGCTGATCTGCGCCGAGATAAGTCCGTTTGTATTGCCGGAAACCGCTCCGAGCGACAAACCGTAGCCGCGGGACTTCCATCTTCCGCGATTATTCAGACCAAGCAAATCGTCCAGATTGGAATACCCGTTGCGATCAAGCGTCTTGTCGTTTTCGCCGACAAACTTGCAGTTTTTCACGATAACCGTAACCGGCTGTCCCATTGTTTCGATATCCAGGCAAAGTCCGTCTCCCGAATTATCGATTCTCTGGTATCCCGTTCTGAGAAGTTCCTGATTGCAGGCGTACACGGTGCAATCTTCGATCGTGATCGTGATCGGCTCCGCGACTTCATTCACCGAAACGGTAATCCCCTGCAAGAAATTTACGCCGCGGATGGTAAGATCATCCTGAACCCAGAGATCCTGCCAGGTCGTGACGCTTGCAGATCCGTGCCCGTCCACAACGACAGGCTCCGCCGTAGCCGCGCCATAGCCGAACGACACCTCAGCCCCGCTTTCGGTCGTCGCGATCTCCGACGTTTTATCCGTCGTCACGAAATCATATGTAGCGGCATTGGCCTGAACCGCTTCCACGACCACATACAGATTCGCCGTCTGCCCTGCAGCGTCATTGCTGCCCCAGGGCAAGACGATTTCAATGTCCATCGCTCCGTCGCCAAGCGCCGCGCCCGCTTCAACCTGCGTCCAGCCGACCAGCGACGTCGTTCCCGCTCCGGCCGCGCATTCCGTTCCGTCAACCGTCACTTTCAGCGCCTTTGTCAGAGCGTTGTCCTCTTTCGATTGTAAATAGACACGGTACTGCATATTCACCGTGCTTTCGTTCGCAAGCGACAGAGTATACGAGGCTCCGTCCCCCTGCGACATGTTGTTCATCACGATCTTGGCTCCGTCCGTGCTGAACACACCGCCCTGCGCAACGACATACGATCCGTCTGCTTGCGCCGTACCGTTCTCGCGCTCCGACGCATTCTCTCCCTGCGACCACGCACTCGTAATCGCAAGATCGCCGGTGACCTTGATGTCGCCCGTACTTACTTCAATGCTGTAACTTTCTTGCTGCTTGCTGCGAAAACAGCGCATAGGTACCCCCCCCCAGCAGTGCTGCGCTCACCACGACCGCCAGCGCCGAAAGCAAGAGGGAATTACGTCTTGTCGTACTCTGTTTCATCTGCTCTCTCCTTATTTTTATCTTGCAGCAAAGTATAATACTTTTCATAAAATTTGTCAAATCTGTCGATAAAATTAACGGCTGATTTTGTTGCAAGGGGACGTTTTCGTCCCCAAAAAAAGTTTCCGTCCTTTTTTACAAGTCGGCCCTGCAGCAAAAAAGCCTCCCCGGAGGGAGGCCTTTGCAATCGACCGTTTATGCCGTTTTATGCCATTTTTTCGAGCAGTTTGAAATCGATGCCCTTTTCGCCGATCTTGATGATCTTGACCTTGACCACATCGCCAACGGACAGGACGTCCTCCACCTTTTCGATGCGGTGATCGGCCATCTTGGAGATATGGATCATGCCGTCCTTCCCGGGAGCGAACTCGACGAACGCGCCCATCGTGGAGAGGATTCTGACGACGCGGCCGATGAACATATCGCCCACCTCCGGCTCACGCACGATGCTCTCGACGATCGCCTTGGCGCGAAGGGCTGCCTCGGAATCGCCGAAGGAGGCGATGCAGACGGTGCCGTCGTCCTCGATGTCGATCTTGGTGCCCGTCTCGGCAATGATGGAGTTGATGACCTTGCCCTGCTTGCCCACGACGTCGCCGATCTTCTCGGGATCGATCTTGAAGGAGATGATGCGGGGTGCGTACTTGGAGAGCTCGGGCGAGACTTCGGGCACGCATTCAAGCATCTTGGAGAGAATGAACGTTCTGCCTTCGTTTGCCTGCTCGATCGCGGTGTGCAGGATCTCTTCGGAGATACCCTTGATCTTGATGTCCATCTGAATGGCCGTGATGCCCTTCCGGGTTCCCGCCACCTTGAAGTCCATATCGCCGAGGAAGTCCTCAAGGCCCTGGATGTCCGTCATGACGCGGAATTCGCCCGTCTGCTGGTTTTTGATAAGGCCCATGGCAACGCCCGCGACGGGCGCCTTGATGGGAACGCCCGCATCCATCAGCGCCATCGTGGAGCCGCAGACGGAAGCCATCGAGGACGAGCCGTTGGAGGACATGATGTCGTTGACGACACGGATGGCGTACGGGAATTCCTCCTCGGAGGGAAGAACGGGGATGAGCGCCCGCTCTGCAAGAGCGCCGTGGCCGATCTCGCGGCGGCCCGCACCGCGCAGCGCCTTCGCCTCGCCCGTGCAGTAGCCGGGGAAGTTATACTGGTGCATGTAGCGCTTGCTGGTCTCGTCGTCCAGGCCTTCGAGCTTCTGTGCATCGCCGAGCATGCCCAGCGTGCAGGTTGCAAGCGTCTGCGTCTGGCCGCGGGTGAACACGGCGCTGCCGTGGACGCGGGGCAGGACATGGCGCTCGCACCAGATGGGACGCACGTCTTTGAGACCTCTGCCGTCGGGACGAATGCCCTTGTCGAAGATCTTGGCGCGTACCTTCTCCTTGGTGAGATAGTAGATGGAATCCTTCAGCTCGCGGACGTTGTCGGGATAGATCTCGGCGAAGTGCTCGAGGATCTCCTTTTCCGCCTGATCCTGACGCGCCTCGCGCTCCTGACGGTCAAAGGTATCGAGCGCCCAGTCGATCTTCTCGGAAGCATAGGCACGCACGGCGGCATCGAGCTCTTCGGGAATGTGATAGAGTTCGATCTGCTGCTTGGGCTTGCCCGCGGCGGGGACGATGACCTCTTCGATGAACTTGCAGATCTTGGAGATCTCCTGCTGACCGAACATGATCGCACCGACCATCTCGTCGTTGGAGACCTCGTCCGCGCCCGCCTCGATCATGAGGATGGCGTCCTTCATGCCGGCGAGGTTGAGGTGAATGGTGCTCTTTTCACGCTGTGCGGCATCGGGGTTGATGACATACTCGCCGTCCACAAGGCCGACGACCACCGAACCCGTGGGGCCGCCCCAGGGAATGTCGGAAATGGAGAGCGCAACGGAAGAACCGATCATGGCAAGCGGCTCGGGAGCGACGTCGGGCTCGACGGAAAGCGCCGTCGCGACGACGACCACATCGTTGAAGAGTCCCTTGGGGAACAGAGGACGAAGAGGTCTGTCGATGAGACGCGCGGTGAGAATGGCCTTGTCGGATGCCCTGCCCTCTCTGCGCTTGAAGCTGCCGGGGATCTTGCCGACGGCGTACATCTTCTCTTCATAGTCGACCTGCAGGGGGAAGAAATCAATTCCCTCACGCGGGGTCTTGGACATGCAAACCGTCACCATGACGGCGGTCTCTCCGCAGCGAACGACGCACGAACCGTTCGCCTGCTCGGTGTACTTGCCCGTTTCGATGATGACCTCGCGGCCGCCGACGGGCATTCTGAATTCCTGGTAGTTCATTTTTTTATCTCCTTATCTTTAACGCCTTTCGTTCTTTGCCACTGCACCCCGACGGCACAGAAGCGATGCAAAACCGCGCGCGCACGCGCGCAGTCCCAAAAAAAGAGCGGCAAAAAGCCGCTCCTTTTTCAAAGCCTCACTTTCTGAGATCCAGCGCCGCGATGACCGCTCTGTAGCGCTCGATATCCTTCGCCTTGAGGTAGTCAAGAAGTCCTCTGCGGCGGCCGACCATCTTGAGAAGTCCTCTTCTCGAATGGTTGTCCTGCTGGTGCTCCTTGAGGTGCTCGTTGAGGTGGTTGATGCGCTCGGTGAGAAGCGCGATCTGAACTTCGGGCGAACCGGTGTCTCCCTCATGAGCGGCGAACTTTGCGATGATCTCCTGCTTATCCATTTGCGTTTATCCTCCTATGGAATCTTTTGCCGCGCACGCCAGGGGGAAGGTGGAGAGCCATCCTCGTCGCGTACGTCGGAATCCATATTAACACTTTTTTCCGCACTTGTCAAAGGAAATTGCGCCGCTTTGCACAAATCCCCCCGATTTTTTCCGAAACCCCTCTCCCGCGCGTCCCGACAGCCCCCGCGCACCTCTCCTCTTCCGAAACTCCGCCATTCTCTTCGGCCCAACCCCGACGCTTTTTTCTGCCGAAAATCCACCGCTTTTTCCCTGCCGAAAATCCACCGCTTTTTCCCTGCCGAAAGCGCACCGTTTTATCCCCGCTAACCCCTGCCGCTTTTCCCTGCCGAAAATCCGCCGCACCCGTCCGAAATTGCCGCACGCGGCGCAGCGATGCGGTGTCGGGGATCCGTCTTGTTGGGTAAGAGGGAGGAAAAAATTAAAATGTGCGCCGGCGGACATCTGTCCGCCGGCGCATAACGTTCCGATCTTTGTTTTGTGGGCGCGCGCATGGCGCAGAGGGCATATGTCGTCAGCGGAGAATGACGGCGCCGCTCACCGCGCAGATCTCCTCGCCGTCCTTGAGGACGAGGACGTCTCCGTGCGTGAAGTTACGCACATACCCGCCGACGCGCACTTTGAAGGCATGGGAAGCGTCGCTCGAGGCGAGCACGGTGTAGGGGCCGGGCAGGAGCTCGCCGTCCTTTTCGGCGCGGTACGTCTTGCCCGCCGCCAGGACGAAATCCCCTTCGGCGTGCGAGACGTTCGCCTGCCCGTCGCGCGCGATCTTGGGATCGGCAGAGTAGCGTTCACCGTCCTTGACGACGACCTCCTCCGCATACGTCTTCTGTGCTTTTTCACGTTTTCGCAGGGAACGGTACTTCCATACCGTGACCACAAGCGCCGCAACCGCGATCACGAGCGCGATCCCGAGAACGAGAAGGACAATTTGTTCCGTTGTCATAGGTTCCCTCCGAGTAAGTACTCTTTTCGACATTACTATACCACGATCGCCCCCGCCTGTCAAGTGCGGCCGAAAAACTTTCGGTTGACAAACCGCCGAAAACAGGGTATAATCCAAGCAGAATACCTTCTTCGGAGGATCGGATGCAAGCCATTCAACGCGCTCTGCGCAAGAGCCTTATTCTCAGCCTTGTTCTCACGCTCTGTCTCCCGCTCGGCGGCGTCCTGCTCGGCGTCGGCCTCGGCATCGGTCAGCCCGCCGTGTGGGGAATCGGAATCGCCTTCCTCGGCATCGGGTTCTACGGCACCCCCGTCGGCTGGGCCATCGCGTATGCCCCCAAAAAGACGCTCGCCCGCATCGTGAGCGCCGTCACCGAAGAGCACCTCTATACGGTCGGAGAGATCGCCGCACAGCTCTCCCTCTCCGAAAAAGACGTGCGCACGCACCTGGATACCTGCTTTCAGAAACAATACCTGACCGGATTCGTCCGCCAGGGCGACACCCTGCTGCTCAACGAAAATCAGGCACTCGGGAAACAACTGCTGACCGCCGATTGCCCCGCTTGCGGCGCCCGCTTCTCCTATTCGCGCGACAAGGCGTTCTGCCCCTACTGCGGCACGCCCGTGCGCAGAGAAAAACCCTGACAAAACGCCGCCCCCGCGCCAATCGGCGCGGGGGCGGCGTTTTGTTTTTCAGTTTCCTTCGCAGAACAATCGAAGCAGTGCAATCGGCATTCTCCTTCCGCCGCAGCGGCCGCAACCGAACTCAGACAGGCTTTGTCAAATCAGCACATGCAGATTCCTACGTCGGGCCGTCATCAAATATCCTATCCGACCGAAAAAGGCTTTATTTTGCTGGATTGCGGCGAGGAGGCCGACGCCTTCGGATAACGAAACGGCTCTTTCGGACGGTGCTTTAACGGGACGACGGCGCGAACAGCTCCGCGCGCTCGCGGATGAGCTGTCCGACTTTCGCGAGGTATGTGGGGATATCCTTGGGACTGCCGTGACGCTCGATGCGCCGTCCGCCCTCAAAGAGCTTTTTGGAGACGGCATTCGCACCCACGGCGAGGTTGTCGGCGATCTCCTCCATGACGTCGATGTTATACACGCACGCCGCGCCGGGCTTGGTCCAACCGACGTTTTCGTGCGCACCCGCCATATATTTCTGGCGATAGAGATAGTACGGTTCGTAGCCCGCCGCGGTGAGCGCACGGCGCGAATAGTCGATCATGGCCGCAAGGCTCCCCTCTTCCAGGCGCTGCGTCTCTTCCTTGAGACGGGCGCCTTTTTTCAGGCACAGGGTGTGAACGGTGATGTTGTCGGGCGCAAGCGCGATCGCCTCGTCCACGCTGTGACAGAACGCCTCGTACGGTTCGTCCGTAAGCCCCGCGATGAGGTCGCAGTTGATGCGCATTCCATAGGGCGCGGCGAGCGCGAAGGCATCGCGCACCGCCTGTGCGGTGTGCTTTCTGCCGATGCGTTCGAGAGTGGCGTCCGAAAAACTCTGTGCATTGATGCAGATGCGCGTGACGCCGTACTGTCGGCACACGTCGAGTTTTTCGCGGGTGAAGGTGTCGGGCCGCCCCGCCTCGACGGTATATTCGCAGCCGTTGGTGCGCAGGGGCGCGATCGCCGCCAGCACTTCGGCGAGTTCCTCCGCCTCGAGGGCAAAGGGCGTCCCGCCGCCCACATAGACGGAACGGAGATTGCCGATGAGCGGGCCGGCCGCCGCGAGCTCCTCTTTGAGCGCCGCGAGATAGGCGGGAAGATACTTCCTCGTCGCCGCGATGGGCGCCGTGATGAAGGAACAGTACTCGCACTTGGTGGGACAGAACGGAAGAGAGACAAACAGATCGCAATTCCCCTCCCCGCGCACATAGTACGGCCGCTGTCCCTCCAGGACGCGGCGGACGAGCTCCGTGTTGTCACGGGAGACGTCCATGCGGGCAAAGAGCGGCTCGAAGGGTCTGCCCGCAGCCAGTTCCTGATAGGCAAGGCGGGTCGGACGGATGCCCGTCAGTGCGCCCCACGGCAGAGAGATGCCCGTCCGCTCTTTCAGGACGCGGTAGAGCGCAAGTTTGGCATAGCGCTTTGTCAGGCTCTTGAAGCGCAGCTCGTCCTCCGCCGTGTCCGAATCGGAAAATGTACGCGTTTCGCCGTCGACGGTGACGGTATTTTCAAACACGCCGTCCCGTTCGTCGGAGTGTTGGACGATACACATATCCTGTGCGCCGTCAAAGAGACGCACGACGTCCATGAGTTCGGGTTCGAGATATTTGAGATTGCACGTCAGCATCGGATCCACCCGTTGTTGTGCCGCTCATATTCGAGCGACGTGTCCTCGCCATGCCCGGGGCAGACGATATAGTTGCCCGGGAGCGCGTAGAGTTTTTTGACGCTCGCCGTGAGCTGCGCGCCGTTGCCCGTGGGGAGATCGGTCCTGCCCACGTCGCCCGCAAAGAGCGTGTCCCCCGTGAAGAGATGATCGCCCGCGCAAATGCACGCCCCGCCCGCCGTATGTCCCGGCGTGGCGAGGAAGGAAAAGGAGATCCCGCAAAGCGAGAGCGTCTCGCCGTCGCGGAAGGTAAAATCGATCGCAAAGGGCGGAACGGTGACGCCGAACAGCGCCGCCGCGTTGTCCCTGCCGAGGGCGAGGGGCTTTTCCGCCTCGAGACAGCCGATCTTCGCCCCCGCCGCGCGGACGGCGGCGCACCCGCCGATGTGGTCGAAATGTCCGTGCGTGAGCAGGGCAAAGCGGATGTCCAGGCCACGCGCGCGGGCCTCGTCGACGATGCGCGGCTGAGCGGGATCGATGACGACGGCGGTTCGGTTGTCGGCCGTCAAAAGATAGCTGTTTGCGGCAAATCCCTTGGGATAAATCTTGAAAACGGTCATGTCAGTTTGCCATACGATGCACGTCGAGGATCTTTGCGTGCGAACGGATCTTTCCGATGAGCACTTCCACGTCCTGACGGCTCAGCAGGCTGACGGTGACGTCCACGATCGCGGAGCCGTTCTTGTCATAGCGGCCGTTGATGGAAGTGATCTCGAGGCGCATCTCGGCGACGGAGCCGGAGATGGCGGCAAGCGCCGCGCCCTGATCTTCCGCCATGACGACGATCGCCGCCTTGAAGCGGGCCTCCCCCTCCTTGACCAGCCATTCGGCGTTCTGCAGGCGGGCGGGGTCGATGTTTTTCATGTTGGGGCAGTCCTTGCGGTGGATGACGACCCCTCTGCCGCGCGTGACGAATCCGACGATGTCGTCGCCGGGGACGGGCGAACAGCAGCCCGCAAAGGAGACGAGCATTCCCGTCATGCCGTTGATGGTGACCGACCCCTTTGCGTTCTTTGCCTTGAAGGGCTGGGGAATGACGGGCGAAGGCGCCTCTTTGCGGAAGTAGTCGAGCAGTTTGAAGATGACCTGATTGACGGTCACGGCGCCGTAGCCGATGGCGGAGTACATCTCATCGGGCGTGTCGAAGGAGAGTTTCTCGGATACCTTTTTGAAGCTGTCGGGCGTGACGAGTTCGGCGAGGGACATCCCCCTGCGCTTTGCGGCCTCTTCGAGCATGCTCCTGCCGAGGCGGATGTTCTCCTCCTTCATCTCCTTTTTGTAGAAGGACTTGATCTTGGCGCGCGCCGAGGAGGATTTTATGAATTTGAGCCAGTCGCGGGACGGGCCTTTGCTGTTCGGCGAGGTGATGATCTCGACCACGTCGCCCGTCTCGAGGGTGGTATTGAGCGGGACGATCTTTCCGTTGACCTTGGCGCCCGTACACTTGTTGCCCACTTCCGAGTGAATGGCATAGGCGAAGTCGACGGGCGTCGCGCCTGCGGGCAGGGAGATGACCTTGCTCTGCGGCGTGAAGACCAGAAGCTCGGTCGAGTACAGCTCGCCCTTGACCGTCTCCATGAACTCCTTGGAGTCCTTGAGCCCGCCCTGCAGATCCATGACCTCGCGGATCCATGCGATGCGCGCGTCCAGCGACGTCTCCTCGTCGCGGCTCTCCTTGTACTTCCAGTGCGCGGCGATACCGTACTCTGCGGTGCGGTGCATCTCCTCGGTGCGGATCTGGATCTCGAAAGGCTGGCCGAAGTTGGTGACGACGGTCGTGTGCAGCGACTGATAGAGGTTGGGCTTGGGCGTGGCGATGTAGTCCTTGATGCGCCCCGGGACGGGTTTCCACTTCTTGTGGATCTTGCCGAACACTTCATAGCACTCGTCCACCGTGCCGACAATGACGCGCACGGCGGTGAGGTCGTAGATCTGGTCAAGCGTCTTGTGCTTGTCCTTCATCTTCTTATAGATGGAATAGAAGTGCTTGGGGCGGCCGAACACCTCGCCGTGGATGTGGCTCTCCTCGAGAATGCCGTTGATCTCCTCGACCACGAAGTCGACGAAGCGGTTGCGCTCCTCCAACTTCTGATGGATGTTCTCGACGAGGTACTCGAACGCGGCGGGATCGAGGTATTTGAGGCATAAATCTTCCAGCTCGCACTTGACCTGCGAAATACCCAGCCGTCCCGCGATGGGCGCGTAGATGTCCAGCGTCTCGCGCGCCATCTTCTGCTGGCGCTCCTTGGAGAGGAAGTTGAGCGAACGCATGTTGTGCAGGCGGTCGGCAAGTTTGATGATGATGACGCGGATGTCCTTCGCCATCGCAATGAAGATCTTGCGGAAATTCTCGGCCTCCTCCTCTTCCTGCGACTTGAAGACGATCTTGTCGAGTTTGGTGACGCCCGAGACGAGCGTCAGGACGTTTTCGCCGAATTCGCGCCGGACGTCCTCTCCGGTGACGGGGGTATCCTCGATGACGTCATGCAGCAGAGCCGCCGCGATGGTCTCGGCGTCCAGCCCGAGGTCAATGAGGATCTCCGCCACGGCACAGGGATGAATGAAATAGGGCTCGCCCGAGGCGCGCTTCTGGTTCCGATGCGCTTCGCGCGCGAAATCATAGGCGTGCAGGAGCATATCCCGCTCGTCCCCCGTGTAAAATTCGTAGATCTTCATGAGGATGGCTTCCATCTCATTCCTCCTTGAGCTTCTCCACGGCGCAATAGAGCGGCGAGGCGGAGAGCTCCGTCTTTTTCCCGCGGACGATGTTCAGCCGTCCGCCCTTTAACGATACCAGGCCGAGTTCTTCAAACACGGCCAGTGCAAACGCAAATTGTTCCAGCGAAAACCCTAACCCGTCGCAGGATTTTGCCGCGGCAGCATAGGTCTCCCCCGTCACGCGCGCCGCCTGCGTGCGCATTGCCTGAAAGACGGCGAGCATCTCCTCCCGCACGCAGGAAAGTTCGCGGAGCGCGTGTTTCCCGCTGAGGTCTCCGTTGACGCGCACCTGCGCCTTGCCCGTCTTTACGGCGAGCGCGGGAGGCGTCTCGAGAAAGACCACGTCGCGATAGCCCGAAAGATCGCACCCGGGATCGGGGGCAATGAGCACCACGTTCTCGCAGTTCCCGCCCGAGAGACGGAACACGTCGGCGGGCAGGCCCGCAAGCGAAGGGAAGTCGGCGAGCGAGGCGACGTCGTAGCACACGGCGCACAGGCCGTACGGACAGGCGGCGCGCCGCTCTGCGAGAAAGGCGTCCAGTTCCGCCGTGGCGGCGTCCGCCTGCACGGGGACGCCGCGCAGAGCGAGGAGCGTGTTTTCAAAGATCTCGGGCGCGGCGCCGCGGCCGCCCGCAGGCAATACCGCGCGCACGAAGCCCTTCAGGTACTCCCGCCCGCGGAAGGTGGAGAGGTTGTATTCGTAGACGATGGTCTTTCTGAGGTCGCTGCGCAGAAATTTCAGATCTTTTGCGCCGCTGAAATACATGAGATCGAGCCCGCCCGCGTGCAGCGAGACATGGGGCGAGAGCGGCTTGACGGGACCGGCGTCCGCTTCTCCGATCTCCATCGTGAAGAGCGGGCGGCGGTTTCCGATGCCGAAGGGTTCGAGCATGGCAAGCTCGTGCGCGACGCGCATATGGTTCTCCCCTTCGCCCACGACGTAGAGCTTTGCGGCGAGGTCGTCGCGCGTGTAGTGACGGACGATGTACTCCCCCAGCGCGCGCTTGAGATCGTCAAACCGATCGGCACGCACGTTGACGCCCGCGGCCTGAGAGTGTCCGCCGAATTCCTCGATGTACTCCGAACAGCTCTTGAGCGCCTCGAAAATGTTCACGCCCTCCACGCTGCGCGCACTCCCGCGCAGCATATCGCCGCGGCGGACAAACAGCAGCGCGGGACGGGAGAACTCCTCGGCGATGCGCGCCGCCACGATGCCCACAAAGCCCGCGTTCCAGTTGTCCGCGGCGAGCATGACGACGGGGTCGAACGCCCCCTCGCGCCGCACCTGTGCCACGGCCTGCGCATACAGTTCGTCACAGGCGCGCTGGCGCTCCGCATTGTACAGATTGAGCTTTTCCGCAAGCGCGGCAATCGCCTCGGGATTTTCCGTCGTAAAGAGATCGAGCGCGGCGTGGGCGTCCCCCATCCGGCCCGCGGCATTGATGCGGGGCGCGACGGAAAAGGCAAGCGTCTGCGCCGTCGTCTCGCCCGTCTTTCCCAAAAGCGCGGAAAATGCGGGCCGCGGGTGCTTTTCGATGCGCCGAAGTCCCTCCGCCACGATGTCGCGGTTCTCCCCGAGCAGCGGAACGCTGTCCGCCACCGTGGAGAGCGCCGCAAAGTCGACGAACTGCTCCGCCTCCTCGCCCAACAGCGCCGTGGCGAGCTTGAACGCCACGCCCGCCCCGCAGAGGTTGTCATAGGGATAGTCGTCGTCGAATTTGGGGTTGATCGTAATGCAGTCGGGAAGACGGTCGGGCAGCTCGTGGTGGTCGGTCACGATGACGTACGCCCCCTGCTCCTGCGCGTAGGCGACTTCCTCCGCGTTGGAGATTCCGCAGTCCACCGTGACGATGAGATCGGGCATGAACTCGTCGAAAATCTTGTCGAGCGCGGCAATGCTCATACCGTACCCCTCGCTGCGCTCGGGGACATAGAGATAGGGTTCGATCCCGAACACCCGCAATGCGCGGGAGAGCACGGCAAGCGCGCCGATCCCGTCCGCGTCATAGTCGCCGAAGAGCGCAACGCGCCACTCCTCCTCTTTCGCCTGCCGCAGAAGCGCAACCGCCTCCTTCATCCCCTTCATGAGAAAGGGCGAGAGGAAATGCTTTCGGCTCGGGTGCAGGAAGGAACGCATCTTCTCCGCCGTGTCCATGCCGCGCGCATACAAAATCCGCGCCGTCGTCAGGGTTATCCCCAGCTCTGCGGCGCACTTCCTCCCCTCCGCTTCCTGCGCGGGGGTAAGTTCAAATTCATGCACGAGTTTTTTCATGGCTTCCGATCGTTCCCGAATTGTGTGTTTTTTCTATTATACCACAAAATATGCGTTTTTTGCAAAATATTTTTGCACCTTTGCGCGCGAAAACACAGAAAGAGCGGCGGGATATCTCCCGCCGCCCGAAGGTCTCATATCATTTTTTCCTGTTTTCAGGAATGCGCACGTTTTGTTCCGGGCGATCGTCCGATCAGTCCTCGGCGTTCGCCTTTGCCGTCTTCTTCTTGCCCTCGTAGCGCGCGTGCTTGCGCTTGATCGCGTCGAAGTGCGCCTTGACCTTGACATGAAGCGCGGGTGCGAGCAGCATGGAGGAATACAGGCCTGCCGCCACGGGAACGAGCGCTCCCGCGAACACGGCCGCGGCGCCCGTCATCATGGTGCAGAGCGCGCAGACGACGATGAGTGCCAGCGTGACGCCTGCGGCGATCCAGACGAGCTTGTCCGTCGCCTTGCAGACGCCTGCGAGGCTCTCCTCTGCGGAGACCGCACCGGCGGAGGGCTCTTTGGCGTCGTCGCGCAGTTTCATGCAGCGGATGAGCCAGAACACCGCCGAGACGACGGCAGCAATGGCGGCATACAGCATGGGCGCGAAGGTGTAGACGGGAATGCGCGCGATGGCGAATACGGCGAGCGTCAGGAAGGCATCGTTGACACAGGCGACAAGGCCGGTGAGCGCGCTGCCCAGCCCGAAGCGGATGGCGACATAGATGAGCGCGACGATGGCGGCGACCGCCACGGCGACGGCGCCTCTCCAGACGGACTCGTTCATGGGCTGAAGCGAATAGGTGTCGAAGGAGACGTACGTCTCGGCGGGAAGGAGGAAGGCCTCATCGCCCGCGATGGACGCTTCCACCGCCGTCTTGGCGGCAGCGAGGGAGGCATCGGAGACATCGGCGCCGAAGGTATAGCGCAGCAGGAAGTCATTGCCCGTCTGCGAGAAGGAACCCTGATCGAGAGAGACGGGATCGCTCTGGCCGTCCAGCGTTGCGACGTCGGAATAGACGATGCCCGCATCGGCGAATGCCTGTTCGCAGTAGCGCTCCAGGGACGCCTTGCTCTCTTCGTTGAGGTCGACCACAACGTTGTAGTGGACATCAAAGACCTTGCTCTCGGGGCGGTCGAGCGCCACGTTGAAACCGAGCAGAGCCATGAGGACGATTCCCGCGAGGATGATGACGGCAGACACGGCCGCCCAGACGGGAAGCAGATTCAAACGCTTGTTACTCATCTTCCACTTCCTCCCGCTTGAAGTTGCAGAACTTGCCGGGCTTCTTGGACGTACCCATCATGACCGCCCAACCGAAGCGGTTGACGAGGAGGGTCGCGATGCCCGAGAATGCGGCGCCCAGGCCGAGGACGAATCCAGCCGTCTGCAGGCCGGTGAGCGCGATCGCGTACACGAGGAACCCGATGACCGCCACGACGATGTGCAGGTCAAAGAGTTTCCAGAAGCACTTTTTGTAGCCCGTCTTCACGGAGGACGTCATGGTCTTGCCGAGCGCATATTCCTTGCGCGCGCTCTCGAACGAGACTGCATTGGAGAAGCAGAGCAGGACGGACGTGAGCAGGAAGGCGAGGAAGGTCTCCACGCTCAGATAGAGGAACGGGATGGACCAGCCGCACAGGATCATGGCGAACAGGAACAGAAGATAGGTATAGAGATGGACAAACCCGAGGCGGCGATAGCGCGCGAAGAAGAATGCCATCATTGCCACGAAGAACACGCCGAATGCGATATAGAGCATGACGAGCGTGTTGCTGCCGTAGAGCGCCGAATGGAAGTAGGCGTCGGCGGGCGTGAGCGTCAGATCTTCCGCGGTGCCGTCGAGCGCCGTGGAGAAGAGCACCGCGACGGTGTTTGCCGTCTCGGCGGTGTAGCTGCCGCTGATGTAGAGAGTGTTCTGGTCATAGACCTCGCTGACGGAGAGCTGGATGACGTTGGTCTCGCCGACGTTGAAGAAGAGCGTGACCGCGGTATCCGCCGCACCGGCCGTGGCCGTCTTGAGGGCCTCTCTGCCGGCGTCGGTGAAGGTGAATTCGACGTAAGCCGTATCCCCCGCCGAGCGCGACGTGATCTTCTTCACATAGTCGCGGATGGTCTGTCCGGGACGGATGGTGAAGACGTCGGTCGCCGACGCCTCGTCCGAACCGGCGCGGATGGAGAGCTCGCCCGTGTAGGCAAACACGCTGATCGCCGTGTACTCGCCGTCCATCATGGCGGGCAGGAACACGCCGATGGCGTAGTCCCCCACCGACTCCACGCGCGCGCCGTCCGCTCTGAGTCCGGCATAGCGTGCCGTGACCGTCGCAAGCGCCGCGTCGAATGCCGTGCGGAAGCTGTCCAGAACGGCGCCGTTGTCGTCGCAGGCAACGCCTTTTTCCAGATACACGGAACCGTTCTCGTCGGGATAGCGGACGTAGTCCGCAGCGTACTGCGCGGCCTCGTCCTCGCTCATGCCGTCGGTGTTGTCGTCAAACTCCTTGGCGGAGATGACGCCCTCGGGATAGTACACGGCAGAATAGCCGCCGCCCAGATAGGTACCCGCATCGGCATTTGCGCCGTATGCGATCCCGAGGTCGGCGTCCTTCTCCATCATGCGCATGACGGAGCTGAACGTGTACAAGTTGTCCGTTCCGTAGGAAAACGAAACGGTACAAATAAAGCACAAAGCGGCGATCAGAAGGGTGTAAATCACCAACAGAACCACCGATTTTTTCTTGCTCATTGCCTCCTCCTGTATTGCGAACGGGAATCAACGGATCGCTTCCGTAAAGTATTCCAAAATGCTCTTTCGGAAAATTCTCGCTCCTCTCATTATATAGAAAAAGGGCCGTTCCGTCAAGCCGAAACGCGCCGCTTTTCGTATTTTTTGTTTAATTTTCGCGGGACTTGCGCTCGGCAAGGACGTGCATCGCACATTCGATGCGTTTTTTCATCATGGCGCAGGTCATTTCATAGGGTTTGTTGATGTCGCCGTTGTAGTGATAGTTGTTCGCGCTGCATCCGCCCGAGCAGATGAACTTGGCAAAACAATCGCCGCATTTCTCGCGCGTGAAGAGGCTGGACGTCGCAAACAGATTGCGGATCTGCGGATCGATGACGCCCTCATAGACATTGCCCATGCGCCACTTCGCGTCGCCCGCGAACTGGTGGCAGGGATAGATGTCGCCGTTTGGCACGACGGAGAGATACTCGTTCCCCGCACCGCACGCCGAGACGCGCTTTTGCAGGCAGGGGCCGCCCTCGAGATCGATGTGGAAGTGGAAGAAGGAAAAGCCCTTCCCCTCCGCTTCGCGGCGGATGTACTCGTCGCAGAGCTTTTCATACTCCGCCTCGATGACGGGCAGGTGCTCCTCTTTGATCTGAAGGTCGGGAATGTCCGTGACGACTGGCTCGACGGAGAGCGACCGGAAGCCCTGATCGGCGAGGAAGAGCACGTCCTTGGAGAAATCCAGGTTCTTCGCCGTGAACGTGCCGCGCACATAGTAGTTCTTGTCGCCGCGGATCTCGACGAACTTCTTGATCTTGTCGATGACCGCGTCAAAACTGCCCTTTCCCGAGATTGTCTTGCGCACGGCGTCATGCACTTCCTTTCTTCCGTCCAGGGAAAGCACGACGTTCTCCATCTCGCGGTTGAGAAAGTCGATGGCGTCGTCGTTGAGCAAAAGCCCGTTGGTCGTGGTCGTGAACAGAAAGCGCTTGCCGCGCTTTGCCGCCTCTTCCTTGGCATAGGCGACCGTCTCCTTGATGACGTCAAGGTTCATGAGCGGCTCGCCGCCGAAGAAGTCCACTTCCAGCACCTTGCGCGCGCCGCTGTTCGCAATGAGAAAATCAATGGCCTTTTTTGCCGTCTCGAGACGCATCATCTCGCGCGCGGCGTGATAGGCGCCCTCGTCCGCAAAACAGTACTTGCAGCGCAGGTTGCAGTCGTGGCAGATGTGAATGCAGAGCGCCTTCAGTTCATGCGACTTCACCGGCGCGACCTTGGCTTCCTCCGCATAGAGCAGTCCCGCGTCCTTGAGCCCCTCGATGTCCGCGAGCGTCGCCTTGAGCTCCTCGTCCGTGAACTCGGCCTCCTCGCCCGCGAGATACTTCGCGGTCTTTTCGTCGCACTCGTGCAGCGCCCCGCTGCCCGTATCGTAGACATAGTGATGTCCGTGATAATGAAATACGTGTACCATAAAAATAAAAAAAGCGCAAAACAAAGAGCAGCGCCGCCGGCGCCGCTCCCCGTTTCACCAAACGGTTGTTATCTTCTCTCGATCTTCTCTTCTCTCGTCACGCGCTCGCAGGACTGGTTGCCTACGGTGCAGCTCGTCTTGCAGGCGGACTGGCAGGTGCTTCTGCATTCCCCGCAGCCCGTGACTTTCTTTGCCTGAGGTTTTGCAATCGTACGGATCATATCATTTCTCCTGTCTTCTTTTTTTCCATTATACAACGCTTTACGGAATTTTGCAAGTAAAAATGAAAAAAATCACAAAAGTTCCCGAAATTTTGCGCCGATCCGCGCGGCCGTCTCGGACGGGACATTCCTTCCGAAAGGGATTATTCCCTGCGCAGGGCAGTCCCGACCAGCGCGCCGAGGCCGCCGAGGGCGCCGCAGACGAGCAATTCGACGAGGAAGAAGGCATTGATGCGGAACCCGCCGCCGATGGCGGCGAAGAGCAGCATAGCAAGAACGGCGGCGAGGATCCCCGCGGCGATGCCCTTGAAAACGGCGCGGCCGCGGCGGACGAAGAGCAGCGGAAAGAGAAAGGCGCCCGCGCATTTGATGACCCAGTTGACGGCGAGAACGGCGCCGTCTGCCGGGGCATAGGCGCGCACGAACACGGCGGCGAGCGCCGTTGCAATCAGATAAAAGATGACGCAGACCACCGCGGAAAGGGCAACTTCCCGCACCGCTTTTCCCCATTCGCTCATAAAAAAGACCCCCGCACCGTGATATTCTACGGTATGCGGGGGAATGCGCTTTTATTCCGTACGTTATTTCTTGTCCTCGGAGGACTCTTCCGCATCGGCGGGTTTGTCCTCGGCGGGCGTTTCGGCGGGTTTGGTCTCGGCGGGAACTTCCGCAGCAGGGGCTTCCGCGGGCTTTTCGCCGCGCTTTGCCGCTTCCTTCGCCTCTTTTTCCGCCTTGCGCTTGGCTTCCGCCTCTTCGCGGGCGATCTGCGTCGCGCCCTTGGCGTCCGTCTGCGCGATGAGTTCCTTGTCCATCTTCACATAGGACTTGCCCGACTTCTCGCTGCCCGTCTCGATGATCACGGTGTTGTCGTCGCACACCTCCACGACGATGCCGCAGATCCCGCCGGCCGTCTTGACTTTGTTGCCCGGACGGATCGCCTCGATCTGCTCGACATACTCCTGCTGGCGCGCCTTATTCTTTCTTCCCGAGAAGAAGAGGAAGGCGATGAACACCACCAGAATGACACCCACAAAGACATAGAGAAGCACGTTGGACGAGCCGGAACCCGTTCCCGCGTTCGTCGCATTATCTGCCGCCTCGGCAAGCATTGCAAACCACATCGTTTGTTATCTCCTTATTTTTGAAGTTCCCTTCGGGGGACTATTTCCATGATACCCTTTTTGCACCTGTTTGGCAAGCGTTTTGCGGTTATTTTTTCCAATTCGGCGGCATTTTACACCCGTTGTCCCCGCCGTTTACACGGAAATTCCGCCTTCGCCGCCCTGCTTTTTGTAGAAATCGGCGACAAAGTCCTTCACGTATCCGCCGAAGATGCTCTCCCGCAGGCCGCGCATGAGCTTGTGCAGATAGGCGATATTGTGCATGGACAGAAGGATCGCGCCCGTCATTTCGCCCACGTTGACGAGATGCCGCAGATACGCCTTGGTGTAATTCCGACAGCAGTAGCAGTCGCAGTCGGGATCGAGCGGCGTGAAGTCCTCCTTGTACTTTCCGTTGCGGACGACCACTTTTCCGCGGGACGTCAGCGCCGTTCCGTTGCGCGCGACGCGCGTCGCCAGCACGCAGTCGAACATGTCCACGCCGCGCAGCGTGCCTTCGACGAGGCAGTCCGGCGACCCCACGCCCATGAGATAGCGCGGCACGTCCTCGGGCAGGACTTCCCGGAGATCGTCGAGCAGTTCGTACATCAGCGGCTTCGGCTCGCCCACCGAGAGCCCGCCGATGGCAATGCCGTGCCGCACGAAGGGCAGACACCGTTTTGCGCTCTCGCGGCGCAGGTCTTTGTAGAAATTCCCCTGCACGATGGGAAAGAGCGCCTGCCGCGGGTTGTCGTGCGCCGCATAACAGCGCTCCAGCCACCTGGCCGTGCGCTCCATGGCGGCGCGCGCCTCGTCATGGGTATAGCCGTATTCCGAACACTGGTCAAACGCCATGATGATGTCCGACCCGAGGTTGTGCTGGATCTTCATAGCCAGTTCGGGCGTGAACGTGTGACGGCTGCCGTCCACGTGTGAGGAGAACGTCACGCCGTCGTCGGTGATCTTGTTGAGCGCGGCGAGCGAAAACACCTGAAATCCGCCGCTGTCCGTGAGAATGGGACGATCCCAGTTCATGAAGGTATGCAGTCCCCCCGCGCGGGCGATGAGATCGTCCCCCGGGCGCATATACAGATGATAGGTGTTGGAGAGAAGGATCTGCGTCCCGATCTCCTTGAGATCTTTGGGAAGCAGGCCCTTGACGGTCGCCTGCGTGCCGACAGGCATATAGACGGGCGTCTCGATGTCGCCGTGCGGCGTGTGGAAAACCCCCGCCCGCGCCCCCGTCTCGGGATCGACCTTCTGCAGTTCAAAGGAAAAAAATTCGTTGTTCATAACTACCTTTCGGAATCTCTGTGAAGTCTCCGCCCCTTCCGCGTCTGTTCCTTGCCCCCTTCCTGCGTCTGCTCCTTCTTCCCGCGCCCATCCGTGCAGGCGCGTTGTTCATTGCCCGAAAGAGCGCTCACAGAATGAGCATGGCGTCGCCGAAGGAGAAGAAGCGATAGCGTTCCTGCACCGCCGTCCGATAGACTTCCAGGATCTCCTCGCGGGTGCAGAGCGCCGACACGAGCATCAAAAGCGTGCTCTCGGGCAGGTGAAAATTGGTGATGAGGGCGTCCACGCACTTGAACCGATAGGGCGGATAGATGAAGATCTCCGTATTGCCCTTGCAGGGGTGAAGCAGTCCGTTCTCGTCGGCGACCGTCTCCACCGTGCGCACCGACGTCGTGCCGACGCAGATGACGCGCCGCCCCTCTTTTTTCGCGCGGTTGACGATGTCCGCCGCCTCGGGGCTCACCTCGTAGTATTCCGAGTGCATCTTGTGATCGAGGACGTTCTCCTCCTTGACGGGGCGGAAGGTCCCCAGCCCCACATGGAGGAGCACTTCGGCGATCTCCACGCCCTTTGCGCGGATGCGCTCCAGAAGCTCGGGCGTGAAATGCAGGCCTGCCGTGGGCGCCGCCGCCGAGCCCTTCTCCTTGGAATACACCGTCTGATAGCGCTCGGGGTCGGCGAGTTTTTCATGGATATAGGGCGGAAGCGGCATGGTCCCCACGCGCGAGAGAATGTCCTCGAACGTGCCGTTGTACTGAAAACGGACAATGCGTTCGCCCGATTCCGTGACCGAAAGAATGTCCAGCGACAGTTCCTCGTTGACGACGAGGTGTGTCCCGGGGCGGCACTTTCTGCCCGGACGCACGAGCACTTCCCAGTCGGTGAGGTCGAGGCGCTTGAGCAGGAGCACCTCCACCGCGCCGCCGTGCTCGGTATGCGCATAGATGCGCGCGGGGAGCACCCGCGTGCGGTTGACGACGAGCACGTCCCCCGCCTTCAGGTAATCGATGACGTCGCGGAAGATCTTGTGTTCGATCTGCTTCGTGTCCCTGTGATAGATGAGCAGCCGCGAAGAATCGCGCGGCTCGGCGGGCGTCTGTGCGATGAGTTCCTCGGGCAGATCGTAATAAAAATCACTCTTCTTGAGAATTTCCATTGTTTTATGCCTCATGTAGAACCGGCTTTGCCGTGAGCTGCACCCATGCGGGGAAAAACCCGCAGCGCAGCGCCGTGCGCTTGGAGGGGATATTCGACCACGCCGCGCAGTAAAAGGGAACTTTGCCGCGCGCGAACGTCTCCTGCGCCAGGCGGGAGACGAGCGCCGCGGCGACCCCGCGGCCGCGGTATTGGGGCAGGACGTCAATGCCGATCTGCCACATCTCTTCGCAGTCGGCGGAGCAGCCTGCAAGCCCTATGAGCGCCGCGCCGTCCCAGGCGCCGACGCACAGCACGTCACATTCCCTGCGCACAGCACAGAGCGCATTGCTCCACTGCGGCAGATAGAGAGCGGCAAAATCCTCTTTCTCCAGAATGCGCAGCGGATAGGGACAGGAAAAAATGTGCATCCGCGCGGGATCGGGCAGAAAATATTCCGCCTGAAAGCAGGTGTGCAGTCCGAAGGGCGCGAGCATACCGTCCAGTTCGTGCAGCGCCGGCGTCTCAAAACATGCGTGCGTCTGCCTCCCGCGCAGATATTCCTGCGCGACGGGGACAAGCTCCCGGCGCACCGACGCGACGACATTCCTGCCGTAGGAAGTGAGGTCGAACGCAAACGGCTGTGTAAGATCTTTGCGCGCCGCCCCGTCGGAGCGGGAGAGGACGACCACGTGCTCTGCTCCGAAAAAATCGGAGGCCCGGCAGGAACTGTCCACGGCGGACTGTTCCGCTGCGATGCGCAGGATGTCCGCCCGCGTGTACCCGGTCTCAGTCATCGTCGAACACGGAGAGCTGGCGCCGGACGCCCTCGGGCATTTTGACGCCCATGTGCTCGTAGCCGCCCTTCAGGCAGACGCGGCCGCGCGGCGTACGCGCAATGAATCCGAGCTGCAGAAGATAGGGTTCGTAGACGTCCTCAATGGTGGCGACGTCCTCGTTGATGGTCGCGGCAAGCGTGTCCAGTCCCGCAGGCCCGCCGTTGAACTTCTGTATGAGGGCGCGCAGGAGGTTTCTGTCCGTCTCGTCGAGGCCGAGTTCGTCGATCTCCATGCGGGCGAGCGCACGGCGCGCATCCTCCCGCGTGACGACCTCGCTCCCCGCGACGGCGGCAAAATCGCGCACGCGCTTCAAAAGACGGTTGGCGATGCGCGGCGTGCCGCGGGAACGGCGGGCGATCTCATAGGCGCCGTCCTCCTCGATGCCGATCCCGAGCGTCCGCGCCGAGCGCGTCACGATGCGCCTGAGCTCCTCGGGCGTGTACATATCGAGGCGGCACATGATGCCGAACCGATCGCGCAGAGGCGAGGACAGCAGTCCCGCCCGCGTCGTGGCCCCGATGAGCGTAAACCGATTGAGCGTAAAGCGGATGTTGCGCGCCGAAGGCCCCTTCCCGACGATGATGTCGAGGGCATAGTCCTCCATGGCGGAATACAAAATCTCCTCCACGGCGTGGTTGAGACGATGGATCTCGTCGATGAACAGGACGTCCCCCGCATTGAGGTTGGTGAGAATGGCCGCAAGATCGCCCGAACGCTCGATCGCGGGGCCGCTGGTCAGCTTGATCTGCGTCCCCATCGTGTTCGCGATGATGTGCGCGAGCGTCGTCTTGCCCAGGCCGGGCGGGCCGTACAGGAGAACGTGATCGAGCGCCTCGCCGCGGCTCTTGGCCGCCTCCATAAAGACGGACAGGTTGTGCTTGACTTTTTCCTGCCCGACGTACTCGGCAAGCGTCTTGGGACGCAGGATGTTCTCCTCTGCGTCGTATTCTCCCTTCGCACTCGAAAGAAGGCGCTCTTCGCCGTAATCGTAATCGTCCATTTACATCCCCCTCAGCGCCGTGCCGATGATCTCTTCGATGGTCTTTGCCCCCGATGCCTTGGCACGCTCGACGGCACGCGCACTCTCCTGCCGCGTGAACCCGAGGTTCATCAGTGCGGCAACGGCATCGCCGTCCTCCTGCGACCTGGGCATCGCGGCCGCAGCAGGCACGCCGCCTTCCGCCGACCCGAGGATCTCGTCCGCAGAGATCTTGCCGTGCAGTTCGAGCACGATGCGCTCCGCCGTCTTTTTTCCCAGTCCCTTGACCGCCGTCAGCCGTTTCACGTCCGCAGTATAGATCGCCTCCGTGAGATCGGCAGGCCGCATGGCGGAAAGCGCCGCAATCGCGAGCTTCGCCCCCACGCCCTGCACGGACGTCAGCCGCAGGAAGAGCTCTTTCTCGCGAAGATCGGCAAACCCGAAGAGCGCAATCCCCTGCTCGGAGACCTGCAGATAGGTATAGACTTCGCCCTCCTCTCCCTTTTTGAGGCCGGAGAGATTGGCAAACGCCGCCCCCGAACAGATGATCTCATACCCGACGCCGTTCACGTCGAGCAGCACATAGTCGGGCTGCAACGTCAGCACTTTTCCTCTTAAATATCCGATCATACGCTTCTTCCGCTCCTCGTTTCCTCTCCCGCCGCGCGCGGCGCTATTCTCTTCTGAATGATCCTGCCCCGTTATTTGACGCCGAACAGCACGCCGAAACGGCTGGTGAAAGCGTGGCAGAGGGCGACGCCGAGCGCGTCCGCGGCGTCGTCGGGGCGGGGCGGCTTGGGAAGGTGCAGGTGCGCCGCAACGACGCGCTGCATCTGGCCCTTGTCGGCGCCGCCGTAGCCGGTCAGCGCCTGTTTGATCTGGTTGGGCGTGTACTCGAAAATGCGTCCGCACCGCTTGTTGCAGGTGAGGAGCATGACGCCGCGCGCATGGGCGACCGCGATGCCCGTGGTGACGTTTTTGGAGAAAAAGAGTTCCTCCATCGCCGCCTCTTCGGGGTGAAACTTGTCAAAGAGCGCATTGACGCCCTCTTCGAGGATACAGAGCCGCACGGCGAGGTTTTCCCCCGCGGGCGTTTTGACGACGCCGTAATCGACGGCGGAGCAGTTGCCGCGGGCATCCTTTTCGATGACGCCGTACCCCATCGTTCCGATGCCGGGGTCCAGCCCTAAAATGATCATGCTGTCATTGTACCGCAAAAGCCGCCGTCCTGTCAAGAAATTTGGGCGGCGCGCGCCCGTTTGCGGGGGGAAATGAGTTGCGTTTGTCGGGAAAATATTGTACAATAAAACGCGAATCACGATAAGGAAGGTGACTCTATGAAATTATGGCAGGGAAGGTTCGACGCGCCCGAGGCGGCTGACGCCGACGCGTTCAACGAATCGCTCTCTTTCGACAAAAAACTGTGGCGGGCGGACATCACGGCGTCCGTGGCGCACGCGACCATGCTCGGGACGTGCGGCATTCTCACCGAAGAGGAGGCCGACACCATCTGTGCGGGGCTCAAGGGCATCTATGCGGACATCGAGCGCGGGACGCTCCCCATCGAAGGACAGGAGGACATTCACTCCTTTGTCGAGGGCGAGCTCGTCGCGCGCATCGGGCAGACGGGCAAAAAACTGCACACGGCGCGCTCGCGAAACGATCAGGTGGCGACCGATCTGCGCCTCTATGCCCGCGACGCCGCAGACAGCGCCATGGCACTGCTCAAAGCACTCATCTCCGCCCTGCTCGTCCGCGCAAAGGAGAGCGTGAAATACGTCATGCCGGGCTTCACGCACCTGAGAAAGGCACAGCCCATCAACTGCGCGCAGTACTTCAACGCCTATTCGGAGATGTTCCTGCGCGACCTTGACCGCTATGCTGCGCTCCGCAAGCGCATGAACGTGATGCCCCTCGGCAGTGCCGCGCTCGCAGGCACTTCCTGGCCCATCGACCGCGACGTAACGCGCCGCCTTCTCGGCTTTGACAGCATCTCGCAAAATGCGCCCGACGCCGTATCCGACAGAGACTTTGTGGCTGAATATCTCTTCAACGCTTCGCTCGTAATGGCGCACCTGTCCCGTCTGTGCGAGGACACCATCCTCTACACTTCCGACGAATTCGGCTATTGGGAGATCCCCGACGCCTACTCGACGGGCTCCTCCATCATGCCGCAGAAGAAAAACCCCGACATCCCCGAGCTCGTGCGCGGCAAGACGGGCCGCGTCTACGGCCACCTCATGGGCGTGCTCACCATGCTCAAAGGCATCCCGCTCGCCTATGACAAGGACCTCCAGGAGGACAAGGAGCCCTTCTTCGACGCGCAGACGACCATGGAGAGCTGCCTTTCCATCTATACCGCGCTCGTCTCGAAACTCACCTTCAACGTCAACAAAATGTACGACGCCGCCGGCGAGGGCTATGCGACCGCGACCGACGTCGCCGACTACCTCGCAAAGCGCGGCGTCCCCTTCCGCGACGCACACGCCGTGACGGGGAAGATCGTGCGCTACTGCATCGAGCATCAAAAGACGCTCCCCGCGCTCACGCTCGAGGAGTTCCGCGCCGTCAGCCCCGTGTTCGAGGCGGACATCCTTCAGGCCGTGACGACCCGCGCCTCCGCCGAGGGCCGCAATTCGGTGGGCGGCTCCTCCACGGAAGCCGCAAAGGCGGGCATTCTCTCGCTGAAAAGACGCCTGAAACAATATTGAATCCGATCTGACCCGACAGGGGGCCGCGCCGTTGGCGCGGCCCCCTGTTTCTTTTTCCGCATGGCGCGTTTTTGCCCCGTACGGCGGCTTCGGAACGCGGAACTTCGGAACGCGGAACGGGGAATTTGCCGATTTATGCAAGCCTTCGATTATGGCAATATATTTTATGAATATATTCAATTCATTTCTATGAAAACACCTAAGTTGCGGCCATCCGCTTGACAAGATTTCCGTTCTCCCGTATAATGGTAGACAATACACTTTTTAAGGAGGTCGCTTTATGAAGCGTATCGGAGCAGAGATCCTTGTCGAGTGCCTCAAAGAGCAGGGTGTGAAGACCGTATTCGGCTATCCGGGCGGGACAGTCCTCGACATCTATGACGCGCTCTATCGGGACGGTACGATCGAACACGTCATCACTTCGCACGAGCAGGGCGCGGCGCACGCCGCCGACGGCTGGGCGCGCGTTACGGGGAAGACGGGCGTCGTCATCGCTACGAGCGGCCCCGGAGCCACCAACCTCGTCACGGGCATTGCGACGGCATATATGGATTCCGCCCCGCTCGTCGCCATCACGGGGAACGTCGGGCTCAGCCTTCTCGGGCGGGATTCCTTTCAGGAGATCGACATCTTCGGCATCACCCTGCCCATCACCAAGCACAACTATATCGTAAAGGACGTGAAAGACCTTGCGGGCATTGTCCGCGAGGCGTTCCTCATCGCCAACACGGGCAGAAAGGGCCCCGTCCTGATCGACATTCTCAAAAACGTGCAGAGCGACACGGCGGACTATGTTCCGCAAACGCCCGTCACGCATAGCGCAAAACCTGTCCCCGCACGCGATCTGGAACGGGCGGCACAGGCGATTGGCGCCGCAGAGCGCCCCTTGATCCTGACGGGCGGCGGTGCCATTGCCGCCGAGGCGGCGGAACAGGTGCGCGCACTCGCCGAGCGGCTCGACGCCCCCGTCGTGTCCACGCTCATGGGCCTGGGCGCCTTCCCCGCAAGTCACCCCCTCTTCATGGGCATGATCGGCATGCACGGCACGTCCACGGCGGCAAAGCTGTGCCTTGAAAGCGACTGCATTCTGGCGATCGGCACCCGTTTTTCCGACCGCGTCGCCCTCAACCGCGATAAATTCGCCGCGGGAAAGACCGTCGTGCAGATCGACATCGACAACGCCGAGCTCAACAAGAACGTGCCCGTCACGCACCCCGTTCTCGGCGACGTGAAGGAGGCGCTCCTGACGCTCCTTCCCATGCTCGAAGCGAAAAAAGACCGTCCCTTCGCCGAAAGGGCAAAGGCCCTGCGCGCCGCCGAACGCGCCGCGCAAAAGGCGCCCGAGCTCGGACATGCCATCCTCATCGAGGCGGCGAAATGCGCGCCGAAGGACGCCATCGTCGTCACGGACGTCGGACAGCATCAGATGTGGACGGCACAGTACTACCCCATCGAACGGCCGCGCACCTTCTGCACGAGCGGAGGGCTCGGGACGATGGGATACGGCATGGGCGCCGCCATCGGCGCCGCCAAGGCGACGGGAAAGCACGTCATTCTTGTGACGGGCGACGGGTGCTTCAACATGAACCTCAACGAGCTCTCCACCGCCGTCACGCAGGACTTGCCCATCACGGTGCTTCTCATGAACAACCATGCGCTCGGCATGGTGCGGCAGTGGCAGAAACTCTTCTACGGCCGCCGTTTCTCGCAGACGGACGTGCGCAAAAAGACGGACTATGTAAAGTTTGCCGAGAGCTTCGGCGCAAAGGGCCTGCGCATTGCAAAAAAGGAGGACATCGTCCCCGTCCTGCGGGAGGCGTTTGCGACGCCTTCCCCCGTCGTCGTGGACTGCATGATCGGAAATGACGAGAACGTTCTGCCCATGATCAAGCCGGGACAGACGTATGACACCATCATGACCGAATGGGAGGAAAAGCAATGAACCGTTACACGATCAGCGCACTTGTATCCAACAAATCGGGCGTGCTCGTCCGCGTGGCGGCGCTCTTTGCGCGGCGCGGCTACAACATCGAATCGCTCTCCGTGTGCAAGACGGAGAACGACGCGCTCTCCCGCATGACCATCGTCCTCAACGGCGACGAGTACATCCTGGGACAGATGATGAAGCAGATGGACAAACTCATCGACGTGAAAAAGATCATGTGCGCCGAAGAGGACGCCGTCAGCCGCGAACTCCTGCTCATCAAGGTCCGAACGGATGCGGCGACGCGCTCCCAGGTGCTGGAGATCTGCCAGATCTTCCGCGCCAAGGTCGTGGACGCCTCTCCCGAGGCCACCATCCTCGAACTGACGGGCAAGCCCACCAAACTGGATGGCTTCGTCACCATGCTCATGCCCTACGGCGTCATGGAACTCGCCCGCACGGGCGTGACGAGCATCTCCCGCGGCAAGACCACCATTCAGGACGAGACAGACTACAAAGAACGCATCTGACACATTCCCGCAATCCTTTATCGGGAACGCAGACACGGCGGCTCTTTGTCGGGAACGCAGACACAGCGACTCTTTGTCGGGAACGCGGACACAGCGACTCTTTGTCGGGAACGCAGACGCAGCAATCCTTTATCGGGAACACGGACACGACGACTCTTTATCGGAAATGCAGACGCGGCGGCCATTCGACAGGCGCGCCGCTCGGAACAACCATCGGACGGGTGAGACTATGAACAACACGTTTACAAACGGAAGCAATATGGCGGCACAGCGTTCGCTCCTGCGAGCGCTCGGCTGGTCGGACTCCGAGATGAAAAAGCCCATCGTGGGGATCATCTGCGCGCAGAGCGACATCATTCCGGGGCATATGCACCTTCAGGAGATCGCGCGCGCCGTCTCGGACGGCGTGCTGGCGGCGGGCGGGAAGCCCGTCATCGTCCCCTGCATCGGCGTATGCGACGGCATTGCCATGGGACACAAGGGAATGCGCTATTCCCTGCCCTCCCGCGAGATCATCGCCGACAGCTGCGAAATCCTCATCACCGCGCACGCCTTTGACGCCTGCGTGTTCGTGGGAAACTGCGACAAGATCATCCCCGGAATGCTGATGGGCGCCGTCCGCGCCAACGTCCCCTCCCTGTTCTGCTCGGGAGGGCCCATGCTCGCGGGGCATAAGGACGGGAAAAAGCTCTCGCTCTCCTCCATGTTCGAGGCGGTGGGCGCCTATTCCTCGGGAAAAATCGACGCCGCGGAGCTGACACGCTTTGAATGCGCCGCCTGCCCGTCCTGCGGGTCGTGTTCGGGCATGTTCACGGCCAATTCCATGAACTGCCTTCTGGAGGCGCTCGGCATGGCTCTGCCGGGGAACGGCACCATTCCCGCCGTGTATTCCGCCCGCCGCATCCTGGCCAAGCGCTCGGGCGAGGCGGTCATGCGGCTTCTGGAACACAACGTCCGCCCGCGCGACATCCTCACCCCTGCCGCCGTGCGGAACGCCGAACACGTCGACATGGCGATCGGCGCCTCGTCCAACTCCGTGCTCCACCTCCTGGCGCTCGCAAGCGAGCTCGGTTTTCCCAAGGAACAGATCTCCGTGGACACCATGAACGAGATCAGTCTCCGCACGCCCAATCTCTGCCGTCTCGCTCCCGCGGGAGAATTCTACATCGAGGAACTCGAGGACGCGGGCGGCATCTCCGCCGTCATCCGCGAACTCATCGACGCGGGGCTCTTTGACGGAAGCGCGCAGACGGTCGCCCTCCTCTCGCAGGACGCCCTCACCCGCGGCGCCCGCGTCCTCGACCCCGCCGTCATCCGCCCCGTCTCCGACCCCTATTCCCCCTACGGCGGACTCGCCGTCCTCAAGGGCAATCTCGCAAAAGAGGGCGCCGTCGTCAAGAAGAGCGCCGTCGATCCCAAAATGTACCGCCATTCCGGCCCCGCACGCGTCTTTGACTCCGAAGAGGACGCCATGGCGGCGATCTCGGGCAATAAGATCCGCCCCGGCGACGTCGTCGTCATCCGCTACGAAGGCCCCAAGGGCGGCCCCGGCATGCGCGAGATGCTCTCGCCGACCTCCTCCATCGTGGGCGCAGGCCTCGGCGATACCGTCGCCCTCATCACCGACGGAAGATTCTCGGGCGCAACGCGCGGCGCGGCGATCGGCCACGTCTGCCCCGAAGCGGCGGCAGGCGGCGTCATCGGCATCGTCCGCGAGGGCGACATCATCGACATCAACATCGAAAAGGGCGAGATCAACCTCCGCCTCCCCGACAAGGAGATCGAAGCACGGCTCGCCGCCTTCGTCCCCAAGGAAAAACCCGCCGAAGGGTACTTAAAGCGCTACCGCGCCCTCGTCACCCCCGCCTCCGACGGCGCCGTGTTCAAAAAATTCTGACCTTCGCGTTTGAAATCTCTGCCCTTCGCGCCGCAAAATTTCTACGCGACGG
>CAJFMF010000002.1 GCA_904391375.1 Candidatus Gallimonas faecavium | reverse complement strand
AACAAGAAGGTCTCCATCGGCTATAAGCAGCTTCAGCCTCGTCCTTGGGACACCGCCGCAGAGCGCTATGCAGAAGGCGACGTCGTTCACGGAAAGGTTGTCCGCATTGTTCCCTTCGGTGCGTTTGTTGAGCTCGAAAAGGGAATTGACGGCCTCGTCCATGTCTCCCAGATCACGCACGAGTGGGTTGAGGATCCTACCTCCGCACTTGCGATCGGCCAGGAAGTCGATGCAAAGGTTCTTGCCGTCGATCCCGAAGCGCGTCGTATCACGCTCTCCATCAAAGCACTTCAGCCCCGTCCTTGGGACAACCGCGAGGAGCGTGACAGAAACGAAGAGCCCGGTGAGAGACGTCCTCGTCAGAGAAATAAGGGCAATCGCCGCTCGGCAAGCGACTACGCAGATGAAGCGGAGTTCAGAGAGTGGAGCGAGGGCGGTTACGGTGGAGCTTCCATCGCTGACCTTCTCGGAAACGATGACAACAACAAATAATTGATCGCCTGTAAACGACGATATTCAAAAAATCCGCTTAAAAGCGGATTTTTTTGTTTATATATGCTTTGAACATCATTAAGGAGTACGACTATGGAAAAACAGGGCAATATTCGCATTGCAAGCGAAAACATGATGCCGATTATTAAAAAATGGCTGTATTCGGACAAAGACATCTTT
Organism: Candidatus Gallimonas faecavium; assembly: GCA_904391375.1. Lineage (GTDB taxonomy): Bacteria > Bacillota > Clostridia > Christensenellales > Borkfalkiaceae > Gallimonas > Gallimonas faecavium. The sequence goes on along the minus strand of CAJFMF010000002.1, from coordinate 47,026 downwards.
CTCCGTGAAATTGTGGCAAACGCACAGGATGCCATCACGAAGCATAAAAAACTTGTCGACCTCGGCGAGGCTGCGGCAGAAGAAAATTACCGCGTCACCGTAACGACGGATGAAAAAGCCGGCACGCTGACCGTTGAAGACAACGGCATCGGCATGACGGAAGAGGAAGTCGAAAAATACATTACGCAGATCGCATTTTCGGGCGCAGCGGATTTCGTAGACAAATACGAAAAGGCGGGCGGTGACGGGATCATCGGGCATTTCGGGCTCGGGTTCTATTCCGCATATATGGTCTCCGATCTCATCGAGATCGAGACAAAATCCTATCGGGAAGGGACAGCCGGCGTACACTGGGCGTCGGACGGCAATTCAACATACACGATCGGCGACTGCGATCGCACGGCGCGCGGCACCAAGATCATCATGCACATCGCGGAGGACGAGAAGGAATTTTTGAAGGCTTCAAAAATCCGCGAGCTTTTGCACAAGTACTGCTCGTTTATGCCCTATGAGATCTATCTCAACCCTACGGGAAAGGACGATAAGCCTGTCAATACGACGCACCCGCTCTACCTGAAACAGCCGAAAGACTGCACCGATGAGGAGTATAAACAGTTCTATCGCGAGACTTTCTCCGATTTCAACGACCCGCTGTTCTGGATTCACCTCAACATGGAGTATCCTTTCCGTCTGAAGGGGATTCTCTATTTCCCCAAGGTCAAGAAACAGGTGGAACTGGAGCGCGGCAAGGTCAAGCTGTATTGCAACCAGGTGTTTATCGCCGATAATATCAAGGAAGTCATTCCGGAATTCCTGATGCTGCTCAACGGCGTCATCGACTGCCCGGATATTCCGCTCAATGTGTCGCGTTCCTTCTTGCAGAACGACAAGCAGGTTCAGAAAATCGCAAAACACATCACGAAAAAGGTTGCGGATAAGCTGATCGAACTCTATAAAAACGATCGCGAACGCTATGAAAACTCCTGGGCGGATCTTGCCACGTTCGTCAAGTTCGGGTGCCTGAAGGACGAAGAGTTCTATAAGCGCGTCGAGGACATCATCATCTACAAGAACCTCGCAGGCGAATATCGTCCTGTCAGTTCCTTCTATGGGGAAGAGGTCTCCGAGGAAGATGCCAAAAACGGAAAAGAGCCGCAGCCTGTCTACTACGTCTCGGACGAGAAAAAACAGGTTCAGTATATCAAAATGTTCAAGGATGCAGGCCTGGATGCCATCTATTGCGATACCTACATCGATCCGCACTTTTTGAGCTTCCTTGAATATAAAAATCCGACCCGCGTGCGTTTTCTTCGCATCGATGCCGATGTGGCAGGCGCACTCAAAGAGGACGGCGAGGAGGATGCAGACCTCAAGGCGATCTTTGAAAAAGTGCTGGAAGGAAAGCATGTCACAGTGAAAACAGAAAAGCTCAAGGACGTCAATGTCTCGGCCGTAATCAACGTTTCGGAGTTCGCACGTCGATTGAGCGAGATGCACACGTTCTACGGTATGGGCGAATCGCCTGCCGATATGACGTTGGTCGTCAATATGGCAAACAGCGCGGTTCAGGCGCTCAAAGGGGCACCGGAAGACGCGCAAAAGCACGCGGCTATGCAGATCTATTACCTCGCGCTGATGAATTATCGTCCACTTACGCCGGATGAAGTCACCGATTTTGTCGCGATCAACACCATGCTCATTGAGAATTATTTAAAAAAATAACCAAAATATTCCAAAATGGGTATTGACAAGTTCTGAATTATAGGGTATAATAATACTCGGCGTGGATAAGCATGACTCGTGACGCATCGGTGCGTACGTTTACACTGCGCGCCGACAGGAGGTAATTCAAGTGAACGGAACTGTAAAATGGTTCAACGACGGTAAGGGGTACGGTTTCATCGCCAACGATGAAGGGGGAGACGACGTGTTTGTACACTTCTCCGCAATCCAGACGGAGGGATTTCGTACATTGAAGGAAGGGCAGAAGGTCACGTTTGAGACGGAGCCCGATCCTAAGGACAGCGGAAAACTGCGTGCGGTGAACGTCGTACCTGTTTCCTGAGCAAAATGAAAAGGCACATCTTCGGATGCGTCTTTTTTCGTGTAATCACCGCCATCGTGTCTGTCAGCAGGAAATACTTCGGTCGGAAGGGCCGTTGTATCAATAAGAGGAAGTGTCTGGTATTCGGAACTTGGCAGCACGTTTGCAAACGCATTTAAGAGAAATGCAGGGCCGCCGCGACATCGCATAAAGCGATGTCACGGCGGCCTTATGACGTTATGACAATCGGGCAGTATAGTATTCTTGTAAATGCCGAAAAAGCAACAAAAAACCGGCGCCGTGTGACGCCGGACGGGAACATTGAAAGGCTGTCCCGAGCCCGTTATTCATGAAAATAAGCGCTTCAGGCTTCTTCTGCGGCGACAAACGGCTCTGCCTGGACGGGCTGTGCGTTGTCGGCAAGGAAGTTCTGGTATTCCGCGAGAATAATGTTCTGAAGCATTTCTCGCGTCTCGGAATTGAGCGGATGGGCGATGTCCTTGTATTTGCCGTCTGTCGTCTTGCGGCTCGGCATGGCGATGGCATAACCGTTGTCACGTTCAAATATTTTTATGTCGTGAACAACAAAACATTCGTCAATCGTAACGGATACGACTGCTTTGAGTTTTCCGACAGGATTGCGGATTTCACGAATTCGTACATCATCGATCTTCATATTGGGTCCCCCTGTGTTTCCTCCTATGTATTCATTATATTATCACTTTTTTCCTATCTTTGCAAGAGGTTTTTTCGAAATTTCATCAAATTTTTTTCCAAAAAATACCATCTTCGGCACGAAAAAAATGATTTTTTCATAAAATACGGTATGCCATTCCTCTCAAATCGTCTTTTTGGTGGAGTATATTTCATCGGAATCGGCGGAGTCAGCATGAGCGCGCTTGCCAATCTGCTTGCCGATGCCGGAGTTCCCGTAAGGGGGTGCGATGCGCGGGAGAGTTTTTTTGTAAGAAAGTTGCGCGCGCGCGGAATTCCCGTCACAGTCGGGGAGGTGCCAGAAGCCGCCATTTCCGAACCCGTCATCGTCTATACGGAGGCCATAGACCGTCATACGACGCTTTTAGAGCAGGCGCAAAAAAAGGGGAAAAAAGTCCTGACGCGCGCCATGCTGCTCGGAGAAATTGCCCAAGCCTATCCTCATGTCCTTTCCGTTGCAGGGTGTCACGGAAAAACCTCTGCAACGGCAATGCTCGCGCATATCTTTTCCGCGGCCGGGATGCCGTTTACCTGTCATATTGGCGGCGAAGATACCGCGTTCGGAAATTACTTTTCGACGGGAAGGGAGTACTTCCTGACGGAGGCGTGCGAATTCCGTCGCAGTTTTCTCTCGCTGAAGAGCGAAATCGCCGTTGTGCTCAATACCGATCTCGATCACACAGACTGTTACGCAAGCGCCGAAGACCTCCTGAACGCCTACACCCGTTTTGCCGCCGCGGCACAGCACGTCGTCATCAATGCGGAAGACGCCAACGCCGTCCGCATTCCGCATGCGCTCTCTTTCGGCGTGCATACGGGAGATATCCGCGCAACGCGCATCTGCGCAAACGGCGAACAATATTGTTTTACCGTGTCGGAAAAAGGCATTCCCGTCACCAGAATCCGCCTTCGCGTCCTCGGGCGCGTGCAGATGCAGAATGCGCTTGCCGCGTATGCGGCGGCGCGCCTTGCAGGGATTCCTGCGCGCACGATTGCCGAAGGCCTGGAAGATTTCCGCGGCGTAAAAAGACGATTCGAGTACGCGGGAACTCTCAATCATATCCCGATCATATGCGATTATGCGCACCATCCTGCAGAGATGCGCGCGGCGATCGCCACGGCCGAGGGGATCTGCCGCGGAACGGTGCGCGTTGTCTTTCAGCCGCATACCTATACGCGGACACGCGATCTCATGGCGGATTTTGTCTCCGTCCTCCGAAGAGCGGAATCGCCCGTTGTCTATCGGACCTATGCGGCTCGGGAAACCTTTTTTTGGGAAGGGAGCGCTCCCGCACTCGTCTCCCGCGTTCCCGAAGCCGTCTATGTCCAGTCTCCGCACGACCTTCGGCGCAGGCTTCTGGAAACGGCCCAAAAAGACGATCTCATCCTCGTGCTCGGCGCGGGCGATATCGATGAGATCGTCCGCGGATTGCTCGACAAATCATAGCAGCCACAAACGGAAAGAGGGTTACAGCGTCTGCACGGGCGGTCAGAGTTCAACGGGCTTTCCCTTGCGCTCGCAGGCGAGAAGATAGCCGATGAACTGTCTTGCACGGCGTGGAGAACGGCCTCCGCGCAAGAGCGCCCAACGCTCTGCGAGCAGATCGATCTGTTCCGTGGGCGTATGCAGATCGGCATCCGCGGCAAGCGCTTCCACAATGGACAGATATTCCTTTTTCCCCGTCGAAGCGAACAGCACGGTGATTCCGAAGCGGTCGGAAAGGGAGAGCAGTTCCTCTTCGCTGTCTCCCGCGTGAACGCTGTCCTTGCGCGTGCCAAAATTTTCCTCCACGATATGACGGCGGTTGCTCGTCGCAACGATCATGACGTTCCCCGCATGTCCCTCCATGCTTCCCTGCAATGCCGCTTTGAGCGTGGAGACGCGGTCGTCCTCCTCCCGCAGGGAAAAATCATCGATGAAGATGACAAACTTCATCGGTTCCGCCGCCAGAAGCGCCCGCAGTCGCGGAAGCGAGAGAATGTTCTCCTTGTCGATCTCTACAAGGCGCAGCTTTTGTGCGGCATAGCGATTGACCATTGCGTGGACGGTAGAGGATTTCCCCGTCCCGCGGTCGCCGTAGAGCAACATATCCGAATAGGGAAGCCCGCGCACAAAATTGTCAAAATTGTCCTCGATCTCCGCCTTTTCGCTCTCATAGCCCTTCAGATCGGAAAGCGTCACTTCGGAGGGCGTCAGAATGGGCTGAAGAGTGCCGTTATAACGAAATGCCGTGTGCGAAAGCCATATCCCGCACCCGTTTTGGGCATAATACGACTTCAGCCGAAGCATCGCCGCTTCGTCCCAGCCTGCAAGCAGCGAGGGCGTTTCGCCGTATGCGAACCCGTGCGGCTCTTCCTCCATCGCCGCGGAAATAGCCTTCAGATCGTCAAGATACGCCCTTCGGACAAACTCCGAGGAATTTTTCCCTGCGGCGCAGGCGCGCGAAAACGCGTTCGCATTGGTCAGAACGGCATTTGCAAGATACGCAGCAAACCCTTCCTCCGCACCCCGTTCGTAGAGTTTGCGCAGAAAGGAAATTGCATCCTCCTGCGAATAGGCTTGAATGAGGGGATCGTTCAGAATCCCCGCCAGTACGGTGAGCGTTTGCAGCGTTTTCATGAGACAGGCTCCGTTTTTTTGAATATCATAGCACATTTATGCAAAAAATGCAACAAAAGTGTGCTTTTAATAAAAAATTTTGCTTATAATACTTGACGCGTCCGCAAAGGCGGTTGTATAATGGGGAAAATATATTCAGGAATACGGAGGTTTGAAAATGGCACACAAGATCTATGATCCCGAGACGCAGGAGGCGCGCATCTATCATGAGGCGGACTGTGATCTGAAACGCCTGAAAAATAAGACGGTTGCGGTCATCGGATTCGGCAGTCAGGGGCATGCCCATGCGCTCAATCTGAAAGACAGCGGGATTCACGTCATTATCGGCCTCAATCGGGGCGGAAGAACATGGCCGATTGCCGAACAGGCGGGATTTGAAGTGATGCCCGTCCGCGACGCTGCCGAAAAGGCGGACGTCATCATGATGCTCACGCCGGATGAGAAAATGGCGGATATTTATAAGGAAAGCGTTTCTCCCGTTCTGACCGAGGGGAAATACCTTGCATTCGCGCACGGGTTCAACATCCATTTTAAGCAGATCGTGCCGCCTGCCGACGTCAATGTCTTTATGATCGCGCCGAAGGGGCCTGGGCATACGGTGCGCAGCGAGTATGTGGAGGGACACGGCGTCCCCGCGCTCGTCGCGGTGCATCAGGATCCGTCGGGTGATACGCTGGACGTTGCGCTTGCCTACGCGCTCGGGATCGGCGGCGCGCGTGCTGGCGTTCTGGAGACGACCTTCCGCTGTGAGACGGAGACCGATCTCTTCGGGGAACAGGCCGTTCTCTGCGGCGGCGTGACGGCGCTCATGAAGGCGGGCTTTGAGACGCTCGTCGAAGCGGGATACGATCCCCGCAACGCCTATTTTGAGTGCATTCACGAGATGAAACTCATCGTGGATCTCATCTATGCGGGCGGATTCAAGAAGATGCGCTATTCCATCTCGGACACGGCGGAATTCGGCGACTATGAGACGGGAAAACGGCTCATTACCGACGAAACCAAAAAGGAAATGAAGAAAATCCTCTCCGAAATCCAGGACGGAACGTTTGCGTCCAAGTGGATCACAGAGAACAAGAGCGGCGGCCGCGCGCACTTCAATGCCTGCCGCGAAAAAGAGGCCTCACACATGCTGGAGAAGGTCGGCGAAGAGCTTCGGGAGCTGTACTCCTGGAATAAGGAAGATAAATACAGCGAAACCAAATAATGCAATCCCCCTCGGATTTTCCCGAGGGGGATTTGCTGTAATTTTATCAAAAAAAATTTCAAAAATACAATAAAAATTGCAAATTGGGTATTGAAACCGAGCGCAAAATATAGTATAATAGAAACAGTGCATGGCGGATATCTTCCGTTTTGCGAAAAAGAGGGGGAACGAAACGTTTCTGAAGGAGTCAAGATGCTGAAGAAGGAAAACCAGGCAAATGAAGTCACAGAAAACATGACGGATTTTCCGCTTTATCTCTTCCATCACGGAAAGAATGAGCGTATCTATGAACTGTTCGGCGCGCACAAAGAGGAGCGAGACGGACAGGAAGGGTACATGTTCCGTGTATGGGCTCCGCACGCGCGCAGTGTGTCCGTGGTGGGGGATTTCAACGACTGGAAAGCCGAGCGGAATGTGATGAATCGCATGGTGGACGGGGAGAGTTTCGAGCTCTTTATCCCGGGCCTGAAGCAGTATGACACCTATAAGTACTGCATCACCGCCGCCGACGGCAGACAGCTTCTCAAGGCAGACCCCGTCGGATTTCATACGGAGACGCCGCCTGTGACAGCGTCCAAGCTCTATGAGCTTGAAGGCTATGACTGGCAGGACAAGGCCTATTTCGATACGATCGGAAAGCGCAACATCTTCGCGTCGCCCATGAATATCTATGAGGTCAATCTTCTCTCGTGGAAGCGTCACGCGGACGGAAATTTCTATTCCTATCTGGATCTTGCGCGCGAGCTCGTTCCCTATGTCAAGGAGATGGGATATACCCACGTCGAATTCATGCCCATCACGGAGTTTCCGTTTGAAGGGTCGTGGGGATATCAGGTGACGGGATATTATGCCGTGACTTCGCGCATGGGGACGCCGAAGGACTTCATGCACCTCGTCGACGAATTTCACCGGGCGGGGATCGGCGTGATCCTCGACTGGGTTCCCGCGCACTTCCCCAAAGACGCACAGGGCCTGTATGAGTTCGACGGCCAGCCGCTCTACGAGAGCAGTCAGTGGGATCGGATGGAACACAAGAGCTGGGGGACGCGCCGCTTTGACTACGGCAGGAACGAAGTGCTCTCCTTCCTCATTTCCGATGCCTGCTTCTTCTTCGACAAATACCATGTGGACGGCCTGCGCGTGGACGCCGTGGCCTCCATGCTCTATCTCGACTACGACAAGCGCCCCGGAGAATGGGTGCCGAATATCTACGGCGAAAATAAAAACCTGGAAGCGATCGCATTCCTGCGCAAGCTCAACGAAGCGGTTTTCCTGCGCTTCCCTTACGCGCTGATGATCGCCGAAGAGTCCACCGCATGGGGACTCGTCACGAAACCCGGCTCGGTCGGCGGACTCGGCTTCAACTTCAAGTGGAACATGGGATGGATGAACGATATGCTCTCCTATCTCTGCCTCAATCCGTACTTCCGCAGCTATAATCACAGCAAACTGACCTTCTCCATGATGTACGCCTTTTCGGAGAACTATGTCCTGCCCATCTCGCATGATGAGGTCGTTCACGGAAAATGCTCGCTCATCAACAAGATGCCCGGAACCTATGAGGAGAAATTTGCAGGCGTGCGCTCCTTCCTCGGCTACATGATGGCGCATCCCGGGAAAAAGCTCAACTTCATGGGCTATGAGTTCGGACAGTTCAAGGAATGGGATTACCACGAGGGCCTCGAGTTCTTCCTTCGCGATACCTACGAACTGCACGGAAAACTCTCGGTCATGGTAAAGGAACTCAATGACTTCTACCGCATGACGCCTGCGCTCTACGAGGTCGAGGACTCGTGGGACGGCTTTGAATGGCTTGCGCCCGACGACGCCGACAAAAACATCGTCGCCTTTATCCGCAGGGACAAGAAGGGGAATGAGGTGATCGCCGTCGCGTGCTTCTCCGGCGTGGACATGCCCGGATATCGGCTCGGCGTGCCGCAGCGCGGGAAATACAGGCTCGTCTTCAACACCGACGACAAAAAGTACGGCGGGGACGGGAAGCTCACAAAGCGCGTTTTGAACGCCGTGAAGAAACCGAGCCATGGAAAGCCGTATTCCATTCCCGTGGACATGCCAAAGCTGTCCTGCCTGTATCTCGTCCGTGAACCGGAGGATCCGGCTGCGAAATCGGCTTCCGCGGGCAAAAAGAGCACGGCAAAGAAGTCGTCCTCGGCAACCGAGAAGACGGCGCAATCAAAGGGAACTGCGGCGAAATCGCCGAAGACAATCTAACAAACAAACTGTGATTAGGGGGTTCTTTATGCAAAGAAAGAAAGAATGTGTCGCAATGTTGCTTGCGGGCGGACAGGGTAGCCGTCTCTATGCGCTCACGAACAACATTGCAAAACCTGCAGTCGCGTTTGGCGGCAAGTATCGTATCATCGACTTCCCGCTTTCAAACTGCATCAACTCAGGAATCGACACCGTAGGCGTGCTCACGCAGTATGAGCCGCTCGAACTCAACGAGTACATCGGAAACGGCCAGCCCTGGGACCTTGACCGTTCCTTCGGCGGCGTACATATCCTGTCGCCCTATCAGGCGAAAAAGAAGTCTTCCTGGTTCGAGGGTACGGCAAACGCCATCTATCAGAATATGGCGTTCATGAAAAAATACAATCCCGATTATATCCTCATCCTCTCGGGCGACCATATCTATAAGATGGATTATGCGGCCATGCTCAAAGCGCATAAGGCGACGGGCGCGGACTGCACGATCGCCGCGATCGAAGTCCCCATGAAAGAGGCTTCCCGCTTCGGGATCCTCAACACCAACGCGGACGGCTCCATCTATCAGTTCGAGGAAAAGCCCAAGCAGCCCAAGAGCAATCTTGCGTCCATGGGGATCTATATCTTTACGGCGAGCAAGCTCTTCAAATACCTCGAGGAGGACGATGAGAATCCCAATTCCAGCAAGGACTTCGGGAAAGACGTCCTTCCCGCGATGCTCAATGCGGGCGAAAAGATGTATTCCTATCGCTTCAGCGGATACTGGAAAGACGTCGGTACCATTTCCTCGCTCTGGGAGGCCAATATGGACCTTTTGGGCGAAAATCCCGCATTCGACGTGAACGATCCCGACTGGAAGATCCATTCGCGCAACCCGCTTGCTCCGCCCGAATATATCGGTGACAGAGCGGTTGTCTCCAATTCGCTCATTTCGCTCGGGTGCGAGATCGGCGGCACGGTCGTCAATTCCGTCCTTTCGAGCAATGTCGTCATCGAGGAGGGCGCCGAGGTCGTTGACGCCGTTCTGATGGCGGGCAGCGTTGTCAGAAAGGGGGCAAAAGTCGTCTATTCCATCGTGGACGAGAACACCGTCATCGAGGGCGGCGCCGTCGTCGGCGAGGACAAGGAAAAGGGAGCCGGTATCGCCGTGCTCGGCAGAAATATCACGATCGGCGCGGGCGCGAAGGTCGCCGGCGGCCAGATTCTGGACAAGGACTATAAGGGGGAGTAAGACAATGGCAAATTCCGCAGTGGGAGTCATTTTTTCCAACGTACACGATGAAAACATTCCGGAGCTCTCCCGCCACAGAACGATGGCGTCCGTGCCCTACGGAGGACGGTATCGTCTCATCGATTTCACGCTCTCCAACATGGTGAATGCGGGGATCACGACGGTCGGCGTCGTCACAAAATACAACTATCAGTCGCTGATCGACCACCTCGGAAGCGGAAAGGACTGGGATCTCGCACGCAAGGACGGCGGTATTATTCTGCTTCCGCCTTACTCCGACGAGACGGACGCTCCTTACACCAACCGTCTGGAAGCCCTCAAAGGGATTACGGGATTCCTCAATCACCGCAATGAGGACTATGTCGTCATCTCCGATTGCGACGGAATCGCGCACATCGACTATGCGGCGATCCTTGCCTATCACGAGGAGAAAAACGCCGACATCACGATGATCTATCATGAGGAAGAGGGGCCTGTCGACTCCGGCTATTATATCACGCTCTCGGCGGCCGAGGACGGACGGGTCACGGGCATCAAGATCAACCCGAAGCTCAAGGCGAAGTCCAAAAACGACGTCTACATGAACATGATGATCATTAACCGCGAGTTCCTCATCAACATCATTCAGGATGCGGTGACGCGCGGTCTGACCAGCTTCGGCAAGGACATCATCAGCAAAAACGTCGATACGCTCAAGATCTACGGCTATAAGTTCGAAGGGTATTATGCAGGGATCGACTCGCTCCAGAAGTACTATCAGCACAGCATGGAGCTTCTCGATAAAAATGTCCGCGATGAGCTGTTCGGCGCCCGCGACATCTACACGAAGGTGCGCGATTCCGCTCCGAGCAAGTATGCGGACTGCGCGCAAGTCAAAAATTCCCTCATCTCCGACGGCTGCATCATCGAGGGAACGGTGGAAAACTGCATTCTCTTCCGCGGAGTAAAGGTCGGAAAGGGAAGCGTCGTTCGCGATTCCATCATCATGCAGGATACCACGATCGGCGCGGGAGCACAGCTCGACTGCGTCATCACCGATAAGAACGTTTCGATCAGCGACAAGCGCCGTCTGGCGGGCTGTGAGGAATTGCCTTATTTCATCGCAAAGGGAAGAATGTTGTAATAATTTCGCCGGAACGCAGTAAAATGTTGCAAATAGGGGAATGATAAGGAGGTCATCAATGGCAGCTACCAAGAATACCACGAAAAAGAGCACGGCAAAGAAACCCAAGGCGCAGACTGCGCCCGCGGCCGAACCCGTCGAGAAAGAGAGCGTCGCATCCGCTGCGGTCGTCAATGTCCCCGATGTGGAAGTCGTGGATACGCCCGCTCCCGCATGCAAAGAGGAGCCCGTCGCAGAACCCGAAGTCCGGGTCGCCCCCAAAAAGAAGATCATGTTCGTCGCATCGGAGGCCGCTCCGTTCATTGCGACGGGCGGTCTTGCCGAGGTCATCGGCTCGCTCTCCAAGGCGATTGCAAAGGATGAAAACTTTGACGTCCGCGTCATCGTCCCGCTCTATCAGGACATCAAAAAAGAGTACCGCAAAGATTTCCGCTTCATTGGAAACATCTTTGTTCCGCTCTCCTGGCGCAATCAGTATTGCGGCATCTTTGAATACGAGAAGGACAACGTCAAGTTCTACTTCGTGGACAACGAATACTATTTCAAGCGCCCCGGCTGCTACGGATACTATGACGACGGCGAACGGTTTGCCTTCTTCTGCCGCAGTGTCATGGAGATTCTCTCCTTCCTCAACTTCTATCCCGACATCCTGCACTGCCATGACTGGCAGGCCGCTTTGGCTGCGCTGTATCTCAAGACGATCTATTGCTTCCGTCCCGAATATCAATTCATCCGCTCGGTATTCACCATTCACAATATCGAGTACCAGGGAAAATATTCGCTCGACATTCTCGAAGATCTGTTCGGCATTTCCAATCGCTACCGCTATCTCGTCGAGTACGACCGTTGCATCAACCTCATGAAAGGGGCGATCGAGTGCAGCGAACGCTTCTCGACGGTCAGCCCGACGTACGCAGGAGAGATCAAAGATCCCTATTATGCACACGGCCTCGACGCCATTATCCGCAGAAACGAATTCAAACTCTGCGGGATCCTGAACGGCATTGACGTCGACTACTACAATCCCAAGACGGATAAGTCGCTCTTTGCCAACTATGACGCCGAGGATGTCTCCAATAAGGCGATCTGCAAAGAGGAGCTGCAGCGGATGCTCAATCTGCCCGTGAAGCCCGATACGCCCATCATTGCCATGATCACCCGCCTCGTTGCCCATAAGGGGCTTGATCTCGTGCGCGAGGTCATCGAGCAGGTATTGCGTCAGGACGTTCAGTTTGTCCTTCTTGGGACGGGCGATTCGACGTATGAAAACTATTTCAGCGATCTTGCGCGCAGATATCCCGGAAAGGTCGTGTCCATTATTTCCTTTAACTCCGATCTTTCCCGCAAGATCTATTCGGGAGCCGATCTGTTCCTGATGCCTTCCAAGAGCGAACCTTGCGGCCTTTCGCAGATGATCGCTTCCCGTTACGGCACAGTCGCCATCGTCCGCGAGACGGGCGGTTTGCGGGACAGCATTCAGCCGTACGGTGCGGGCGGGAACGGATTTACTTTCCACGACTACAATGCATATGATATGCTCTATGTCATCAATGAGGCCATCGGCGTCTATCGGGACAAGGAAGCGTGGAAGGCATTGCAGAAGAAGGCCATGCTCACGGATTTCTCCTGGGCTACTTCTGCAAAGTACTATGTTGGTTTGTATCTCGGAATGCTGAAATAAGCAAACCGACGATCTCATACGGCTGACAAAAACAGGAAGAAGGGCAAGACGCTTTCCCTACAGCTATCTTGCCTCTTCTTTTTGTGCTCTCGACCCGAAAGCGGGAGGGGAGCTTTTCTGTTGTAATCTTTTTTACGGGAGTATACATCCAATGAACAAGTTGACCGAACAGGAGGCACAGCGCCTCATTACGGGGAAATTGTCGCGGTATTTCGGTGTCATTCCCCAGGAAGCTACGCGCGACCAGATCTATCGTGCCGTTGTCATGAGCGTACGCGACATCATGGCGGAAAAGCACCAGAAATTCCATCTGCGCACCAAGAAGGCAAAGGCAAAGCGCGTCTACTATCTCTGCATGGAATTTCTGATGGGGCGTTCGCTCAAGAACAGCGTCTATAATCTCGGAATCTACGATGCGCTCTCCGGAGCCCTCAAAGGGTTTCACGTCTCTTTGGAAGAGCTCTACGAGGAAGAGCCGGACGCAGGACTCGGAAACGGGGGACTCGGACGGCTTGCCGCCTGCTTCCTTGACGGGCTTGCAACGCAGAATTATCCCGCCATGGGCTTTTCCATCTGCTATCAGTACGGTCTCTTCAAGCAGAAGATCGTCGACGGCTGGCAGATCGAACTTCCCGATGTATGGCTGCCGGGAGGGGAGTCCTGGCTCATTCAACGCGCCGACAAGCACTTCATCGTGCGCTTTGACGGGACGCTCGAGGAAAAGTGGACGGATCACGGCATGGAGACCATCTATCGCAATGCGCGCGAAGTGGAGGCCGTTGCATATGATATGATGGTATCGGGAAAGGATTCCGATTCCGTCAGCACGCTCCGTCTGTGGCGCGCCCGTTCGGTTCAGAAGTTCGATATGCAACTCTTCTCTCAGGGCAATTACGCGGAAGTCATGCGGGAAGAGGCGGAAGCTCAGCTCATTTCCAAAGTCCTGTATCCCTCCGATAACCATTACGAAGGCAAATCCCTGCGTCTGGAACAGCAATATTTCTTGGTTTCGGCGTCTTTGCAATGTATTATCTCTGACCATAAACGTCGCTACGGCTCGCTTTCTCTGCTTCCGCAGATGGCGGCGATTCATATCAACGATACACACCCGGCGCTTGCCATTCCCGAACTCATGCGTATCCTTGTCGATGAAAACTACTTCAGTTGGGAAGTCGCATGGAATATCACGACGGCAACGTGTGCGTACACCAACCACACCGTGATGGCAGAGGCGCTCGAAACATGGCCGGAAGATCTTGTTTCGCGCAAAGTCCCGCGTATCTACAACATCCTCAAAGAGATCAACCGTCGTTTCTGCGAAGATCTCTGGACGCATTTCCCCGGAGATTGGAACCGCATTTCCCGTATGGCGATTCTCGCAAACAACACCGTGCGCATGGCAAATCTCTGCGTCATGGGTTCGCATAACGTCAACGGCGTTTCCGAACTGCACAGCAACATCATCAAAAACAGCGTTTTCCGTGACTTCTACGAGTACACGCCGAATAAATTCTGCAATGTCACGAACGGCATTGCGCATCGCCGCTGGCTCAATCAGTCGAACCCCGAGCTGTGCGAGCTCATTACGGATTGCATCGGCGACGGATACGACAAGGATGCCGAAAAACTGGAAGGCCTGCGCAAGTTCGCGGATGATTCGAGCGTTCTGGCCCGTCTCGGCGAGATCAAGGCCATCAAAAAGCGCCAGTTTGCCGCACTTGCCAAAAAACATCAGGGCGTGATTCTCGACCCCGATACGCTCTTTGATGTCCAGGTCAAGCGTATGCATGAGTACAAGCGCCAGCTTCTGAATGCGCTGCACATCATTGCCGAGTACAATGCTCTGCGCGAAAATCCGGATCTGGACGTTCAGCCGAAGACGTATATTTTCGGTGCAAAGGCCGCTGCAGGCTATGAGATGGCAAAGATGATCATAAAGCTCATCTGCTTTATCTCCGAGGATATCAAAAAGAGCGATCCGCGCATTCGGGAAAAACTCAATGTCGTCTACATGGAGAACTACAACGTCACGATGTCGGAAGCACTGATGCCGGCAAGCGAGATCTCCGAACAGATCTCTCTGGCGGGAAAAGAGGCATCCGGTACGGGCAACATGAAGTTCATGATCAACGGTGCGCTCACCGTCGGAACGCTGGACGGGGCAAACGTAGAAATGGCGCAGCGCGTCGGTGAGGACAACATCTTCATCTTTGGACTCAAAGCGGACGAAGTGGACGAAATTTGGTCCCGCGGGTACAATTCGAGCGCCTACTACAACCAGGATCCGGAACTGCGCAGAATCGTAGAGTCTCTGATCGTCGGATTTAACGGCACCTCGTTTGCGGAAATCGCAAATTACCTGTTGCGCAATGCTCCGGTTGCCGACCCGTATATGTGTCTCGCGGATTATGAGTCGTATCGCAAGACACAGGCCAAGGTCAACGATCTCTATCGCAACGATAAGATGGCCTGGAACCGCAAATCGCTCATGAATATTGCCGCTGCGGGATATTTCTCTGCGGACAGAAGCATCCGCGACTATGCGAACAATATCTGGAATCTGAAACCGTTGAATAAGTAATCAAACACTTGCCGAGAACACCTTATGCGTTTCTATTTTAACCCACTGGACAAAGCCTGCAAAAGCCGCACAGGGGCTTTCCCGCGCGGCAGTTTGGTGACATTTCGGCTGTACTGGGATGAGAAAAATGCAATGCCGCGCCAGCTCGACGCAAGATTCGTCTACTGGCAGGACGGAAAAGAGCGGATTCCGCTCTCGATGCACAGGACGGAAAACGGATTTGCCGTCACGCTCCGCTTTTTTCAGACCGGGCTGTATTTCTACTATTTCCGTATCGGAGATGAATATTTCGGCTGCGGAAGTCTGCGGGACGGTACGTTTATGCCGCAGGCAAACCTCACAAGCTGGCAGATTACCGTCTACGACGAACAATATCATACTCCGGACTGGATGAAAGGCGGGGTCATGTATCAGATTTTTCCTGACCGCTTCTGTAAATCGGGCGATCTTCCGATCGGAAAAGGAAAAATTTTGCACAGAGATTGGGGCGGACTGCCGTCTTTTCGTCCGAACGAATACGGAAAAGTCCTGAACAATGACTTTTTCGGCGGCAATCTCAATGGGATAACCGAGAAATTGGACTACCTTGCTTCGCTCGGTGTAACCGTTCTTTACTGCAATCCGATTTTTGAAGCATACTCCAACCACCGCTATGATACCGGCGATTATATGAAGATCGATCCCTTGCTCGGGACAGAGCAGGATCTCGATCGTCTGGTCAGCGAAGCCAAGAAACGCGGCATTCGGATTGTCTTGGATGCCGTGCTCAATCATACCGGTTCTGACAGCCGTTACTTCAACAAGTACGGACACTATGACAGCCTCGGCGCCTATCAGTCCAAGGATTCTCCGTACTCCGACTGGTACCACTTCCGTACCTTCCCCGATTCGTATGACAGCTGGTGGGGGATCGACACCCTGCCTGCGGTCAACGAGCAGTCGCCGTCCTATCAGGAATTTGTGTTCGGAGAAAACGGCGTTCTTCGTCACTGGCTTGCACATGGAATTGGCGGCTATCGTCTTGACGTTGCTGACGAGCTTCCCGATTTCTTTTTGGAGAAATTGCGTGCTACGGTCAAGAACGGCGATTCGGAGGCCGTCATCATCGGCGAGGTCTGGGAAGATGCATCCAATAAGATCGCTTACAGCCAGCGTCGGAAATATCTGCAGGGAAAAGAACTGGACAGCGTCATGAATTATCCGTTGAAGGATGCGATCATCGGATTTGTTCAGTCCGGAAAAACGGCCCAGCTTCGGGAAACGCTCTATATGCTCATAGACAATTACCCGAAAGACACGCTGGACTGTCTCATGAATATCCTCGGGACGCATGATACGCCGCGAATTTTAACGGTTTTCGGCGGAAAGAATTGCTCCAGTAAGGATGAGATGGCAATTACCTCGATGACGCAATCGGAGCGCGAGGCAGCAAAACAAAAAGTCAAAATGGCCGCCGTCCTGCAATTTACGCTTCCGGGCATTCCCTGTATCTACTACGGCGACGAAAACGCCATGGAAGGATACCTCGATCCGTTCTGCCGCCGCTGTTTTGATTGGCTGCACACCGATGAAGATCTGCTCGGATTTTACCGTCAACTCGGCGCATTACGTCAAAACTTTCATGCGGCCTTCCGAGATGGCGAATATGACGAAGTTTTTGCAGACAGCGGATGCCTTGTCTATAAGCGCGGGAGCGCAGATCAGACCGTCTATATCTGGGTCAATAATTCCAGCAATGAGTATTCCATCTACGTGAGAGGAACGTTCTGTGAGCATTTGAGCGGGAAAATCTTTTCCGATCGGCTTGAATGTCCCTCGTATTCCTATGGAATATTCACAAAAACAAAGTAATATGCGTGACATACTATTGGAAATCTTTCCATAACGAAAAACGGGAGCTATATCCCGTTTTTCGTTTTTTAATATGGAATTCATAATAAAAAATGGACAGAGGCGTTTTGAAAGCATTTTCAAGCGGATTTGTTTCCATAAGGAAACGATTTCCAAAAATCATTTTGCGAAAAAAATATCCGAAAAAAAGCGGATGTATTGCAGGAATTTAACCTGAAGAAAATCCAATCTGAAATAGCTTGTAAAATATCCGAAACTCAGCAAATATTCTTTTTTTCTTATTTTTGCCTTAACTATTCGTAAAAGCTGCATTTTGCGAATAGTTATCCATGTTCCCCTGTGACGATTTTTTCTCTCCCGAAACGATCTCAGAGCCTCAAACAACCGTTCGTTTAAGATCTGCCAACGTTCTCCCCCAAGCTCTTCACCTCCCAAGCCTCTAATTTCTCTTTGAGACCGTCCCGCTTTGTTGCGCAATCCTCCTCTTCCGCAAACTTTCTCAAATGCCCTGCCATGCGGGTTTTTCTATCTTTCGCAGTGTCCCCAGCAACACAGTCACCTCCGCCTTGCTGAACTGCCGTTATATAAATATGCCAACGATAAAATGCCCACGGCTTAAAACACGTCTTTGATGGCCTCCTTTGCTCTAATTTCAAATTTTCCCCCCTATAACTATTCGTAAAATTGACATGGAATGCTCTGATATGTTATAATGAGAGCATGGGTAAAGTTCCGAAAAACGGTACAGATTATTACCGCGAGCGCAATCTTAAGAATATGGATCGGATCGACCGCCTGCTTGATGAGCTTCCCCCGTTCTGCGAGGATTTTCTGCGTGGGATCGAGTCGCGTACGAGCGTTCTAACAAGGCTCAATTATTGCTACGATCTGCGGATTTTCTTTGACTTTTTAGTGCGAAAAAAATTCCGCGGGAAGAAGGAAGTCGGCACGCTTTCTTTGGAGGATCTGGAGTCTGTTACCGATACCGATCTTGAAATTTATCTGAGCTATCTCTCCAACTATCGGTTTGGGGACAAGCACCTCTCCTGCGACGAACGCGCCAAGGCTCGCAAGCTCTCTTCGGTGCGCTCCATGTTCAAATATTTCTTCAACAAGGGCTTGATCGAAGTCAATCAGTCGACGAAAGTCGCTACGCCGAAACTTCACGAAAAAGAAATCATTCGGCTGGAAGGAGATGAGGTCTCTACCCTGCTGGATACCGCAGAGTACGGAGACGGACTTTCTTCGCACGCGGCAGGCTATCATGAAAAGACCAAAGTCCGCGATTGTGCCATTCTCACGCTCTTTTTGGGGACGGGGATCCGTATTTCCGAATTGGTCGGATTAAACAATGAGAGCATTGATTTTTCCAACAATTCCTTTGTCGTGACGCGCAAAGGCGGAAACCAGGCGATTCTCTATTTTTCGGAGGAAGTCGGAGACGCTCTCGGCGCTTACCTTGCGCAAAAGGAGAACGATACAAAGGTACCGCCGGAAGAACATGCCCTCTTTCTTTCCCTGCAATACAGACGAATTTCCGTGCGTGCCGTAGAAAATCTTGTCAAAAAATATGCGAAAATCGTAACCCCGCTCAAGAAGATAACACCGCACAAGCTTCGTTCTACCTACGGTACGGCGCTCTATCGTGAGACGGGCGATATCTATGTCGTGGCGGACGTTTTAGGTCACCGTGACGTCAATACGACGCGAAAACACTATGCGGCCATTACGGAAGACCATCGCCGTTCGGTCGCCGATGCCGTCAAGCTGCATCATTCGGAGGACGACGCATGACTTCGGAAAATGTCTATATCGTACAGCCCGTATTTCAGGAGAATACGGCCGAGGCACTTCGGCTGGAGGCGATTGCTCTCATCGAAAGCGCCGGCGCCGCCTATGCCGGAACGCTGTATGCCAAAATCCGCGAAATCAATCCTGCGACCTTTCTCGGCGAAGGAAAGGTGGCTGAGCTGCGCGATCGGCTGGACGGGCTCGATGTAACCGTTCTCTTTAACGGCGATCTCTCCCCTTCTCAGACGGTAAATCTCTCCGAAGCGCTCGACGGGAAAAAGGTCATTGACCGCACAACGCTCATTCTCGATATATTTGCCCTGCGCGCCGAGTCAAGCGAAGGAAAACTGCAGGTCGAACTCGCACAGCTTCGCTATCTCTATCCGCGGCTCAAAGGCAAGGGCGAAGCGCTTTCGCGTCTCGGGGGCGGAATCGGAACCCGCGGCCCGGGCGAAACCCAGTTGGAGACCGATCGCCGCCATATTCGCATGCGGATTCGCTCGCTGGAGGACAAGCTGTCCAAGACGGAACAACGGCGCGGCCTTCAGGTAGAACGCAGAAAAAAAGACGGCGCACGCACGGTTGCGCTCGTCGGCTATACGAATACGGGAAAATCAACGCTGCTCAATGCGCTCACGGGTTCCGATGTCTTTGTGAAAGACGCCCTCTTTGCCACGTTGGATCCGACTTCACGCAAGGTCGAGATCGAGGGAATGGACTTTCTCATAACGGATACGGTCGGCTTTCTGCGCGATTTGCCGCATCACCTCATCGAGGCCTTCAAGTCAACGCTGGAAAGCGCCCTGCATTGCGATCTTGCCCTTATAGTGTGCGACGCGGGCGGCGATTTTGAAATGCAGCTCGAGACCACCCTCTCTACCTTGAACGGAATGAAGTTCTCATCGCCCTATCTCGTCGTCATGAACAAATGCGACGCGGTTTCGGATCCCCGCCATTTCCCAAAAGATGCGATCTGCATCTCTGCCAAATATGGCCGCGGGTTAGACTTTCTGAAGGAAAAAATCTTTGAAGCCCTTCAAGGACGTTTTGTGCGTGCCGATTTGTTTGTCCCCTATGCGCAAGCCGCTGTCTATGCAGCTCTACGCGCATTTGTCACGGAAAACGACGTTCAATATGAAGAAGACGGAACGCATATCCGTGCCGTCATTCCCATAGAACACGCCGCAAAATTTGAACAATTTCTTGTTCGATGAGTCGAAAATCTTTGCAGGACGGGACGTTCAACGCGTCCCCTTTTTCTTTTGGTCGCGCTCGTATTGCGCGGGATCGGTATAGACTTTGTCAATACGGATGGTCGCAAATTCCTTGATGTCGAGACATTTTCCGCAGTTATCGCAGATTTTGTTCGGGTCAAGGTCGCAGACTTCGCATTCCAGGCAGCCGTCGCATTCTTTGGTTTCATCCAAAACACACATTTTTCGTTCCATACCGTAAAGTATAGTCCTTTTTTGCTCAAAAAGCAAGGATTTCCGAAAAAATATTCGGAAAAATTTAGAACAAATGTTTGCAATTTCTCTCCCGATATGCTATAATGGGATAAAGGAGAACTGCCATGCTGGACAAACGTAAATTGGATGCTGTACTGCAATTCATCAACCGATACACGGACGAAAACGGGTTTCCCCCTACTGTCCGCGATATTTGTGCGGAATTACAGATCAAGTCAACCGCAACGGCGTATGACTACGTCAACCGCCTGAAGGAAATGGGCTATCTCCAAAAGACAGCAGGCAAAAAAAGAGCCGTCTCTTTGGCAAGCTCCAATACGGTGCGCGTCCCCTTGATCGGTACTGTCACGGCTGGTGCGCCCATTCTTGCCGCCGAGAACTATGAGGGCTATTATACCCTTCCTACGGCCGAATTTTCCGGCGAAGATCTCTTCTTGCTAACGGTCAGGGGAGACAGTATGATCGAAGCAGGGATCTTTAACGGGGATAAGATTGTCGTGCGCAAACAGTCCTCCGCCGAAAACGGCGATATCGTCGTCGCAATGTTTGACGACGGGATCGAGGAAGGCGCAACCGTCAAGCGCTTCTTTCGTCGTGACGGAAAATTCATCCTCCATCCGGAAAACAGCTCCCTCACCGACTATGTCCTTGACAACGTCACGATACTCGGGAAGGTCATCGGCCTTTTGCGCTCCTTCCGCTGATTTTTCATATCTTGATTTTTCCTATTTTACATACGAGCTGCTGAAAACCCTGCCCCGCGCAGGGTTTTCTTTTTTACATTGTAGGAAAATCAGATGATACCGAGCAAAGCTCTCGGATTGTTGCTCTGTTTTGGGAACATATCACTTGGGCTCCCGTCTTGGGAACACGTCACCTTCGGAATTTGTGTTCGGCAGGCATCGCCTGCTTCATAAAAAATGGCGGTGACATCGGAAAAAAGCAGAAAAAAGCCGCCGATTTTTCGGCGGCTTTCGTACAAGACAATTTACGTTTTCACCTTGATCTTGCACAGCCATTCTTCGTTGATTGCAGGAATTGCCTGATTCAGGAATCACAGATTTTTCAGATAAAAGACCTCTTCCTGCGTCAGGCGGCGAACGGCGCCGCGATCGAGGCCGGAGAGCGTCAGTTCGCCGATTTTCTGGCGTTTGAGGAATGCAACGGGCTTCCCGATCGCATCGAACATCTTTCTTATCTCGCGGTTTTTTCCTTCGGTCAGAACGACGCGCAGCTTGGTATATTTCTTATTGGTCTCCGTCACCGTGACTTTGCATTTTTTGCTCATGACGCCAGGAGCAATTTCAATGCCCGCGCGAAGGCGATTCAACTGCACATCGGTGATACTGCCGTCCACCCGAACGAGATACGTCTTGGAAATTTCGCTCTGCGGGGCCGTCAGACGATAGGCAAGATCGCCGTCGTTGGTGAGCAGAAGCATTCCCTCCGTGTCATAGTCCAGACGCCCGACCGGAAAAACCCTTCCCGCACCGTCGGGGAGCAGGTCCATGACGGTTTTACGGCCTTTATCGTCCGACACGGTACAAAGATATCCCTTGGGTTTGTTGAGCAGATAATATTCAAATTTCACTTTGTGGGAAAGGATTTTCCCGTCGAGCATGACGACATCATCGTCTGTGACATCGTCCCCCGCTTTTGCCGTCTTTCCGTTGATCGTCACGCGTCCGGACGCGATAATTTCATCGCTTCCGCGACGGGATGCAACGCCTTGTTCTGCCAAAAATTTGTTGATTCGCATGAGTTCCGTCCCAATCTCTATTGTTCTTCCATGATATACAAATTCTGTGAAAAAATCAAGTCATTTGTGAGAAAAATTTTTATATATCCTGCAATCGCGCCTTTCTTTTTGGGAAGCGGTTCGGCAATCGAGAGTTCGGTTCGGACGAGCGCCATTTCCTCCTTCCGAAGCGGGAACTCGAATGCGGTGCACGCTCCCACCCCCTGCGGGATGAGAGCAAAATCCGTGAGCCGCGCAACGGAGTACTCTGCGAAACTCTGATCCAATAACTCCGCGGTGCGCTCGTACATCTGCGGACAGTTGAGCACGACACAGACGAGCTGCATTCCCTCGCGTTCGGCTCCCGTGACAAGACAACGCCCTGCATCGGTCGTAAAGCCCGTCTTGATCCCGTTTGCGCCCTCATAGGAAGCAAGCATCTTATTCTTGTTATACCAGTGACGCGGCGCGTAGTATTTTGTCGACACGATCGTGCGGAAGGTCTCGTTCTGCATGGCATAGGCCGCAATGAGCGCAAGATCCCGTGCCGTCGTGCGGTGCCTCTTGTCGGGAAGACCGTGCGGATTGACAAAGTGACTCCCCGTCGCACCGAGCATGGCGGCTTTTTCATTCATTTTACAGGCAAACGCGTCGATCGAGCCGCTGTGATGCAACGCAAGCGTCACGGCGGCGTCGTTCCCCGAGCGGAGCATGAGTCCGTACAGAAGTTCTTCCACCGTATAGATGTCCCCCGCGTGCAGGTAGATGCTCGAGCCCTCCGTTCCGGCGGCCTCATTCGGAATGCAAATACGTTCATCGAGGTCGCAGTCCTCAAGAATGATGATCGCGGTGAGAATCTTTGTCGTACTTGCATTGGGAAGAGGTGTCTCCGCATTTTTTTCATGCAGAATACGGAGTGAACTTGCATCCACGACGCATTCCGCCTGCCCCGTCTGAAAGGCAAAAGCGGATTTTGACGGCGCAGACGTACGGATGCAAACAGCAATCAGAAGGACAAACAGGATTGCAGGCAAAAAGAGTTTACGCATTTTCTCCCTTGTTCACGATCTTTCCCAGCCATTCGCCCGCCTTCTCGATCAGCGTGTCAAGCGCATCGTCGGTGACGCGCACAATGCGGCATTCATGACCGTCGTCGATGAGAAATCCGGCGGGCTTTACATTGACGATCGTACCCGCACCGCCTGCGAAAGGCAGGCATTCGTCTTCATCGATTTTTTTGACTTCGCCATATTCGCCTCCGCCCGACAGATACCCCATCGTAACTTTGGTAAACGGGATCACCTGCGCGCCGCTTGCCGTCTGTACAGGCTTGCCGATGATCGTGTTTACATCGACGATGCCCGTAAGCTTTTCTGCAGTTTTTTCCAGGAAGCTGTCGATTTTCTTTTTTTCATCCATTTCAAAAAATCCTCCATTATTTTCTTTGTCAGTGCCATTCCGAGAACAAGGATGTTCATGGCGGCAGAAATACGGATGCTTCCCTTCAGACAGGCGCCTTGATGTAAAATCGCCGTATTCCGAAAGGACAAAGCCTCGTACTTTTCGTGCAAGACGGAATACGCCGCACCGCTTACGGCAGAAAACAATGCCGCAAAGACGACCGAACGAGCATCCCTTGCCCCTCCGATCTCGAGAAGCTGATGAAACCGTACGGGCTGAAACCCCTTGGTGACTTCAAATTTCTTTTTCGCGTTCGACATTTCTCCATACGGAAGGATGACGGCCTTTTTTTTCGAGAGGTGGAATACAAGGCCTTCGCCGCGCACTTCCGCATACCCCCCGAACAGACGCAAACAATGATAGAGCGATATGGAAAACCATCCGCGGTTTTCGTAGGCGTCGAGGTATAAGTCCGCATCCACAAAGATGGGAAACAGGAACAGCAACGTTCCGAAAAAGAACGAATACACAAAAAATTCGCCCATAACCGTAATATGGGCGAATTTGAAAAAATTATGAAGTTTAATCGATCTTCACGATGTCTGCGTCGTCCAATCCCTTCAGAAAGTCAGGGATTTCATAGTCATCTCCCTCTTCCGAAGGCGGCGCGGCCTCTTCCGTCTTCCCTGCTTCCCGATCGGGCGCAGCTGCGTCTTCAGACGGCTTCTGCTCGGCTGCTGCCGTCTCTTCTTTTAATTCGTCGCGGGCATACAGATAGGTGTCGTGCTCCTCTTCTGTCCGCGTGATTGCCGCCATCAGTGTGTCGTAATCGGGGAGATCGGCAAGCGAGTTCAGTTTGAACCGTTTGAGAAATTCATCCGTCGTGGCAAACAGAATGGGATGCCCGACGGCATCTTTTCTGCCGCACGGGTAGATAAGCTTGAGCTCCAGAAGCGCATTTACGGCGTAGTCGCTGTTGACCCCGCGCAGGAGTTCGATCTCCGTTCGCGTGATCGGCTGCTTGTATGCGATGATCGCAACCGTCTCAAGGATGGTCCGCGTGAGTTCTTTTTCGCGGATCGGATTGAGAACCGCCGCAACACCTTCCTTGTATTTCGGATTGGAGCCGAGCTGTGCCTTCTGATTGAATTCGAGAAGGACGATCCCGCCGTCCTCCCCGTAGCGCTCCCGAAGCTCTTTGAGCGACTTTTTAACGGCGCCCTCCGTGACCTCGAGCTTTTCGGCAATATCCGCGATGGGAACGCCCTTCCCGGAGGCAAACAGAATTGCCTCAATCGTATTCGTCAATTGTTCCAAGTTCTGCCTCCTCGTCCCGATCGGGATTGAGCGATATGGTGATTTCCCCGAACATTCCGTCCTGCTTTACGCGCAGGAACTGATATTTCAGAAGCTCCAGGATTGCCTGAAAGGTCGTAACGATCTCCGATTTCGTGAAGTCCCGTGTAAACAGATCCTCGAATCGGACTTCTTTGAGGCTTTCCAGGCTTTCAAGCACAAACTGTATCTTCTGTTCGACCGTGAACGAATCCCGCGGAATCTCGCGGATCTCCGCCTCTTTCATCGACTCTTCCCGCTTGAGAAGAAGCTGTGAAAAGACTCGGATCAGTTCGTCCATGTTCAGATTGTCAAGCGTGAATACGGTGCGCACTTCTCCGACATTTTTATCCGGATCCTTGAAGTAAACGCCGAGCGTCTCCAGCTCTTTTAATTTCTTTGTCTCCTCTTTGATGAGATTGTACTCTTCCAGCGCGCGAATGAGCTGCGCCTTGTCCTCCTCGATCTCCGCGTCAAGCTCGGGGTCCTCTGTCAGATTGGGAACAAGCGATTGCGCTTTGATCTTGATGATCGTCGCCGCAATATTGAGGTATTCGCTCACTTTGTCGACATCAAGTGCGGAAAGCCCCTGCATGTATTCGAGAAATTGTTCCGTGACCTGCGAGACAAAGATGTCCTGAATCGCAATTTCCTCGCGGTTGATGAGATACAGCAACAGATCGAGCGGCCCTTCAAAATTGCTCAGGACCGTCGTATAGTCGACAGCCGACTCAAACTTGTCGCGAATGGATTGTATTTTTTCCGAATCTACCATGGAATCAGCCCCCAGAGCGCCTTGATCGGCCAGCCGAGGATTTGCGTCGCGAATTGCATGAACCAGCCGAGAATATCAAACCATCCCATCTGCGCGATCCCGACTTGCACCAGAAGCCGACAGATAAAACTTTCCAGAATGAGCGCATACAAAATAAACTGTCCGTTGTTGCGCAAAAAGCGGAAAACTCTGCCCCGCCTGCGGTTTACGGCATCCAGGATGCGAAATCCGTCCAGAGGGAAGAGCGGCAGAAGATTGAACACAAAGAAATTGAGGCTGTACGCAAAGATCAGCCAGAGAAAGGTTCCGATAAATGACGTCACAAAGGGAACGGACGGCATATAGAACGTAACGGCCAGGTAGAGCGGATAGAACAACAAGGCAGTCAGATAATTGATTGCGACTCCCGCGCATGCCGTCAGGCCGAGCCCGAGGCGGTATTTGCGGAAATTCTCCGGATTGATCGCAACCGGCTTCGCCCAGCCGAATCCGACAAGCGTAAAGCTCACAAGGCCGATGATATCAAAGTGCCGAAGCGGATTGAGCGAGAGACGCCCGCTCCATTTGGGCGTCGGATCGCCGCATTTGTAGGCGACAAAGGCGTGCGCAAACTCGTGCAGCGTGAGCACGATCGTGACAGCGCATAAGCTTGCGAACAAATAGATGATGTATTCCGCCATAATGCCCCTATTATATCGAATTTCCCGCCAAATAGCAAGGGTTTGGCTTCTATTATTTGAGTCGATCGGGAATCACGTCATTGCGGACGAGATCTTCATAGGACTGCGGACGGACGATATAGTCGGCCTTCCCGTCCTTGACAAGAACCGCAGGCGGAATAAAGTTCCGATTATAGTTGGAAGCCATGGAGTAATTATACGCGCCCGTCGAAAGAACGGCAAGAATGTCCCCCGTTCCGGCGGCAGGCAAGTTGAAATCCGTTCCGATCAGGTCGCCGCTTTCACAGCACTTTCCTGCAATGCTTACCAGTTCCGTCGGCTCCTCTGCCGCACGATTGGCCAATACCGCCGTGTATTTGCTCTGATAGAGCGCGTAGCGCGGATTGTCAAACATGCCGCCGTCGATGGCGACGTATTTGCGGATACCCGGGATTTCCTTGATTGCCCCGACGGTATAGAGCGTGATCCCCGCTTCCCCGACAATCGAACGCCCCGGCTCCAGATAGACAAACGGGAGACGCAACCCGAGCGTCTTACAGCCTTCTTTGATGGTGGACAGCAGTGCTTTGAGATAGTCTGCATATCCCTCGACGTCGATCATGGCGTCGCCTTCGGCATACCAGATCCCGAAACCTCCGCCCATATTGAGCGAATCGGCTTCAAACCCGAGCTTTGTCTTCATCTCGGCCATAAACGCGAGATTTTTCTGCACGGCAAACACAAAGGATTGCTTTTCAAAGATCTGCGATCCAATATGACAATGGTATCCTCTGAGCCGAAGATGCGGCTTTGAGAGGACATAACCGGTCATCTCCTCTGCGGCACCGTTTGCGACCGAGAACCCGAATTTGGAATCGGGGGTTGCCGTCTGTACATAGGCATGCGTATGCGCTTCGACGCCCGGATTGATGCGGATCATCACATCCTGTATTATCCCGCGTTTTTTCGCCTCAGCCTCGATGAGATCGGCTTCCGAATGCGCATCGACGACGATCATGCCGACACCACATGAAAGCGCCTCGCTGATCTCATGCGGGAGCTTATTATTGCCGTGCATCGTGATTTTCTCAGCGGGAAATCCCGCCTTCTTTGCCGTATAGAGTTCACCGCCCGATACGACATCGACGCCGATCCCTTCCTGGCGCGCAATGGCGTAGATCGCTTCGCAGGAAAATGCCTTGGAGGCATAGAGTACGAGTCCGTGTCCGTCATACTCCGCATTGATGGTATCCTGATAAATCCGCATCATGCGTCGGATATAGCGCTCATCGAAGACATAGAGCGGCGTACCGAATTGCTCGGCCAAATCCACACAGTCGGCACCGCCGATTGTAAGATGTCCTTTTTCATTGACAAACAACGTATCTCTTGTGTGTATCATAGAAATATTATACCACATTTTGTAGCATCAGGTCAATAAAAAAACGTGACAGAGCACCGTAAAAATGATACTATGTCACGCATATTACAATGCTAAATATGATTTTTTACACTATATTCCAGTGTCTTGCCCCTTCCTGATAGGCATCCCACCAAGTAAAGCGCGGGGCCGCTTCCTGTGCCACCAATTCCGAGCGCATCACCTCGACGCCCTCCCGATACAATACTGCCTCGCCAAGGACATCTCCTGCGGCAATCGGAGCGATCGCCTCCTGTATTTCGCAGGATACCGTATAGGATTCCTCCGTTCCGCGGCGCTTGACAACGCTCAACGTCCTTACGGGAATCAGGGCAACTTCATGCACGCGGCTCCCGCGCACTGCGGCATGTTCTTCGATTGCCTGTCCCGCTGTCAGATAGATGCTCGATTCAAAACGGTCGAAGGCATAGTTGAGAAGCGATGCGGCCGAGGCAAACCGCGTTTTGGAATCGGAAGCACCGATGACAACCGCGATAACGCGCATGTCGCCGCGCTTTGCAGATGTCGCGAGGCAGAACCCTGCCTCATTTGTAAAGCCCGTCTTCCCCCCGTCGCAGCCGTTGTATTGACGGATGAGCTTGTTCGTATTTGTCATCTGCGTCACGCGCCCGTCCGGATGATGGAAATCTTCCAGCCAGACCTTTGCATACTCATGGTATTTTTCGTGACCGATCAAGGCGCGCAGCATGAGCGCAACGTCTTTTGCGCATGAATACTGCGGGTCTTTCGGAAGTCCCGTGCAATTTGCAAAGAGGGTATTTTCCGCTCCGAGTTCTTTTGCGCGCGCATTCATCCTGTCACAGAATGCCGTTTCGCTCCCGCTCAGACGCTCTGCGATTGCCACGCACGAATCGTTTGCCGAGCAGACCGCAATGCTCTTCAGCAGGTCATCGGCGCGATAGGAAAGTCCGGCGCCGAGAAACACCTGTGATCCCCCCATTCCCGCGGCATGCTCGGAAACGGTGATCTCCTCTTCATACTCGAGATCACCCGCATCGGCCGCTTCAAGTGCCAAAAGAAGCGTCATGATCTTGCACATACTCGCGATGGGAAGCCGTTTCGTCTCTTCGCGCGCAAACAAGGTTACTCCGCTTGCGT
The DNA here is from genome assembly GCA_904391375.1 of Candidatus Gallimonas faecavium. Taxonomy (GTDB): domain Bacteria; phylum Bacillota; class Clostridia; order Christensenellales; family Borkfalkiaceae; genus Gallimonas; species Gallimonas faecavium. Next base: position 18,041 of record CAJFMF010000002.1, on the reverse strand, counting down.
CATCCATGAGATAGGCCGCCTTGCAGTCTGTTACAACCTCTTCGTCGGAGGCCGCAGATGCCGTCATGTCAATGTTCCCCGTTATGGCCGCGGCTCCAAGCGTCAGCGCGAGCGCGGCACAAATCCATCCCTTTTTCATGTCTGCAGTTTGCGTCGTTTTCTGAAAAATATAACACCGAAAAGCGGCAGGAAAATCCTGCCGCCCATGCTTAGTTTCCGAGCATTTTTTCAATCCCGATTCCATATCCGCGCGTCGGATCGTTGAGAAATACATGCGTGACTGCACCGATCATCTTACCGTTCTGTATGATGGGACTCCCGCTCATCCCCTGAACGATGCCGCCCGTCTCGCGCAAAAGCGTGTCGTCCGTCACCTTAATGACAAAATTCTTGTTGTTGCGGTTCCCCGGGTCCACCTTTGCAATGGCGATCTCATACGGTTTCGGCTCGACACCGTCGATGGTCGAATATATTACCGCCTTTCCGATGGTCGCCTCTGACATCGGCGCCGCGGTCACCGTCTGTAACTCGGAAAAGTCATATCCGCTCTCAAATGTGCCGTATAACCCTGTCCCGCAGACGTTATCCGCCTGCGCGATGGGCATATCGTTCAGAAGGAATCCGCGCAACTCCCCTGCCCGCCCGCGCTCACCGCGCGTGACGCCGATAATGCTGCAACGGTAGACGCAGGCATCCGCAAGGCGAAAGGAATTTTTGTTCTCATCGCAGACGGCATGGCCGAGTGCGCCGAACCGCCCGCTTTCTTTTTCGATATACGTCACCGTTCCGATTCCGGAAAGCGTATCGCGAATGAGAATGCCGATCTTAAATTTTTCGTCCTTATCGTCCCGTATGGGCGTAAGCGTAAATTGCAGCGACTCTTTTCCTCGACGCACAAGAAATTCCGAGGCATTTCCGCTTGCCCGTGCAAGCACATTCCCAAGCTCTTCCACCGTTCTGGTATGGAGCCCGTCGACGGCGACGATCACGTCTCCCGTCTTCATGCCCGCGTCCGAGGCAGGACACCGACTTCCTCCCGCCGTACGAATCTCTTTGAACGCAATGATCTCCACTCCGTTGGCAGAGAGAGAAAACCCCGCCGTCATACCGCCGAGGTAATACTCCGTTTCAGCGGCATCGGCGGGCAGCGGAGCGCCGCATCCGAACGCGGCACATACCGCAAGCAGGGCTCCCGCAAGAAAAAATTTCAGCTTACGCATTCCGACCTCCGTTTTCTATACAGAAGTCAATTTGCGTAAACTGAAATCATTCTATGCACGAGCGAAATTCGCCAAAATAAACCGTTATTTCAATGATTTCTTATATGCCGCGGCGTTATCAAGAAGCTCTTTTGCGTGAAGCTGCGCCGTCTTGCTCTCCGGGTCTCCTCCGATCAGACGAGCGATCTCGCGCACGCGCGATTCATCTTCGACGGTATGGACGACGGTGTATGTTCGTCCGTCCGATTCAATTTTCTCGATGTAGAATTCGCGGTCGGCAAACGCCGCAATCTGCGCAAGGTGCGATACCGCTATGATCTGCACATTTCTGGCTATTTTACAGAATTTTTCTCCGACCACACGCGCCGTCTTGCCGCCGATCCCCGCGTCAATTTCATCAAAAATATATGTTCCGATGGCATTGACGGCGGAGAGCTGCGTCTTAATTGCCAGCATAAACCGGCTCATCTCGCCGCCGCTGATGATCTTGCCAAGCTCTTTGAGCGGCTCGCCGGCATTGGCCGAGAACAAAAATGTGACCTCGCCCAGTCCCTCTGCCGTTGCGCGCGAGACGTCTTCGCGCGCAAATGTCCCGAAACGGATCTCGAACTGCGGCGACGCAATATTCAATGTAGCGAGTTCCTTGACGACCCGTGAAGTAAATCCCGCAGCCGCTTTTTTCCGCGCTTCCTGAAGAGAAACACAGGTAGAATAGATCGCATCGTCGATCTCCTGCAACCGCTTTCCGAGCCGTTCAAACTGCGCTTCGCTATCCGAGAGCATGTCGAACTCTTCCCTCGCCCGCGAAAGAAATGCAAGCGCTTCGGAAACAGATCCGCCGTACTTCTTTTTTAATGCGCGAAGCTCGTCCAGACGCGCTTCCACGCGTTCCGCTTCCCGCTCATCGACATCGAGTTCCGCCGCAAGATCTTCCGCCGTTGCGGCAATATCCTCTACTTCAGCGGCCGCATTTTCGATTCGGTCGGCAAGCGCAGAATAGCGCTCGTCCAGGCGAGCAATCGGCGAAAGGTTCCTGCCCGCACTGCGCAGCAAATCCGTCCCTCCGCCGTCCTCCGCCAGATATTGGCGCACCGCGCCAAGCGCATCGAGAATCTTTTCGGCATTGCGGAATTTTTCACGGAAGGCAATCAGCTCCTCTTCCTCACCCTCCCGCAAATCGGCGCGCTCGATCTCCTCGATCTGAAACTTCAGAATGTCCAGCCTGCGTTCGCGTTCGCCTTCGTCTCCGCCAAGTTTTTCCCGATCCGCAAGAATCGTTCGTCGCTCGGAAAGCTGTCCCGCAAGCGTTTTTTTGCATTCGGAAACGGGCGCTCCCGCAACCGCGTCAAGGAGCCGCAGTTGGTTCGCTTCCCGCAGAAGATAAAAGTGCTCACTCTGTCCATGGACGTCTACCAGAAGAGAAGTGATGCGGCGCAGCATGGCGGCAGTTACGGCACATCCGTTGAGACGAAGCGAACTCTTCCCGTCCGATGTCAGTTTTCTGGACAGGATCAGCGTTTCTCCCGATTCGATATCGTATTCGGCAAGGACGGCATCGACGCGCTCATCGGTAACAGAGAACTCTGCGCGCACCGTGCAGAAATCCTCTCCGGAGCGAATCATGCCGCGATCCGCTTTTGCTCCGAGCACAAAGTCGATCGCGTCCAGAATCACGGACTTTCCCGCGCCCGTCTCTCCCGAGAGTACATTCAGACCTTCGGAAAATTCCAGTTCCGCCTGGTCGATCAGCGCAACGTTGCGCATGACAAGTCGCTGAAGCATGTTTCTCCCCTCAGCCCTTCACGATCGCGGAGAGCCGTTCGGCAATTTCGCCGCCTTCGGCCGCCGTTTCGCAGATAAGCAGGACGGTGTCGTCGCCGGCAATGGAGCCGACCACTTCACGGTACGCAAGTTCATCGATGACAACCCCGGCATTGGGCCCGCTCCCGGGAAGCGTTTTGAGGACGACAAGATTTCCGACCGCGCGGATGCTGACGACGCAGGTGCGAAAAAGCGCGCGCATTTTGTCGGAGAGTCCCCCCTCGTTTTCCCGTACGCAGGCATAGCGGAAACGCTTTTCTTTTCCGCGCACCTTGAAAAGACGCAGGTCTTTCACATCGCGCGAGACAGTCGCCTGCGTCACGGCATATCCGTGCGCCGCAAGTTCCTGGCAGAGTTCTTCCTGCGTTTCGATCTCCTTTTCTTCGATCAGGGATAAAATTGTCTCATGGCGAAGGTTTCTTGACATAAACGTCCTCCATTTCAACTGATTTTTTGCGTCAGACGACGAAAATACTCGCTGATTCCGCGCGTAAGGAATGTCGCGGAACGGACGGACTTCCTTACGACCAGCTTGTCCTGTGCCCCCGCTTCGCCGAGATATACGCCGTCTCCGTAAAGGACGAGCGCGCCTTGCGGCAAGGAAAAACCGAGCTCACTTTTATCGGAATATGCAATCGGACGGCTCCGCATCGAAAACGCGCATACGGGGGTAAGCTGAAAGGTCGCACAGTCCGGCGTCATAATGCTCCCCCCGGCAGACAGCGAATATGCCGTGGAGCCCGTCGGCGTCGTGACAATCAGTCCGTCTGCCGTAAATTCTCCCGCATGACTTCCGTCAATGGTCACCGAGATCGTTACAACCTTATTTTCGTGTTTCGGCGCGACAGGGTGCAGGAGCGCCAGCTCGTTGAGGCACTCAAATGTTTTTCCGTTGAGCTCCACCTCCAGCATAGAGCGCTCCAGCCGCGCGCAATGCTCGTCCAAGACAAGCGGGACGACGGAAAAAAGCTCGTCCCGTTCAAACTCCGTCAGAAATCCGAGACGGCCGAAATTTACGCCGACGATGGGAATGGCAAGCGCCGAAGCACGCTTTGCCGTGCGGAGCATCGTGCCGTCTCCGCCCAGCGCAACCAGCCGATTCACGCCGCCAATCTCATCCAGGTCCGAAAAGATCTGTACGAGATGCCCTTCTTGTCGGATGGCAGAGGCAAGCGATTGCGCGACAAAACAATCTGCCTGATCCCGATTGTAAAAAATACCGATCTTCATTTTCACTATTATAAAACAAATCCTGCATATATGCAAGAGGTTTTCAAAAAATTACCACTCAAAAAAGGCGTTCTGCTTCCTTCAGAAATAACTGCGGAGCAATCGGTTCGGCGTTCTTCTGCAAAAAAACGATGTATTCCACATTTTTGCGGGGGACGACGGGCGCACAGACGACCGCACGCGGGGAAAGCGAAAGCGTAAGACAAAATGCGTAAAAGTCGGCAAGCAGATCCCGATGACAACGGGTCGGAAGAATGCCGCTTTTGCCGAGCCCCTTTCCGCCGCATTCAAATTGCGGCTTGAACAGGACAAACGCCTTCCCTTGCGCGGGAAGGATCGCCGCAACCGCAGGCAGAACAAGCCGCAGAGAAATAAAGCTGAGATCGGAAACAACGCCGTCCAGGGGTTCCTCAAACATGTCTGCCGTAAGATAGCGCGCGTTTGTCTCATCCATGACCGTCACGCGCGTGTCGGCGGCCAACGACGGAGCAAGCTGCGCCTTTCCGACATCCACCGCATAGACATGCCTTGCCTTGCGGCGAAGGAGCACTTCGGTGAATCCGCCCGTACTGGCGCCCAGATCCGCAAAGACCATTCCATCAACGCTCTCTCCGAACACGTCGAGGCCGCGCACGAGTTTATACCCGCCGCGCGAAACATATTGTATGCCCTCTTCAAGAAAGCAGAAAGTATCGGTCGGCTGTACTTCATCGGACGGAGAAAGAGGCTTTCCGTTCCGCAAAATACGTCCCTCTTTCAGGACATCTTTCGCACGCGTTCTCGACCCGTATTTTTCAGCAAAAAAGAGATCAGCGCGCATGGCAATCTAACAGACAGGACAAAAGATTTTTCTTGTTCAACCCGCACTCTTCGGCGAGCTCCTGCACGGTCCCGTGCGGCAGGAAGGTATCGTCAATTCCAAGACTTTGTATGACCTTGTCGCTTCCACGCAGAACGCGGGCGACCGCATCGCCGAGGCCTCCGATACAGACATTGTCCTCGATCGTGATCACATACTTCTCCTTGCGGGAAAGAATAAAATCGCGGTCAATCGGCTTCAAGAAGCGCGCATTGACCAAGGTAAATCCCGTTCCCTGCGCTTCGGCGGCCGAGAGAACGCTTGCGGCGAGCTTTATACAGCGCTCCCCCGCCGCATAGATGATTGTGTCTGTCGTATTACTGTGCAAAATAGCAAATTTCCCGATTTCGACAGGCAAAAATTCACCTTCCTCGCCCTCGCGCGGATAGCGGATGGCGAGCGGCGCGGGATAAGATGCGCTCAGGCGGAGCATGGCGCGAAATTCCGAAATATTGGACGGGATTGCGATGGTCAGGTTCGGAACGGGAGCAAGATAGGAAAGGTCAAACACGCCCTGATGCGTTTCTCCGTCCGCTCCCGTGATTCCCGCACGATCGATACAGAATGTGACGGGCAGATTCTGCCCGCAGACATCATGGATGACTTCGTCGTACGCGCGCTGCAGGAAGGTGGAATAGATCGCATAATAGGGATGCATCCCCTCCGTCGCAAGCGCTGCGGACAGAACGCAGGCATGTTCCTCGCAAATCCCGACGTCGAACGCCCGTTCCGGAAACGCATTGAAAAAGGGACGCAGACCCAACGAGTCGGTCATGGCAGCCGTCACGGCAACGATGCGGGGATCTTTTTCCGCAAGGGCGTTCAATTCCTCTCCGAGTGCGGCGGAATACTCTTTTCCGGGACGATTGGGCGAGACGCCGTGTGTGCGGTCGGGACACTGTTCGCAAAAGGCATACCCCTGTCCTTTGCGCGTCGTGACATGCAATAGCACGCTTTGCGTCGACAGGAGCGATTTTGCCTGTTCCATGGCGGGAAGCAGCTCGGAAAAATCGTTCCCGTTGTACACCCCCATGTAGTGCAGTCCGTAGCGCTCGAACAGAGCGACGTCCGCCAAAGGGCCGTTTCCTTCTTTGAGCTCGGAAAGCACTTCATGCGTCCCGCCGACCGTGGGCGAGATGGACATGCCGTTGTCGTTCAGCACGATGAGAATGCGCGTCTTGAGAATTTTCAGACTGTTCAGCGCCTCATAGATGAGCCCGTTATTGAAAGAGCCGTCTCCGACCAAGGCGATCACGCAAAAGTCTTCACCCTTTAAATCGCGCGCCTTTGCGATTCCGAGCGCGGCGGAAATCGCCGTGCCCGCGTGGCCCGTTTCATAGCTGTCATACGGACTCTCCGAACGTTTGGGGAAGCCGGAAATTCCGCCGCGGCTCCGCAGCGTCGAAAAGCGCTCCGCACGGTCGGAAAGAAGTTTGTGTGCGTAACATTGATGTCCGACATCAAAGACAATTTTATCTTCGGGAAAACAAAACACGCGATGCAATGCGACCGTGAGCTCTACGACGCCGAGATTGGACGCCAGATGCCCGCCGCGTACCGATACCGTATCAAAAATCTCCTTCCGCAATGCTTCGCAATCATTTTGAAGTTGAGAAAAAGAAGCTGACTTCAGCTCCTCTCGCGTAATGACGTCCATGCATTCTCCCCTCTATGTCAACGATCTCGTCCGCGTACATATTCCGTCAGTTGCGTCAGAAATCCTGTGTCCGCCGATTCCATCGTATGCAGTACATCCAGACATTTGCGCGCGGATTCATCCGCCCGGCGGCGCGCACCTTCCAACCCATAAACGGATACCGCCGTCAGTTTTCCTTCCTGTGCATCCTTTCCGATCGACTTTCCGAGCGCGGCACGATTCCCGACCGCATCGAGAATATCGTCCGTCAGTTGGAACAGCGCCCCGAGCGCAAGGCCGAACGCCTCCGCCTCTTTCTGATATTGCCCCGAAAGAATAGCCGCCATTACAACGGGCGCCGCAATGAGCCGCCCCGTCTTGTTGCGATAGATCGCAAGCAGAGCCTTCTCGTCTCCGGGCTTTCCCGTAGAGAGCAGATCGAGTGATTGTCCCGCCACCATTCCTTCCGCTCCCGCCGCGCGCGAAAGCGCCTGCGCCGCGCAAAGATGTGCGCGGTCTCTGCCGCATTCCGACAGCATACAGTCAAATGCATACGAGAGCAACGCATCCCCCGCCAGAATGGCGTTGGCTTCTCCGAACACCTTGTGATTGGACGGACGTCCGCGGCGAAAATCGTCGTTGTCCATTGCGGGAAGATCGTCATGAATGAGGGAATATGTGTGAATGCACTCGAGCGCAAACGCCAAAGGCTCCTCGCCCGCAAAAGAGAGCCCGAACGCCTCCAATGCGGAAAAAAAGAGCACGGGGCGTATGCGCTTCCCCCCGGATAACAGGGAATAACGCATACTCTCCGTGAGAATTTGCGGCTCAAAAGCCATACCCGCGCACCGATTTTCGAGATATGTCTCAAAATGTGTGCGGTAAATTTCAAATTGTTCCTGAAAGTTCATTTCGCAGACCTCATGGCACAGGTGAGCGTATTCTTCAAAAGCATCGCAATCGTCATCGGCCCGACCCCGCCCGGAACAGGCGTGATGCAAGACGTCTTCGGCGCAACGGCATCAAAGTCGACATCCCCTTTCAGCTTTCCGTCCTTGCGGCTAATGCCGACATCGATGACGACGGCACCCTCTTTTACCATGTCCGCGGTAATAAACGCAGGGACGCCGACTGCCGAAATCAAGAGATCTGCCTGCGCACACACCTTTGCAAGCTCTTTGGTATGCGTATGACAGACGGTCACCGTCGCGTTGGCATTGAGCAAAAGCATGGCCATAGGCTTTCCGACAATGTTGCTCCGCCCGACGACAACCGCATGCATGCCGTCCGGGTCAATCCCGGAACGCCGCAAAAGCTCCATGACACCTAAAGGCGTACACGCAACCGGGCCGCGTTCCCCGCAGACGAGCCGACCGAGATTTTCCGCGGTAAATCCGTCCACGTCTTTTGCGGGCGGAATCAGAGAAAGAATGCGCTCCCCGTCGAGGTGCGCAGGCAGCGGTAATTGTACAAGAATCCCGTCAACCGCGTTGTCGGAAGCCAATTCGGTAACCAGCGCTTCGACGGCGCTTTGAGATGCATCGGCAGGAAGCGTATAGGCAAACGATCGGATTCCGACTTCTTCGCAGGCACGGATCTTATTCCGTACATATACAGCCGACGCAGGATCGTCGCCTACCAGAACTACGGCAAGCCCGACCGTTTTCCCGCTTTGCCGTGTAAAACGTGCGACCTCATCGCGAAGCTCGGCGCGGATCTCTGCGGCGATCTTTTTTCCGTCAATGCACGTCATTTGTTGATGATTCCTCCGAGGACGCCGTTGACAAAATCGGCAGAATGTTCCGTGGAATATTTGCGCGCAAGCGCCGTTGCCTCCGAAACGGATACAACGGGCGGAATATCGTCGCAGTAGTTAATTTCCGTGAGCGCAAGCAAAAGCGCGGCACGATCCGCAGGATAAATGCGATAATCGGCGTACCGCGTCACGGCGCCCGCCAACTGTCCGGAGAGTTCTTCTTTGTGAGCGCGATAGGTCTGAAAAAGGTGTTCCGCAAAAGAACACTCCTCTTCGCTGAGTTTTGCCTGCCGATAAAGGGCGGCGCGGAAATTCTTTTCCCCGTCGTTTCCGAACAGATCGGCAAAGATAATCTTGAAAGCGGCTTCGCGCGCGTCATTTCTCATAATGTTTTCCTCATGCAAGCGTTCCCCCTCGCACGCGAGAGGGAACGCCGCCGTATTCGTTCAGTTCAATCAGGCATTTGCCGCGTCATCGGCAGGCTCCGCCGCAGGTTCTGCCTCCGACTTGGCGGCAGGGAAAATGACGCTCGTGATATGGACATCCACTTTGGCGATCTTGTATTTCGTCATGGACTCGACCATCTGTTTGATGGTCTGCTGGATGCGGAACGCAAGCTCCGGCACCTTGTATCCATAATACGCAATGACAGAGATGTCGACAAAAACGCCTTCTTTTTCAAAGCAGACCTTAATCCCCTTGTTCTTGGACGGAACCAGTTCGATTCCCTCCGTCTCCTTCAGGCTGAGAACGATGATTCCGCTGACAATGTCGGAGTTATAGGTGATTTTCCCCTTCTGTCCGTTGGGATTGTATTTGATGCTTGCCATAACCGTCTCCTTTCCGAAAACCATTATAGCACATCTTTTCAGGAATTACCACTATTTTTTTCAACTTTCCGCATAAACGGGCATAATTATAATATTTCCGTCGCGGATCTGGTGCTCGACTTCGAGCGCATAGAAGATCTTTGTGACCATTTCGTCCGTCAATTCATTGGAATTGACAAAAACATTGATGTTCTCCGTATCCCCGATGGCCACGGCCGCATCCGAAAATCCCATGGACTTGATGATGGATTCCATGATCAGCTCGTCTTCCATGGCCTCCACGAGCTCCTGCTTGCGCTTGAGCGCGGCTGTCTGCTCCTCCGACCCTTCGTCATAGGCCGAAATGACGCTGTCGAGCTGGACAAACTCCTCGCTGCGCGTCGAATTGCGGTCGGCGCGATAGGTCGTGAAGTAATTTGCTTCGACGTCGGCACTTACATCCTGCGTCCTCGTTCCCGCAAGCACGAAATTGAACACAGCGGTTACGGCGAGCAGCAGAACAAGCGTGGACATGAGCGCGATCTTCTTCGTGTTGGACATTATGCTATCTCCTTCTCAACAAAAATTTCTATGTCTCCGACGGGTACACAAGCACCCTATTCTCGGCAATATCCAAGGCCCGTGCGGCGATCTGCGTCAGCCGCAGCCGAACAAGTATCCCGTCCGTGCCGCTGAACAAGACGATCGCGCTCACAGGAGCACCGTCTTCCTGCGTAATAAAGACCCGCACCTCTCCCGCATCCTCCACCTCGGAGAGAATGGCGGACAACCGCGCTTCTTCCTCCGTCATGGAAGCCCCGCCTGCCATCGCATTCGCGCTTTTATCGCCCCCGAATACGAGCCAACAGGCCAGCAAAAGCAGGAGCGCCGCACCTGCAATCAGCAAAATGCGCGCCGTGCGGTTTTCCCAGAGCTTTCGGATGCTCATATGACCTCCGTGTTACATCCGTAACGCGCCTCCAGGACGCTTTTGATCTCTTCGCTAATATTTATATTCCCGTCTTGTCCCGATATTCCTTCGTTTTCCATCCTGACAGTGATTTTTTCATAGGAAAATGTCGCATCTGCATTTCTTGTCACGACAACTTCCGCCGCAACCGAATATTCCTCCTCCAAAAACTTTTTGATCGCCCGTTCGTCCGCATCGGCATAGCATTCGGCGCAATATTCCAGATATGCGGTATCCGTCCCGATTTCCGCCGCGGAAAGGGATGGCGCTTTCTCCGTAAGAAATCCGGCGATCGGTGCGATCAGGGCACTTAAAACGACGAGCTTTGCCGTCCCCTTCAGGAATTTTTCCATTTTTCCGTGAGGCGCGATGATCGTGATGACGGCCGTCAGGAGAATCACGCCGACGATGCTCAGAATGTACGCTTTCATCAAAAGATCACTCCCGTGGAACAGACCAGAAGGACGAGCGTCAAAAAGTATAAGAACGCAATGCAGAGAAGTCCCGCGAGAAAGAATCCGCTGTCCGTCGCAAGGCGGGACAAAAAGGACGACAGCTTTCCGCCTGCCGGCTCCGTTACGGCCGCTGCAAGGCGCAGAAAAAGCTGGAATGCCGTAAAGAGCAAGACGGGCCGCAAGATCGCGCCAAAGAGTAAGAAAACGGCAAACGAACCGACTGCGTTTTTGATGAGCGCGCTGCCCGCAAGCACCAGATCCATTCCGCCCGATAAAAATCCGCCGACAATGGGAACAGACCCCGAGACGAGATATTTTACGGCGCGCAGCGACAGCCCGTCGTATTGCGAAGAGGCGATTCCCTGCACAGTCAGAAACAGCGTAAACAAGCCGAGCGTAAGCCCGATCAGCCACTTGCTGATGCTCTTAAAAAAATCCCCCAGTTTTTCCGTCGGAACTTCCGGAGAAAGATTCCCGATAAATGCGAGAACGATCACGACGACCGAAGCGGGCAACACGACGGCCGTAAATAACTCGCAAACGGCTCCGGAGAAAAAGGCAACCGCGGGGCGAAAAACGCCCACCGAAACAGACCCGCCGCTCGCCGCCATCAGCGTGAGCAAAATCGGATATACGATCTCCATCTGTGTCTGCATGCTCTGAATCGCCTCAAAGCCGACTTTGAGCAAGTCTGTAAGGACCGCAAGCACAACGGCACCGATGGCAAGATAGGCGGAAAAGTTTATTATGTCTGTCATATTACTCTGCATAAATCCATTTTTTGCAGAGTTAAGAATCCCGCAGAGCAATGCAGCCGCCAAAATGACGGCAAAGGCAGGCAACATTGCCCTTCCTTCTTGCCAGACGATCGCAAGAACAGACTGCCCCAATGACGTATAGTCAAGCGCAAAATCGCCTGTAATCACGCCTGAGAGCACATCTTTGATGTCACTTTGATCAAATTCGGAAAGCGAATTGAGATAAGCCTGCAAATCATCCGTATCGAGTGCATCCAGGAGTTCATCGATCTGCAGTCGGAATTCCTCCAAAGCCTGCTCTTCTTCTGGGGTATAGGCACTCACAGACAGCTCTGGACTGACGGCAAAAAACAAGACGGCGAACAGAACGCCGAGCAACAACCATACTCTCCTTTTGTGCCGCAACTTGTAAAATCGCCTGACCTTCTTTAAGCAAAGGTATTCCTTCATGCAATGAGCCCCAAAAGATCGTTCACAAGCGTGAGAATATTTTCAAGAATGGGAATCGCCAAAATCAGGACGAGGATTTTCCCGCAAAATACCAATTTGTCTGCCAGCGAATTCTGCCCGAAATCATTGAGGATTCCGGCGCTGAATTCAACGAGATATCCGATTCCGACCATCTTCAGAAGTGTCTTGATAATTGCGGCATCCAGGCCTGTCATGGAGGCAATCTCGGAAAATATGCCAAGACTTCCGCGAAAGGCCTCCAACGCAAAGAGTACGAGAATAACGCCGCCTGCAATCGTAATGACCGCAGCAAGTTCCGGTTTGGTATTCTTGACAAGGATCGCCGCAACGGCGGTCAGGAACGCGATACCGATCAACTGAAAGACGGGCGTCATGTCACTCCGAAAATATCCCGAATTACATCAAACAAATCGCCGATCATCGTGACCGCAATCGTGAGCGCAATTACAAGGCCTACGATCGAGACGACCGTCGAGATGTCGTCCCGATCTGATTTTTTCAGCAGCTGACAGACGACTGTCACAATAATTCCGATCGCCGCCAGCCGAAATATAACGGAAATATCCATTTCAAATCATAAGAATGACGAGAGCAAGTCCCGCAAGCAATCCGAGCTTCAAACAGAGCACTCCCCGCTCCCTGCTCTCCTTTTCACAAGTTGCCTTCTTCTCCGAAAGCGATGGTTTATATGTCCCGAAATATTCCGCCTGTGCCTGTGCGTTTCCGCGTCCAAGCATCGAAAAATAAGCACAGCATTGCTCGCGCTCATCGGAAGAGAGATAGGAAAGCTTCACTTGCGTCGCGCGCGTTTTCAGCCAATCCCCAAGCAGTCCCGAAAAATCCCCCTTGGCTTCGTATTCCCGCACAAAGACGGGAAGCGGTTTCCGCGCATACTCCAATTCCGACAGATACCGCTCGTTAAAATCCTGAAACTGCCTGTAAAAAGCATACCTGCTCCGATATTTATTGGCCGCAAGGTAGCCGATTCCAACGCTGAACCCTACCGTGAGACACGCAAGCAGGATTTTAAGCCATAACATCGTCCGCTCCGATGACAGCTCCGACCGTACCCAATCCGTCGAGTACGACATAGCGATCAAAGATCTTTTCGGGGACATCTGCAACGCGGACAAGGTGCGCGGAAGCAAAGACATGAAGGCCGCTTTCCTGCGCTCGACGGACCGCCGCGTAGTCCTCCGTCTGGAGCTCGTCCGTGACAATTAAATCGGGACGCATGGCTCGGATTCCCGCTGAAAAGGCCGTCCGTTTATCCGAAAAACGCATGACATCGCTCGTCTCACCCAATTCCCCCGCCGAAAGCTCTCCCCGCTCATCGCATACGAGAATATTCAAACGCATGCGCAAACTTACAAGACGGGACAGATCGCGCAACAACGTGGTTTTCCCGTATCCCGGAGGAGAAATCAGCAACAGCGAACAAATTCCGTTTGAAAGGCAGTCGGTATAAATCCGCTCCGCACAACCAGGGATTGCGTGCGGGACACGAATGCAGAGCGATGTGATCGTATGCACTGACAGCACGCGATCGCCTTCGCATACATAACTCCCCGCGATTCCGATCCGCTCCCCCGCCGCACCCGTCAAAAATCCCTGTTTGATCTGCTCGGAGACGGAATACACGGAATATCCGCTTGCCGCAAACACAATGTCCGAGAGTTCTTTCTCCGTAGGGACAAGTGCCGCTTCGCGCTGCGTCGTTCGACCGTTTTCCCCCACATAACAGAATGTGCCGCCTAAATTTGCCACAAGCGGCTTGTCCGCACGGACGCGCAGTTCATACAGAAGATTGAGATTGACGTGCCGCAGAGCGGCGCTCAGGCGTGGCGGTAAAAATTCAAGCATGGTATAGGATATGCCGCGCCTTGTCCAAACATGACGGAAAAGCCTTGTCTCTCAAACAATGGCGTAAAAAACAAACCTTTGTTTTTCGTTGTGAAATACAAGACTAAAGAAAAACATCTGCGAAAAGGACAATCTCGCCGCAAAGAAACGGCAGATGCCTCAAAGGGAAAAATGCCGAGTCTGCAGGAAGCCCGAGCGCCACATTCGGAATCCCGATCGCCGCCACATTGTCCCGAATCAAGGTTCCCTCAGGCAAAAATCCTTTTTCCGAAACATTCTTTTCGAAATCAATGGAAAAGAAACCGATAGTATTTCGTAAAATTCAAAAAAGAAACCCTGTCGGGCAGGCCCCCGATCAGGGTTTCTTCAGTTCATTGGGAATAAGCTCTGTTTTCTGCTCGAAAGGCCGCATCGGATCCAAACAAAAAAACAATTTGAAAAAGCGACTCGCCGAAGGATTCAAATTACGCAAGGAGCTTCTTCAGAATCTCCCGCACTGCAAGTTTGCAATGCTCGTACGTCAGGCCGCCTTGAAAATAGGCAACATAGGGTTCGCGAATGGGCGCATCGGCAGAGAGCTCGATACTCGCTCCCGAATTGAACGTCCCTGCCGCCATAATCACTTTACAGTCATAGCCCGGCATATCCCAGGCCTCCAGTTTGACGAAGGAGTCTACGGGAGAGACATCCTGCACCGACTGAATGAAGTCCGTAAGCTGTTTTTCGGTATCAAAGCGCACGGCGCGCGTAATATCGGGCGGAAGCCGATCGATGGACGGATAGTTCTGATATCCGAGTTCCGCCATACACTGACCGATCAGCAAAGCGCCTTTGAGCGCCTGCGCGACGACATGGGGCGCAAGGAAAAATCCCTGATAGAACAGCTGATATCCGTACGCATACGAGCCGACCTCGCCGCCGACCGAAGGCGCTGTAAGGCGATTTTCGCACATAGCAATATAAGACGCCTTACCTGCGATATATCCGCCCGTCGGAGCAAGTCCGCCTCCCGGATTTTTGATGAGCGATCCGACAATGAGATCCGCGCCGACTTGCGTCGGTTCGCGTGTCTCGACAAATTCCCCGTAGCAGTTATCGACGAAGATGCAGCCCGTAAAGCCGCAATCGCGCACGCAGTGGCAAGCCTCTGAAATTTCCTCGATCGTAAAAGAATCGCGCAATTCGTATCCGCGAGACCGCTGAAGATAGACCATATCGTAAGATCCGCTTTGAAGTGCTTTGCGAACCGCCGAAAGGTCGATTTTCCCGAAGTCATCGAGCGGAACTGTCTCAAACGTTATTCCGAAATCCGCAAGAGAGCCGTTTCCTTTGCCCCAGACAACACCGCGCAGCGTATCATAAGGCACCCCGCTGATGCACAAGACGCGGTTCCCTGGACGCAGGACGCCGAAAAGAGCAACCGTCAGGGCATGCGTTCCGCTCAAAATCGAAGGAGAGACAATGGCGCGCTCTGCGCCGAACGCGTGCGCATACACTTTTCCGAGGCTCTCTCTTCCCTCATCGCCGTATCCATACCCCGTCGATGCCATAAAATGACGAAGCGCGATCCGTTCCTCCCGAAACGCATTGAGCACCTTCTCCTGATTGAAAAGCGCAATCCTGTCAATTTCGTCAAACATCGGAGCAAGTTTCTGCTCCGCATCCAAAATTCTCTCTTCAACTGTCATTGATTGTTTCGATCTCCTTGACTGCCGTGGGCAGATCTGTCGGTTTCAGCCAATGCAAGTTGGGAAGCTTTTTGAAAAAAGTAACCTGCCGTTTGGCATAATTTCTCGTATTTTTCAGTATTATGTCATACATATTACAACGATTATCGCCATTTTTCAAAATTTCAACGACTTCTTTGTAGCCGATCCCCTGCATGGACTGCGCCGAAGCAGGCACACCGTTTGCCAGAAGTCCCTCTACTTCCTCGACGAGACCGCCGTCCAGCATGGCTCTCGTACGCACGGCAATCCGTTCATATAACACTTCACGCGGCCAATCGAACGCAAAAGCAACGTACTCAAAACGCGGCACGCGTTCATCATGCTGCTCCGATTTCCGCTTGCCCGTCAGTTCATAAATTTCCAGCGCACGGATCACGCGCTTTACGTCATTCGGATGCAAAACTTCTGCACTTTCCGGGTCACATTTTCGTAAAAGCGCATGAAGCGCTTCTCTGCCGTTCTCCCGTACAAACGCCTCATATTTTGCACGGATCAATGGGTCGGCTGCCGTATTTCCGAATCCGCTCTGAAACAGGACGGAGTTCATATAGAACCCCGATCCGCCGCACAGAATAGGGATTTTTCCGCGCGAGAGGATGTCTTCAACGACAGGGACCGCCATCTTCTCAAAATCGTGTACGGAAAAATTATCTCTGGGATCCGCAACGTCAATCAGATGATGCACAATCCCCTTTCTTTCTTCTTCCGTAGGCTTTGCCGTTCCGATGTTTAATCCGCGATAGACAATGTAGGCATCGCAGGAGACGACTTCGCCCTGAAAACGCCTGGCGCATTCGACGGCGAGCGCCGTTTTTCCCGATGCCGTAGGTCCGCAAATTACGATCAATTTTTTCATACAATGCGTTTGAAGAGTTTTTCAAACTCGCTTTTCTTCATTTTTACGACCGCAGGGCGACCGTGCGGACATTTCATGCCCGTGTCCCCATCCATCTGCTCGATGAGTGCGCGCACTTCCTGCAAAGAAAGGCTTTCCCCGCCTTTGACCGCTGCCTTACAGGCCGCCGTCGCAAGCTTGTCCTTGAGAAGATCGACAAGACGGATCGCGCGCAGGCTCTCCATCGAGGACAAGACATCCTGGAAAAAAGCATTGAGATCGATCTCCATGAGATCGGCGGGAACCGCCGAAACCCGCACGCTTGTATCGCCGAACTCTTCAATTTCAAAACCAATTTCCCGCAGAACGGAAAAGTTCTTTTCCAGAAAGGCAAATTCCTGCCCGTTGAGCGTAAGGACAAACGGTATCAGCATCGGCTGGGACGCAACAAAACGCGTTTCCCATGCCTCTTTCAGCCGATCATAGAGGATGCGTTCGTGCGCCGCGTGCTGATCGATAAAATACGCGACATCCCCCGCCTGATAGATGAGATATGTGCGGAAAAGCTCGCCCTTGTACTCCAGGGAAGCGGGATCGACGCGATCCTGCCGCATTTTCGCCGTCTGCTCCCGCAAAAAGCGCTGATTTTCCGCAAAGACGTCTTCCTGCGGCTTTGCAGAAGCAGGAGCGCCCTCCATGGAAGACGGCGCAAGCGAGGGCATCGCAGGCTGACGCACTTCCAGGACGACCTTCTCCCGATCGAGAAACTGCGGCTCATCCCCTTTCGGAATGCTCACGTCAAACGCAAGTTCTTTCTTTGCCTGCGCATAGGACATGGACGGTGCTCCCGTCTGTACAACGCCGTCATTTCTTCGCGAAGAAGAATCGCGCGTCGCCCGATCAACGAAGTTTGCCGCAGGGAATGCCGAGAAAGACTCATGCTTTTCGGAAGATTTTCCATCCGCCCGTTCCTGAGGCAAGGCGGAATCTCCTTCAAAAAGCGTGTCCTGCACAGCGGTTTCTCCAAGTTTCGGACTTGAAACGATGTATTCGAGCGCCTTGGAATTTCCGTCCAAGACAGCGGATACAATCGAATACACACAGCCGTAGATGATCTGATTATCCGCAAAGCGCACATCTGCCTTATTGGGATGTACGTTCACGTCGACAACTTCGGGCGGAACTTCGAGAAAGAGCACATAAAACGGATACTGCCGCTTCATGAGGTAACTCGCATAGGCGTTCGTCACCGCTGCGCCGACGGTTTGGTTGACGACATAGCGGCCGTTGACGAAAAGGCTCTGATAGGTACGGTTTGCCTTATAGAAGTTGCGATTCCCGAGAAATCCGTACAGGCGGATTCCGTGTTTCTCCGCGCGGATCTCGGTGCAATTTTTCAATGTCTCCGCGCCGTAGACCGCGACCAGCGCGGCAGAAAGCCCGTCGCCGAAGGAGCGGTATTTCAATTTTCCGTCACTCAGATATGTGAAGGAAATTTCGGGACGCGACAGAAGGAACCGCGCCATGACGCCGCTGATGTCTCCCTCTTCCGCCGTATCGGACTTCAAGAATTTCAGGCGGGCAGGGACGTTATAGAACAGGTCGTCCACCGTGACGACGGCGCCGTC
>CAJFMF010000001.1 GCA_904391375.1 Candidatus Gallimonas faecavium | reverse complement strand
GGGCCGCGCGTTCCTGTTTGTGAAAAATCCCCCTCTTTATGAGAAATCCCCCTCCCGAATCCGTCGGCGGCAATTTCTCCCGCAATCTTTTCCCGAGGAAGGTGGTTCTCTGTCTTTTGAAAAACTCCCCCCGCAATCAGTCTGCGAGGGGAGAAAATTCGCAAAATTTGTCTGTTTCAGAGGTCACATGCTTTTGAGGTGTTTGAGGGAGAGATCGAGAATGGGTGCGCTGTGCGTGAGGGCGCCGGACGAGATGTAGTCCACGCCGAGGGAGACATAGCGCTGCAAGTTCTCCTGCGTGACGTTGCCCGAGATCTCCGTCTCGGCGCGGCCCCTGGCGCGGCGAACCGCTTCCGTGAGGGCGTCCCCCTTCATGTTGTCGAGCATGACGATGTCGACGCCCGCATCGAGCGCCTCGTCCAGCTCGTCGAGGGTCTCCACTTCGATCTCGATTTTGCGCACGAAGGGCGCATAGGCGCGCGCCCGTTCGATCGCCTGCCGCACGCCGCCCGCGGCGCCGATGTGGTTGTCCTTCAGAAGGACGCCGTCCGAGAGGTTGAAGCGGTGATTGCTCCCGCCCCCCACCGTGACGGCATATTTTTCAAAGCTGCGCAAGAGGGGCGTCGTCTTGCGCGTATCGAGAAGCTTAGTGTGCGTCCCCGCGAGAAGGTCTGCCATTTTCCGCGTATAGGTCGCGATTCCGCTCATACGTTGCAGGAAATTCAGTGCCGTGCGCTCGCCCGAAAGGATGACGCGCATTCTGCCCGTCACCTCCGCGATGCGCGTTCCCGCCGTGACGAAATCGCCCTCGGCGGCGTGGAACACCACCTGCGTCTGCTCGTCGAGAAGGGCAAACGTGCGCGCAAAGACGGGCAGGCCCGCCAGCACGCCGTCCGCCTTGGCGATGAGGTCGGCATGCCCGAGCGCCTCCTCCGGCACGACGGCATTCGCCGAGACGTCCTCCCACGGGATGTCCTCTTTCAGAGCGGCGAGGATGACCTCGTCCCAGTGCAGTTTCATCGTGACGTTACTCGCTTTCATGGTGCGTCTCCTGTGTGACCAGCCTGCGCCGTGCGCGCTGCATGGCGGCAATCTCCTTTTGTGTGTAGTCCCAGACCGTCTTTCCCTTTGCACGGCCGCCGTCCGTGATGTCCTGTGCCGCGCGGCGGGCGAAGATGAGCGCTTCCAGAAGAGAATTGGAGGCAAGACGGTTTCTGCCGTGGACGCCGTTGCAGCACGTCTCCCCTACGGCATAGAGATGGGGCGCCGTCGTCCTGCCCGACAGATCGCTGCGAACGCCGCCCATGAAATAGTGCTGTGCGGGAACGACGGGAACGGGCTCGCGCAGGACGTCGTAGCCCTCCTTGCGGCAGCGGTGCAAAATACCGGGGAAGTGCTTTTCCAGCGTATGTTCTCCGCCGCGCACGGTGCGCAGATCGAGGCGGACGTGGTCGCTCCCCTCTTTTGCCATCTCCTTGCGGATGGCGGCGGTCACGACATCGCGCGGGAGGAGTTCGTCGACGAACCGCTCGCCCGCGGCGTTCAGGAGCTGTGCGCCCTCGCCGCGCACCGACTCGGAGATGAGGAAGCGTCTGCCCCGCCGCTTTGTATAGAGCGTCGTCGGGTGGAACTGGACGTAGTCGAGGTGATCGGCCGCGACCCCGTGCGCGAGCGCCGCGCCCACGCCGTCGCCCGTCAGGATGCGGTAGTTGGTGGAATGGGCGAAGAGACCGCCCACGCCGCCCGTGGCGAGCACGGTGTTGCCCGCATAGATGAGGGAAACTTCCCCCGAGCGGTTGTCGCGCACGGCCGCGCCCAGGCACGTTCCGCCGTCGTCGAACAGCAGATCGAGCATGGTGGTATAGGGCCGCAGTTCGATGTTGGTGCGCTTCTGCGCCGCCGCCAGAAGGTGCGAGGTGATCTCCTTGCCCGTGCAGTCGGCGTGAAAGACGATGCGCGGACGGGAATGCGCGCCCTCGCGCGTATAGGCGAGCTCTCCGTTTTCCTCGCGCGCAAAGCGGACTCCGAAGGTGATGAGTTCGTCGATGGTCTCGCGCGAGTGTTCGATCATGCAGCGCACGGTGTCGGGATTGTTCTCGTAGTGTCCCGCGCGCATGGTGTCTTCAAAGTAGCCTGCGGCGTCGTCCGGATCGTGCAGGACGCAGATGCCGCCCTGGGCGAGGAAGGAGTCACTCTCCTTCAGCCCCCCCTTGCAGAGGACGAGGACGTCGGAGGGCGCAGGCAGGTGCAGGGCGCAGTTGAGCCCCGCCGCCCCTGCGCCGATGACAAGGGTTTCGCGAAATTCTTCTTTCATTGTGCAAGCTCCAGCATTCGTCTGAGCGCGCGGCGCGCACGGACGGCGATGTTCTCGTCCACTTCGACGGGGATTCCGCCGCCCGCAAAGACGCTTCGGAGCGCTTCGGGCGTATTTTTCTTCATGTTCGCGCAGAGGAAGTCCTCGCGCGTGGTGTAAAACTTCTTGTCGGGACAGCGGCGGCGGAGGTCATACAGCGTCCCCGCTTCCGTCGCGATGAGAAACTCCTGCGCCGCGCTCTTTTCGGCATAGGCGATCATGCCCGCCGTAGAGCCAACGAACGCAGAGAGCGCACGCACCGCCTCCGGGCATTCGGCATGCGAGAGAAGCAGCGCCCCCGGATGCCTTGAAAGCGCCTCCCGCGCCTCGCGCTCCGTCGTCGCGTTGTGAATGGGACAGCAGCCGTGTCCGAAATAAAAGTGCTTCTCGGGCAGCTGCTCCGCCACGAACGCCCCGAGATTCTTGTCGGGGATAAAATAGATGTTCTTCTCTTTGAGACGGGAGACCACCTTCACCGCATTGGCGCTGGTCACCACGACGTCGGCCTGCGCTTTCAGCCGCGCGGAGGAATTGACGTACACGACGACGGCAAGATCGTCCACCGTCCCGCGCATATGTAAGATCTCCTCTTCCGTCGCCATGTCCGCCATCGGACAGCGCGCGTCGGGTGCGGGGAGATAGACCCGCTTGTCGGGACAGAGGATCTTGGCACTCTCCCCCATGAAGGACACGCCGCAGAACACGATGACGGGCTTGTCGCTCGCGACCGCCTTCTGCGCGAGCGCAAAGCTGTCGCCCACAAAGTCCGCTTCCGCCTGGACGGCGTCGGGTGCATAGTAGTGCGCAAGGACGAGCGCGTCCGCGCGGTTGATGGTCTCTTTCATAGTTCTCTCCCGTAAAATGCAGGCCGAAAATTGCTACAAGTATAAAAATATTCGCGGCAAATGTCAAGCTGTTTGAACACCCTTATGCAAAAGGCGCAAATATTCCGCGAGCGCCGGAAGTTCCGCTCCCACCTGACGCGCAAAATACGTCCCGAGAAGCCGCAGCGCCCGCACAATGCCGTCGGGCGTCGCCTCGCCTTTTCCCTGCGCGGCGCGCACGGCGCAAAAGGTGCTCTCGCTGGCCGGGACGGCGTCGGGCAGACACGCGTCGCAAAAAAACGCGCCGTCCGCAAAGGAAAACCGCATCCTCCCCGCAGGGACTCTGCCGCAGGCGGGGCATTCCCCCGCCTCCACGGGATACCCCGCAAAGGAAAGCGCCGCCAGCAAAAACCGCACAAGCGCAAGCGGCTCGTCCGAACACAATCCCTCCAGCGCCGAGATCGCCGCAACAAGCAGCGCGCCCGACTGCATTCCCTCCAGCACCACCTTGTCGCAGGCGTCCGTCACGACCGCGGCGGCATAGTAACGCGTCATGTCCTCGCACAGCGGAAAGAATGCATCGTACAATGACGCAGACGTCACCGTGTTTCTCGTCCCGCGCGTCGCAAAGACATACTCCGCAAAACAAAAAGGCTGGGCCGCAAACCGCAGTTTCGCCCCCGCCTTTTTCACCCCCTTCACGGCCGCCGCAATCTTTCCGCGGTCCGCCGTCAGAAGGGTGACGATCTTGTCGTTTTCTCCGTAATCGACCGCCCGCAGAAGGAGCGCGTCCGTCTTGCTTTCCATAGTTTATCCCTTCAGCCGTTTGTACAGCATGTAATAGGTAAAATTGCCCGTCTTTTCAAACATCTCCCAGGCAAGTTCCGCCGCTCCCCTGTCCTGCATATGCACCCCCTCTGCGGCAGTATGCGCATATGCCGGCGTTCCATGCGGCCGAACTCTTCAGTCCCGTCCGCTCCGCTCCGTCCGTCCTGCCAGACCCGACAGGTGCGTCCCGACGGCACGTCCCGATATGCGCGCTCCGCGGAAAAGGCGTTCTCCGACGCGGGATGTCGGAGCGCAGGCCGTCACGGCGCGCGAAAAAGCGAGGGCGTTACTCCTCGCCGTAGCCGAATTCCTTGATGAGGCGTTCGCTGTCCCGCCAGTCCTCGCGCACCTTGACGTAGGTGGTCAGAAAGACCTTGGCGTCCAGGAATTTTTCCATATCCTGCCGCGCGAAGGAGGCCGCCTCTTTGAGCGCCCTGCCCTGCTTGCCGATGAGGATGGCCTTATGCGCCTGTTTTTCGCAGATGATGTCCAGGCCGATCTCATACGTCCCGTTTTCGCGCCGCCTGAACGTGTTGACGACGACGGCAACGCCGTGCGGGATCTCCTCGTCGTATTTCAGAAGGATCTTTTCGCGCATGAGTTCGGCGACCATGAACTTCTCGCTGCGGTCGGAGACGACGTCGTCGGGAAAGAGCTTGTCCCCTTCGGGGAGCATCTGCGCAATGGCCGCCTCTAATTTTTTAAGGCCCTTGCCCTTGCGCGCCGACACGGGATAGATGTCCGCATCCACGCCCGCCTCTGCCAGGAATTTCACCTCTTCGGGGATGTTTTCCGCGGGCATGATGTCGATCTTCGTAAAGGCGACGATGAGCGGAACGCCGAGCGCCGCATATTTGTTGATGAGGGCGGCGTCCTCCTCCCTGACGCCCGCGTGACCGTCGAGAACGTACAAAATGGCGTCCACGTCGCGCGAGGTGTCCTCCGTCGTCTTCATCATGTCCTCGGTCAGGACGTTGCGGCTCTTGTAGATCCCGGGCGTATCCACAAAGACGATCTGATGCTCCTCCCGCGTGAGCACGCCCAGAATGCGGTCACGCGTGGTCTGCGGCTTGGGCGAGACAATGGCGACCTTTTCGCCCACCAGCACGTTGACGAGCGTGGATTTTCCTGCATTGGCTCTGCCGATGATGGCCACCGTGCCGCTTCTCATGATTCCCTCCGAAGGTCAAGTTTCTGCATGACGTATTCCTCTTTTTCGCGCATTTCGCGCTTTTCCTCCTCGGTCTCGTGATCGTACCCGAAGCAATGCAGCAGTCCGTGAACGGCGAGATACCAGAGCTCGCGCTCAAAGGAATGCCCGTACTCCTGCGCCTGTTCGCGCGCCCGCTGTTCGCAGATGACGACGCTGCCCAAAAACACGCTGCCGTCCTCCGGCCGCACGCAGTCGATGTGCTCGCTCCCGCGAATGGGGCGGTCCTTGATGCCGTCCATCGCAGGAAAGCTCAGCACGTCGGTGACGGCGTCCACGCCGCGCTCGCGGGCATTGAGCGAACGGATCTCCTCGGCGGGAATGAGCCAGATCTCGGCGGAAAGGTCGTCCCCCTCCCACAGGCCGTCCATTGCCTCCGCAAGGCGGGAAAGGCCCTCTTCGGGCAGATCGGAATCAAAGACGATGTTCATGATTTCTCCTCCGGAGTCTCCTTGACCGCCTTTCGGTCGCGGTTGAAGCGAATGGCGGGATATTCGACGCGGTGATGATGGACGCCCGAGAGCGTCTCCACGAGCGTCCTGCGGATGACGGTCAGATCGCGGATGGTGATGTCGCAGTCGGCAAACTGATCGAGATCCATGCGCTCTTCGATGATGGAACGCACGGTGCGCTCCACCTGCTCGGGCGAGCGGTCGGAGAGCG
Organism: Candidatus Gallimonas faecavium; assembly: GCA_904391375.1. GTDB lineage: Bacteria > Bacillota > Clostridia > Christensenellales > Borkfalkiaceae > Gallimonas > Gallimonas faecavium. The sequence goes on along the minus strand of CAJFMF010000001.1, from coordinate 43,830 downwards.
CGCGGGTCGCCGCCTCGGAGGCGTCGGCGATCATGACGATCGCCGCAATGCGGCTGCGGGGCGTCGGACCGAGATAGGAATAGTCCTTGATGTCGGCGTCCCCGCCCGAGAGCTTCATCGCCTTGTCATAGAAATATTTGATGGGAAGCGTCCCGTGGTGCTCCCGCGCGACGTCTGCGATGATCTTGGGGAAGTGCGCCGCCATGAGAAGTTCATAGCCGTCCTTCGCGTGCGAGCGGATGATGTCGGCGGACAGCTCGGGCATGAGTTCGTCATGGACGTTGTAGCCCGTCTGGTTCTCGGTGAAGCAGTCGGGCTGTTTGAGCTTGCCGACGTCGTGGTAATAGGCGGCGGCACGGGCGAGCTCGGCATTTTCGCCGATGGCGACGGCGCAGGACTCGGCGAGCTGCGCCACCACGAGCGAGTGATTGAAGGTGCCGGGCGCCTCCTGTTTGAGCCGCACCAGAAGGGGCGCGTTGGTGGAGGTGAGTTCGCGCAGACGGAATACCGTCAGGCGGTTGAACGCGGTTTCAAAGACGGGCAGCCCCGCGAGGGCGAGGATCGCCGAGACGACGCAGCCGACGATGGAATACCCCACCGACGCCACGAAGGCGATCCAGTCGTTGTAGAGGGAGGTCACCTGCAGAAGGGTGACGATCACAACGGTGGGAACGGCGACGACACAGCCCGTGAGGAGCAGTCCGCCGCGCGTCTTGTTGCCCGCCGCGGCGAAGATGGCGAACGTCCCGCACACGAAGTTGAGCATGAGCGAATAATACACCTGCACGGTCGCCCCGTCCGACGAAAAGTTGTTCGTGTAGGTGTCGATGACGAACATGAGGATGGAGAAGATGAAGTTGAGCATGATCGCCTGTCTGCGGTTGAACAAGAAGACGCAGAGCAGTGCGAGAAGCGCGCAGGGACGGGCGTAGATGTTGACGAATTTCCCGAAGATGTAGCTCAGGATGACGCACACCGTGACGAGGGAGAAGATGAGCAGGACGTTCCTCCCGCGGGAGAGAAATTCGCGGTCTTCAAAGTAGTAATAGTAGTAGATGATGAAGCAAAGAAGGAGCGTGCAGACGGCGAGGGTGAGGATCCCCGCATATTTTGCGCGGAAAAACCCGATCCAGCCGCCCGGATCGTTGATGACGATCATGAGAAAGATGATCAGGCACAAAAAGACATAGCACGCCGCCAGCACGAATGCGCTTCCCACGAGACGGGAGTTGCGCACGCCTTCGTCTCCGCCCTTGTCGGAGCGGGCGATCACGTCGCTCTTCATCGTTTTTCTCCTTTTCTTCTGCGCTGTTCCTCCCGCTCATAGGCGCGCACGATGCGCGAGACGAGCGGATGCCGCACCACGTCGCGCTCGGTAAGGGCGATGACGGCAATGTCCTCCACCCCCTTGAGAACGCTCACGGCGTGCGCAAGTCCGCTGGTCTTGCCGTCCGGGAGGTCGGTCTGCGTGAGATCGCCCGTGACGACCATCTTGCTTCCCTCTCCCAGCCGCGTGAGAAACATCTTCATCTGTTCGCGCGTGGCGTTCTGCGCCTCGTCGAGAATGACGAAGGCGTTGGAGAGCGTCCTGCCGCGCATATAGGCGAGAGGGGCCACCTCGATGACGCCCTTCTCCATGAGTTTCGCATAGGTCTCCAGGCCGAACAGCTCCTGCAGCGCGTCGTAGAGCGGCCGCAGATAGGGATCCACCTTGGTCTGCAGATCGCCCGGAAGAAATCCCAGCTTTTCGCCCGCTTCCACCGCGGGGCGGGTGAGAATGATCTTCTCCACCTGCTTGGCCTTGTACGTCGCAACCGCAAAGCTGACGGCAAGATAGGTCTTGCCCGTTCCGGCAGGCCCCGTTCCGAACGTGATGGTGTTCTTGCGCATGGCGGCGACATAGTTCTGCTGTCCCACCGTCTTGCACTTCACGGGCTTGCCGCGCGACGTGACGGCGACGACGTCCTTCAGAACGGCGCCGATGTCCCCCGCGCTGCCCTCCCGCGCAAGCGAAATGCAATAGAGAAGCGCGCTCTTGTCGATCTGCTCGCCCGCCTCCGCGACCGCGAGCAGATTGGCGACCACCGTGCCGCCTACGTCCGCCTCCTCTCCCGTAAAGACGATCTTCGTCCCGTCGATGCGGGTGGAGAGCGAAAGCTCCCGCGCGATCGTCATGAGATTTTCGTCCAGAACACCGATGACCGTCCGGAGCTTGTCCAGACTGCCCGTGTCCACCGTGACCGTCTTTTCCGTAATATCCTCCTCAGCCGAGGTTGAGCGCGGCATATGCGATCGCTTCGCCCGTCACGCGCCAGCCTTCCCCGGTCATTTGTATCGTCAGACCGCCGATCTCGCCATGGGCAAGACAGGCGGACGCAAGCGCTTCCTCGCGGCTCCCCGCAAACACTTCGTCCACGGCATAGCGCACCTGCGCCGCCGCAATGACGGTCACGGGAAAGCGCTCTTCCCCCAGCAGAACGACGTTTTCCGCCAGCACGTCCCCCGCACGAACTTCCGCGCCCACTTCGGCACGCGCCGTCCCCGACAGAACGGTGAGCGACTCCACGACCCCGCTCACGGGCGAAAGAAGATTGCCGCCCGCAGGCGCCGTCGCCTCGTCCGAGACCTCCACGCGCACCGTGAGCACGCCGCCCTCGTGCGAGAGCGCACAAAAACTCACCCGCGGAAAGGACAGAATCTCCGCCGTGATCCGCGCACGATCGGCAGGAGGCGGCGAAAAGAACTGCGTCCCCTCGCGCGCAAGCGCCCGAAGCACTTCCTCCCGATAGTATGCGCCGCTTCCGACCACGTCGATGCGCAGGACGCGGCTCTGCCCGAACAGGACGACCGCGGCAAAGAGCACGACGCCCGCGAGCAGTCCCGCTCGCTTTGCAAGCCCCCGCACGACGCGCGCAAGCCGTACATCGCGCACTTTTTTTCCATTATAACACGAACCGCGCAAAATTGCAAAAACTTTTTCGCGGTGTTTGCTGTCCACACGGACGAGAACGCCCCTTTTTTGCGCCCGCGCCGCAAGCACGGGGATTCCGCCCGCCACGAGCTTTTCCACCGCGCGCGCCGCTCCGATGCCCTCGATGAAGATCTCACAGCTTTTCACCGCCGCCCTCCCGCGTCACGCGCACGATGTTCCCGCGGATGACGAGATCCCCCGCCGTATACCGCCCGAGCGAAAGATCTTCCCCCTCCACGCGCACGCCGCCCCGCCTGCCCATCGCCACGATCTCCGTCGGCGTAAAGACGGCAAGCCGACGCACGTTTTCCAGGTAGGCTCCCCGCCCGTCCACGACGGTATAGTGAATGCGGAAGGCGTCCGCTCCGCCCAGAAGATTGGCGATCTCGCGCAGAAATTCCATACCTTTATTGTATGCCCCGCGCCCCCCTTTTACGACAGGCGTCCTCCCGCATGAAATGCCCCGCACGAAAATTTGCCGTCCGCCGCAAAATGAAAGCCGCCGCAGGGACACGATCGGCCCAATATGCGCAATCCGTCCGATTTTCAGACTATCAGAATCGGCAAGCCGTCCACATCTTCAGACGCCCGAAAAACGCTGCGCGCCGCGCGGGGATTCCCGCGCGGCGCGCATTTCATATATTTCTTGTTTATTTCTTGTTTTTTCCTCGCGGCGGCGCGCGGCGGGCGCCGTCCGTCAGAAGATGTCGTGTTCCACGGGCGTGTCGAAGAGGCTCTCGGCCTGCTGCCCGCGCGCAAACGCGAGAATCCACATGAGCTTGGTGACGGTCGCCTCCAGCGTCATGCAACGCGCTTCCAGCACCTTTCCGCAGGCATGCAGCCGCCTTCCGACGGCGTATTTGTCGAGTGCGCTCCCCTCGCGTTCCACCTGCGTGGTCAGCACCGCCGTCTTTCCGCGCGACAAGAACCGTGCAAGGCGGTCGAAAAAGGCATTGTCCTCATAGTTGGGCAGTCCGCCCGCCCCGAAGGACTCGATGACGAGCCCGTCACAGTGGTCGTCCAGATAGTCGAAGATGTCCGCTTTGAGGCCCGGGATCATCTTGAGCACAAAGACGTTCTCGTTGAGGGCGTGGTAAAATGCGGGGTCGCCCGTCGGCTTTTGTCCTTCGATGTAATAAAAGGGCATCCCCTCGCGCATGACGGCAATCGCAGGAAAATCGATGCTCGAAAAGGCGTTAAAGCTCCGCGTCCTCGTCTTTTTGGCGCGCGTGCCGAGAATGACCTCCCCGTTGAACACGATGCGCACGCCGTATGCCCGTTCGTCCGCGCAGAACAAAAAGGCGTCGGCGAGGTTGCGCCGCGCGTCCGTATCGCGCGAATAGGCAGAGCGCTGTGAGCCCGTTAAAACGATGGGTTTTCGACTGTTCTGAATGAGATACGAGAGCGCCGCCGCCGTGTACGCCATGGTGTCCGTGCCGTGCGTGATGACGAACCCGTCATATTTCTGATAGTTTTCTTCGACGATGCGCACGAGCTCCAGCCAGTGGCGCGCATACACGTTGGTGCTGTCCAGATTAAAGGGCTGTACCGCGTCCACACGGCAGACACTGCCGATCTCCGGCACGCAGTCCAGAAGTTCCTGCGAGGAGAGCATGGGCGCAAGCCCCTCTTCCGTCTCCTTGGAGGCGATCGTCCCTCCCGTTGCGATCATGAGAATGTGCTTCATATGCTTCTTGTCGATGTCTCCTTCTCTTCGCAAAACAGGCCGTCTTCCCGTCCGTACGGCTTAAAACGTGCCGTTCCGTCCTGCCGCAGGCCAATTTCCCGCCGCGGCCCTTCCGCAACCCGCAATCTCGTGTCCGTATGTCTGAAACCGCCTTCCGTCCGCGCCCGTCATCTGAGCAGGTTCGCAAGACGGGCGACGTCCTCGTCTCCGAGTTCCGCCGCAAGGCGCTCTCTTGCCGTTTGTTCCGATTTTGCCGAATACGCCGTATTTCTTTCTGTCCCGCACGCCTGAAAGCGCGTCCGGATGTCCGCCTCGCCGACGCCCGCAAGGAGCAGAAGATCTGCCGCCGCATCCGCCGCAGCCCTGCCCGTGAGCAGGGCGCATCCCTCCGTACGAAGGAGCGTGCGCAGGGCGGCGCATTCCTCTTGCGCCGCAACGGGCGTCACCCCGCCGACGGCGCCCTCCCACGTCCCGAACAGCACGCGGCCGAAGCGCGTGAAGTGCTTTTCGTCATAGGCAAGGCCGCCCGTTTCAAACACGATCGTCCCGCCGACACTGCGTCGGAACGCCCCGCACTTCGCCGCAACGCGCTTGAGAAAGCGCACATCGAAGGAGACGTCCTGCTCTTTTTCGCACACGCGGACGACCTCGGCGCGCTGAATGCGGTCATGCGGGCCGACGGGCGCGAACACCTTCTCCCCCGCCGCGACGGCAAAGGGACAGCGATACCAGTATGTCCTGTCGGCGATGTTTTCGTCCTCCGCAAAGCAGAGGGCAACATACCTCACCATCGGCCCGAAGAAGACGGCGACGCGGCGTCCCGTGCGTCGGCCGATACGGCGGCCTCGGCGATTTCTCCGTCCCTCGGCCGCCCGATTTTCTGTGTCCGTTTGGCATCACGGCGCTCCATCTTCTTCCTCCGTTTTGTACATTTTTTGCGCCCGCCGCAGACGTGCGGCGGGCGCGGTTAATTATTGTCTGCTTTCGGAAGAGCCGTCGTCCTCCGCGCGTGCCCCGTCCGTCGGTGCGTCCGCCGAATCTGCGGAATCGCCCGTTCCCGCGGCCGATTGCACATGCGCGCCGCGCTGTTTTCCGTATGCGCCGACGCTGACGGCAACGGCGGCCACGAGGAAGGCGATGACGAACGCCGCAACGGCGATGAGAATGACGCTGAAGTCCCCCGTGCTGTCCGCGTTCTGCGAGACAAATTCCGCGAACGTGTTCTGACGGTAGATGGCCGTGGTGACGCTCTTGAGCGTCTCGGCGACGCTGTTCAGCTTGGCGAAATAGTCGTCGAGTTTGCGCGCGAACTGCTGCGCCGACTCTGCGGTGAGCGTTCCGTCGGGGGAGCTCACGCCGTCGACCGCCGCGCCGAGCTGGTTGGCAATGACGGCATTGCGCTCCGAATAATAGGCGATCATCTCGGAGACGCCGAGAACGGGCTGCGACGTCGTGCCGCCGTCGGAGGAATCCGTCGACCCGCTCGCAGCCGCAGAGGTCTTTGCCATGCGCGACGCCATCGTGTTCGCGGAGACGTCGGTCAGCGCTTCAAGAATGGCCTGATTGAGGCGATACTCCTGCTGGAGCTGTTCGACACGCTCGCTGACTCTTGCGACGATCTCGTCCTCATCCCCGTAGAGAAGGCCGTAGCCGTTGTTCTCGCACTCGGTCGCAAGCGAACTGCGCACGCCCTCCACAAACAGGCCGTAGACTTCGGCGCGGTAGTCGGAGAGCGAACGCGAGACGCCGTTCACGGTCACCTGATAGCCCGCGGAATAGGTCGTGATCCAGCTTTCGTAGGCGGAAAGAAGGGTCTTATAGAGCTCGGAGAGGATGTCGAGACGGGCTTCGAAGTTGCTGCCCGTGAAGGTCTCCTCGCTGATGGAGTAGGAGACGGAGGCCGCGCGCCGCATGATGTCGTCCACCGTTGCGTCCGCCACGCTGCGGATAAAGAGCTGCGCCGTCTCGATATCGGAGAAATAGCTGCCCTTGACGTTGACGGTGTAGATGACCGTGTCGGAATCCTCTTCCGCCTGCGCCGAGACCGAGATATGATCTTTGTCGATCATGGTGACGACGTCCGTTCCCGCAAGGCGCTCGTCCTTCTTCTTGGCCGCCTCCAGCATGGTGCGCGAGATGATGCTCCGATAGGAAAAAGGCGTGCCGTCCGGATACTGCCGTTCGGCGCTCGTCGGATACACGAGTTCAAAACTCATGCTGTAATAGGTTGTCAGAGGATTGAAAACAAGCGCAAACAGCACCGCCACAACCACCGCAAACGCCGCGGCGCCGCCGAGAATCCACCAGATTTTTTTCCCGATCAGGTGACAGATCTCCCCGAACGTGATGCCGTTTTCCCGTTCTTCCGCATCCATACCGCCCTCTCCTTTTTCTTTGAATCACAACAGAGTACCGTCATTATACACGATTTCCTCTGTCCCGTCAACTTTTTTCGGGAAAATCAAAAATGCCGCGGACGCTCGCCGCGGCATTTGCCCTCTTCACGGTTTCCGGAAGAGATCTTCGGGACGAAACGCCTCCGTCTTTTCCTTTGTCTCGGGCGTTGCGACGGGCCCGACGACCAGCTTGCGCGCGGCGGTGTCCTTGCCGAATTCGCGGATGGGAACGGGCGCGGGCGCGGGCGCGGCAGACGATTGCGGAGGGGGCGTCTGTACGGGAGCCGTCTGCGCGGGCCGTGTTTTTTCCGCGCCCGCGGCCGCGGCGGGCGATGCGGACGCCGTCGCCGCGGGCGCGGCAGACGCCTTCCCCGCCATGACGTCGGAGAGCAGTTTGCGGACGGCGTCGATGCGACCCTGGTAGAGATTGCCCATCAGATCCACGGCATACAGGCGCAGCGTGCGGAGCTGTTTTCCGTTTTTCCCGTCCACGAGCACCCCTTCCAGCTCGGACACCGAGACGGAAAAGTCGATGGAATGGCGCTGTTCGATGACGATGCGCGTGCGCGCGTCCATGCCGAGTTTGGCGCGATAGAGGGGCGTCAGGTCAAAGGCGACCCGCCCGTTCTTGATGCCGATTTCTTTGATGACGATCTCGCTCACCGAGCGGTTGCCGATGGTCAGCGAGGCATAGACCTGCCGCGTGGTGACGTCCGTCGCATACAGTCCGATAAATTTCAGGCGCTGCGACGTGAATCGGCCGCGCAGCGAGATCTCCAGGCAAAGGATAACTGCCAGGATGACAATGATCACGATGCCGAGAATGAGAACAAGAATCCCTGCGTTGTCATTCATCCACATATTTTTCTCCTCCGGAAAATTCCTCACCCTTATTATATTTCATTTGAGAAAGAAAATCAATGGAACGTATGCATTATTTTGGAAAAAAGGAGCGCTTTTTTCAAGCGCTCCCTGCGATCACTTTTCCGAATAGACGGGATCGAGATATTCCGCGGGATCGGTCTGCTCGCCGTTCAGCGTCATCTCGAAGTGCAGATGCGTCCCGTCGGCCGCCTCCGAACCGTATGCCTCCGCGACGGCGGCGATCTGGTCGCCCTGTTTCACCTTGTCCCCCACGTTAAGCCCCTCGTCGGGCTCCACAAAGCGGTAGACGGAAATGAGTCCGTTTCCGTGGTCGATCGTGATGAGATTGCCCAGCTCCTGCGACAGACTGATGTCCGCCACGGTGCCGTCCGCCACGGCATATACTTCCGCGCCTGCCGCCGCGGCAAAGTCCACGCCCTGATGCCGGTAGTAAAATCCCGTCAGCTTGTTCGCATATACGGTGTCAAATTCCACCGAATAGTCCTCCGCCGCCACGGGCGCCACATAGGATACCGCCCCGCCCGTCGGCTCATCGGGTTCGTCGGGCTCGTCGGGTTCGTCCGGTTCGTCGGGCGTATCGTCCGGCGCCTGAATGGACGGATCGTCCAGAACATCGTTCGCCCCGCGCGTCGTGAAGTACACCGTCAGAACGGTCGCCGCCGCGAGCAGCAGAATCCCCACAAGCAGCAATGCATAGTAGAGCGTCTTCTTCCGGTTGTTTGTGTTGGTCTTTTCTTCTTTCATAATGATACCCCTCCGATTTGGTATGTAGATCATCGACCGTCCGCCGTGATTTTATACGCCCGCCCCGAAAACTTTTTTTCGGCGATTTTTCCCGCCCCTCTCTTTGCACCCCTTTTCCCGTCCCGCAACTCTTTTACGGCAAAGGTTTGTATCGCACCCCCGACACGCGGAGGATTTTCCGTCATCCCTTTCGCGCGCTTTCTTCAAAAACCGCCGAAGATTATGGGCGAGCCGACGGCCGTTTGCTCTTTTCCGACCGCGATGTGGAGATTGATCTCCTCCCCGCAGAGGGCGATCCCCTTTCCGAGCAGGGGCGAAAAACAATAATAATTGATGACGCCGCAGCTCTCTTCCGTAAAGACGACCTCGGCGCGAAACTTTGCGCGCAGGGCCTCGAAGGCGTTGCCCGAGAAGCGGGCGCTCTCGCCCGCGACGCGGTGAAAGAGCTTATAAAGGTAGGGAGAATCGGTGCGGACGATCTGTGCCGAAGAGGAGGAGCGGACGGAAAACTCGTATCCGTTGCCGTCAAAGAGCGGCATCCGCGCGAGCGCATAGGCAAATACCGCGCAAGCAAGGCACGCGATCACGGCCGCGATGCCGAAGAACGTCCGACTGAATTTCCGCATAAAAAAGCTCCTCCCGCCTGAGTGCGGAAGGAGTTTTGACCAATCCCGTTCGGTTTATACGCGGAAAATCATTCCCACGGGAGAGACTGCCCGCCGAGGATGTGAATGTGCAGGTGATGCACCGTCTGGCCCGCGTTCTCGCCCTGGTTGACGACGAGACGGTACCCGTCCGAAAGTCCGAGCGAGGGCGCGAGTGCGCCGATCTTCTTGAGCGTGCGCCCGAGGAGCGCCGCGCGCGCGTCGTCCGCCTCCGAGAGAAGGGCAAAGTGATCGCGCGGGACGCACAGAAGGTGGATCTTCGCCTTGGGTTCGATGTCCTTGAAAATGACGATCTCCTCGTCCTCATACACCTTGGTCGAGGGGATCTCCCCCGCCATGATCTTACAGAATACGCAGTTTTCCATTGTCATATCTCCTTTACGATCGCGGCATGGTAGCCGTCTTTTTCCCGTTCCGTGAGGCGCACCTCGTACATGCCCCCCTCTCTTGCGCCCTCCGCATACACGCGGATATAGTTGGGCGTGTAGCCGCCCTCCTCTTCAAAGAGCGCGGCAAACGTCCTGCCCGCAAACTTTGCGAGATAGGCCGCTTCTGCCGTCTGCGCACAGGCGAGCATCTGCTTCATGCGCGCGCGTTTGACTTCGGCGGGAAGCTGGCGCTTCTTCGCCGCCACCGTCCCCGGACGCGAGGAATACGGGAAGGCATGAACGCGCGCAAACCCCGCCTCTTTCACGATGGAAAGGCTGTCCGCAAAGTCCGCATCCGTCTCGGTCGGGAAGCCGACGATGATGTCCGTCGTAATGGCGGCATCGGGGAAGAACTCATAGATGAGCGCGCACGCCGCGAGGTATTGCGCACGCGTATAGCGGCGGTTCATGGCGCGGAGCACCGCGTCCGATCCGCTCTGCAGCGACAGGTGGAAGTGCTCGCACACGTTGCCCGCCGCCTTCATCTTCTGAAGAAATTCCCGCGTGACGATGCCCTCTTCGAGCGATCCGAGGCGAATGCGCGCGGGGATATCCGCGAGCGAAAGCAGCAAATCGCCCAGATCGCGCGTGCCGTCGCGATAGGACGTGATGTCGATGCCCGTCAGGACGATCTCGCGCGCGGAACACGCCGCCGCTTCGGCATGGATGCTCTCTGCACTGCGCGAGCGCGAACGGCCCCTCAGATAGGGAATGATGCAATAGGAACAGAAGCGGTCGCACCCGTCCTGAATGCGGATGTTCTGCCGCGTATGCGTGCGCTTGGGCGCGGGAAGTTCACAAAATGCCGACTCCGTTGCCAGGAAAACGCCGCGTTCGTCCAGAAGATCGAGCAGTCTGTCTTTGCGCATCGTCCCCGTGACGACGGTGACGCCGTCGCGTGCGGAGAAGGCTGCGGGGTCGCGCTGCGAGGCGCACCCGCACACGAGAACGGGCGCCGACGGGTTGAATTTTTTCAGCCGCGCCACCGCCTGACGGCTCTTGCGCTCCGCCTCTGCCGTGACGGCGCAGGTGTTGATGATGTACAGATCCGCCGCGCAGGGGACGTCGGACGTCTCCCAGCCGCGCGCTTCCAGTCCCGCCAGGAGGGAGTCGCTCTCCGCCTCGTTCACCTTGCACCCCAGCGTCAGAATGCACGCCTTCATTGCAGCTCTCCCGCCTCGTACATGATGACGGACACGAGCGCGATGGCGGCCGTCTCGGCGCGCAGAATGCGTTTGCCGAGCGAAATCCCGCAGTAGCCGAGCGTCTCCGCCAGCTCGTATTCCTCCTCGGAGAAGCCCCCTTCGCTGCCCACCACGGCGACGACGGATGCGCCCGTCTGCGCGATGTTCCGTTCGCCCGAGGGCAGGAACTCGCAGGCAAAGAGCTTTGTGTCGCAGTCCTTGCCCGCCGCAAGCGCCTCCTCGAGCGTCGCAAAGTACTCGACCTGCGGAACGCTGGCGCGCAGGCACTGCTTCGCCGCCTCCCGCGCGACGCGGTTGAGGCGCTCGAGCTTGTTCTCGTTCATGTACGCCGCGCAAAAACGCGAGGAAAACACGCCGATGCGCGAGACCCCCAGCTCGGTCGCCTTCTGCACGACCAGCTCCGTCTTGTCGCCCTTGAGGGCGCCGATCAGCAGAAAAACATGCGTCTTCGGCTCGCGGTCGGACACGTTCTCGCGCACGACATGGACGGTGACGCCCTGCTTGTCCGCGCACGTGACGATCGCGGAATACTCCTTGCCGCTCCCGTCAAAGAGCGTCACTTCATCGCCTTCCGTAAGGCGCAGCACGTTTTTGGCGTGCCGCGCTTCCTGTGCGGACAACACCACTTCGTCCGCGATCTCCTCCACAAAAAAACGCTTGGGTGCCGCCATGTCTCACCTCTGATAGACGAGGGCGTACCATTCGCCCTTGTTGCGCTCGCCGAGCAGCGTGAGCCCCTGCGCCGCAAACGCCTCTTTGACGAGCGCGCGGCGGTTCTCGATGATGCCGCTCAAGATGAGCGTGCCACCCTGTTTCAGATTTTTCGGCATGGAGGGCGCAAGGCGGGTGAGGATCTCCGCCGTGATGTTGGCGAGCACCACGTCCCCCTGCACCGACGCATCCGCCAGAAGGTCGGAATGCGCCACGATGCACTTCTCCGAGACGCCGTTTTCCTGCGCGTTGTGCCGTGCGCTCTCCACCGCGACGGGGTCGATGTCGGTGAGATAACAGAGCTTTGCACCCAACTTGGCGGCCGCAATGCCGAGAATCCCGCTTCCGCAGCCCACGTCAATGACGGTATCCCCCGCCCTGAGCACTTCCTGCAATGCCTCAAGGCACATAGACGTCGTCTCGTGCTCGCCCGTGCCGAACGCCATGTTGGAATCCAGCGTCACCACGACTTCGTCCGCCTTCTTTTCATAGTCGATCCACGCAGGGACCACCACGACCCGCTTCCCGATATGAATGGGACGGAAATGCTTTTTCCATACGTCGATCCAGTCGTCCCCGTCGATCATGCGGCGGGTCTCCTCCAACGAGCCGAAATCCAGCCCCCCGCGCGCCTTCATCTCGGCGAGCTGCCTGCGGATGTCCGCGATCGCCGCGTCCGCAACGTCCGGCTTTATGAAGCACTTCACGAGAACGTCCGTCCGCGGAACCTGCAGTTCCTCGTCGATATAATCCCAATACACCCCCGTGTCGCCCCGTATGAGCGCCACGACGTCCTTCGCATCGCTGACGGCCACGCCGCCCTCGGTGTACTCCCACATGACATCCGCGACGAGCTCGCTCGCTTCGCTCGTCGTATGTACCGTAAGCTCTACATATTCCATACCTCTATTATAAATCCGCCGCGCGCTCTTGTCAAGAAAAGGATTGTGCGATCTCCTCTTGTCAGAAGAAGGATTGTGTGATATACTCTTGTCAGAAGAAGGTCATGATCGTCTGCCCTTCCCGCCTTTCCGCAGGAGGTTTTCATGAACGATAAACTTCCCCTCGCCTGCGCAATCGGTGCGATCGCCGCCGCGCTCGTCGCCGTTGCCTCCGTCGTCGCGGGGTTTTCCGCTTTACCCCGCATGATCGCAGATCAGAATTACTCCGGCATCGTCGCCGCTTTTGCAGGCGCCTTTGCCGTCAGCATCGCTTTCGCCGTGTGCATGGTCATCATCGCCTTCTGCTGCGGCATCTTCTTTGTCTTTTCCGCCTTGCTCGCCGTCTTGTTCTTCCGCCTCCGCGCAGGGAAGCCCCTCACCAAAGGACGCCTTGCCTTGCTGTGCGTCGCCCTGCTCGGCGATGCCGCCGCACTCTTCGGCGCGATCTTCCTTTGCGCCATGCCCGCCTACCCCGCGACCATCGCGGCAGGAGCGCTCCTCTTTGCCGCCGTCGCCGTCAATCTCGCCTTGCGCATTGTCTGCATCGTCCGTCTGAAACGCAGGAACAACCGACCTCCCTCCGACGCGTCTGCCCCCGAATCGCCTCTCCGATGAGCTCCCTGCGCCATGCCCTTGCATGCAGGGCTGATTTCATTGCACCATGTCCCTGCCGATATTGTAAGGAGAAACCCGTATGCCGAAAAAACACATGTTAATCAGTGTCCTTCTCCATATCGCCGCCCTCGTCATGGCGGTCGTGTGCTGTGCCTTCGTCCTGTTCATCCGGCCCGGCGCCGAGGCGTTCCCCTTGGCCATCCTCTGGGAACAGCACCGGTCGCTTCTCTTCGGCGTTCTGGTCGGAATCGGCTTCTGGATCACCGACATCGTCCTGCTCGTCCGAACAAGAAGAGACGGCGGCGTCCTGCAGGCCAACCTTCAGGCGCTCTTCCCCGCCGTCTTTCCGCTCCATCCCGCCGTGATCGCCACGGACGTCCTGTTTTTCCTGGCCTGGACGGCGCAGGCCGTTCTCTGTACCGTGCTCACCGCACGCGCGAAACGCCCTTCCAAAGCCCGTCCCGCATCTGCGGCCGCTCAGGAGAACTCCCTCGCATAACACCCGCCCGCAGCGTTCTTTACCCCCTGCTGACGGTTCGCCCCGACGCCGTGCAATTTCCTTGAACGCCGACAAATCGTCCCGTCCAAATTGTTCCCGCGCCGCACGATTCGTGTATTGCCTGTCTTGCGCACATTCCCTGAAAAAAGTATAAAGTGCAGGCACTTCCTCCGAGCGGGAGGACAGGCGCTTCCCCAAATGAGAGAGCAGGCACTCCCCCGAGCGGGGAAGTCAGGCGCTTCCCCAAATGAGAGAGCAAGCACTCCCCCCGAGCAGGAGGACGAGCACAATATGCAAAGCAACAAAAAAAGCAGAGAATCTCCTCTGCTTTTTTCTTATCAACTTTTGGAATCCGATGTGCGAAAATCCTTCCCGTTCGCAAGACAGAATTTGTGCGGAAAGGCTTTGTCTGTTGCGATCGCCCTTTGCGTGCGGAAAGGCCGTGCTCCCCTTTCGCAGACGCTTTCATTGGGTCAAAACGACCTTTTTCGCGCAAGCCCTTGGCGTTGGGGAAAACGCCGATTATTTTTCGTAGACGCTCTCTTTGAGCACGGCGATGTAGGGAAGGTTGCGGTATTTTTCGTCGTAGTCGAGGCCGTACCCGACGATGAAGTAGTCCCCCACCTCGAAGCAGGTATAGTCGGCGTGGGAATCCACAACGCGGCGGGAGGGTTTATCGAGAAGGGCGACGACCGTCACCGACTTTGCGCCGCGCTCCTTGAAGAAGTTGCGCAGAGTGATGAGCGTTCTGCCCGTATCGACGATGTCCTCGACGAGGATGACGTCCTTGCCCTCCACCGAGGAAAAGAGATGCCGCGTGATCTTGGGACGGCCCGCGGAGATGGTCTCCGAACCGTACGAACTGACGGCCATGAAGTCGGTTTCGAGGTCGACTTCGGTCGCGCGCACGAGGTCGGAGAAAAAGACAAAACTCCCCTTCAGGTTACAGACGGCGACGGGCGATTTTCCGCGGAAATGTTCGGTGATCCATCTGCCCGCCTCCTTGACTTTTGCGGCAAGCTGCTCCTCCGTGATGAGGATGCGTTCACAATCGGGATGCATAGAAACTACTCCTTTGTATCTTGTTTCGGGCGTACGCATGGGGGTAAACAGTGCCCCGCGCCGCACGGTTCGTTCGGTAATTCTGACGGCGTCGGAGATCTCCACGCCGCAGACGGCATAGACGACGTTTCCGCAGGCGACGAGCGGCAAACTGTGCCCGAGCCTTGCGGGGATCTTTCTGTCCGTCAAAAATTTTTTGAGCGTGCGCTGCGTCCCTTTGAAGGGCGTGAAGACATCTCCCTCCCGACGCGTCCGCACGACGCATTCCTTCGGAAAGGCATCGAGGTCAACGGCAAGTGCGTTTCGCCTGTCCCCGGCGCTCACAGTGAGCGCATACCCGTCTGCAGAAAAATCTTTGAGTCCGAATGCGACCTCTCGTTCGGGAAGGGCAGTCGGACGGAAAAATACGATGTCGCGCTGTTCGCGCACGGCGATCAACCCCTTGGGAAGATCGATCCTGCGCCCGCTCTGAAGCGTCTGCAGACGGGCCACGTCCTGCAAATTGACGGAAGTATAGTCCTGCGTCACGCCGCACGCCTTCATGGCGGCAAGGCTCGCGCGCAGAAAGAGCGGCGCAGGCAGCTCGACGGGAACGCGCGCCTCCCCCTTTTCCGCCGTCACATAGGGCCGCGCCAGCGAAGAGAGATAGTCCTCGTCCGCGGCGGCGCGCTCGGCAAACTGCACCAGATGTTCCGCCGCTCCGGGGATCGTCTCCTCCAGAACGGGGAGCACGCTTCGGCGCAGACGGTTGCGCGTAAACCGTTCATCTGCGTTGCTTTCGTCCTCGACGTAAGGCAGTGCGTTCTCCTCGATATAGGCATCGATCGCCGCCCGCGTCACATGCAGAAAGGGCCGGACAATGCCCGGCCGCTTCGGAAAGGCATTCATTCCCGCAAGAGACGTCCCGCGCGCCAGACGGAAAAGCACCGTCTCCGCATAGTCCCCGCGATGATGCGCCGTGGCAATCACGTCCGCGCCGTCCTCTTCCAGCACTCTGCGAAAACAGGCATACCGCCAGTTCCTGCCCGCTTCCTCCACGCCCACGCCTTGCTCTGCGGCAAGCCGCGCAACGTCGGCACGAAAAACGCGCAGCGGAATCTTCCGACTGCGGCAAAAGCGCTCGACAAAGGCAAGATCGGCACGCGATGCCTTCCCGCGCAGGCCGTGCTCACAGGTGAGCGCCGAAAGCACAATGTTGTAACGCACGGCATTCTCAAAAAAGAAATGCAGCAGCGCAACAGAGTCGCGCCCGCCCGAAAGCGCAACACAGACCCGCTTCCCCGCATACGGCTGCACGTCGAACAGTTTCATACAGAGTTAGTATAGCACATTGCAACGCCAAAAGCAAGGCGAAATAAAAAGAATGCCGAAAACGATAAAAAAGTTTTCTTTTTTTTCCGAAAACAGTTGACAAACACGCAATCTTCCGCTACAATAAATAAGCTATTCGTGTTGAGCGAATATCAGCATCGCGGGGTGGAGCAGCCAGGTAGCTCGTCGGGCTCATAACCCGAAGGTCGCAAGTTCGAATCTTGCCCCCGCAACCATATGGCGATGTAGCTTAGTTGGTTAGAGCGATCGGTTCATACCCGATAGGTCAGCGGTTCGACTCCACTCATCGCTACCAAAAAAATCGGCTTTCATGCCGTTTTTTATATATTCGGCCCGTTGGTCAAGAGGTTAAGACACCACCCTTTCACGGTGGTATCATGGGTTCGATTCCCGTACGGGTCACCAAGTTGGAACTATCCGAACCATTCGGATAGTTTTTCTTTTTGTCGTTGTCGGGGAATTTCAAACTCGGGTGCAAGAGACAGGCGCCGCCGTTTCCGAACGGAAACGGCGGCGCCTTTGATTATCTTCTCTTCCTTTCCTTTGATTATCTTCTCTTGTATATAATTTACAGACAGCAACCAGGCAATTTGCCCCCGAATCAATCCGCGGGTATATTGCTCTTGTGCAAAAGAGCAACTGCCCGCTCTGTTGCAATGCGGCGAAAAAGCCCTCTGTGCTCTTTCAGAATAAGGGAAATGTTTTACGCGTGAGCGCCGCCGTTGTCTTCGCGAAGAAATTTCTCGAGCAGACGAGAAAAATGCGGCTGGCGCAGTTTGCGCAACACGCGCGCTTCACGCGACAGAAGCATTGCGACGGGGATTCCCTGCTCTACGGCGATCTGTGCATAGTTCTTTCCGTCCCGAAAGTGTCGGAAAAAGAACTGTGCTTCCTCCTCCTGCAGGCGCGCGGGAACGCACTCAAGCAGAAATTTTTCAAGTCCCGCTTCATCCGTACGAAGCGCCTTCCCCCCGCCGAACACGGCGCACAGGACGTTGGTAGGATACCTGCCCGATGTAACCTGAAGATAGCAGGCAGGCGCCCGCTCTTCCGTCCCCTCCTCAACGCAAATGCGGATGCCCGGATAGCACGCACGCAGACGGCCGACATCGATCTCCCGCGCGGTAAAACTGCCCGTCACCAGAACGGAAAGCCCTTTCATCGCATACAGCGGCGAAAAATCGGAAATCGGATTATCGGCGAGGACGAGCCGCTTCAGCGTCATGCCGCGCAGAAATGCAAGAGACGCAACGTTGGTCGTGCGCAGTTCGACCGTCTGCAGAGCGGGAAGGCGAGCCAGCACGGAGCCATCAAAGACGGGGCAAGCCGACGCCGAAAACTCCTTCAGCCCGCCGCACGCCGCGATAAAAGAGAGATCCCTTACGTCGGTGTTTGCGAGCACGATGCGCCACAGCCGCGAAAAGGACTGTTTTTCGAGCCGCACGCGGGCATGGATCCCGACGATTTCGAGACTCCCGCTCCGCTCGGCTCGCTCCATCGCCTCTGCGCAGGCGTCGGCGTTTGCCTTCAGATACCTCCGTCGCAGCTTTCCAACAGCAAGACGAAGTCTGTCGCGCAGAGATTGCGGGCCTAAAATCTCAACGACGTCCCCGTTTTGAAGCGCCCAACGAAAAGCCTCCTCTTCCCCGACGCACATGGAGACGACCATCGAATCGTCCTCTTTCTCGCATACGGTGAAGTCGTCGCCGAACGCATCGAGGAGGGTCTCCAACCCCTGACGCGAAAGACGTGCCGTCACGGAGATCTCTCCGTCCTCCGCGGCGGATTGCAACGGGGAAGCCCCCTGAAAAGGGAGTTCTTCCTCCGTCTCGCCAATGTCCTTGCACGGACGGTCGGTGCTCCTGAGCTGTGAGATCTTGTCCAGCCGAAACCGCATCCGATTGTCGTATGTATCAACATTGCCGATCAGATAATAGCGATCGTCCGCCGCGACAAGACGGTACGGATTGACATACCGCGGCATTTCCCAGACAGGGTGCAGGGCCTTGTCGCTTCCGTATGCGTTGTACAAAAAGCACACCTGTTTTTTGTCTTCGATCGCCCCGCAGAGCAGATCGACGAACGCAGACACATCCTTTGCCTGCGTTCCCTTCGCCGATGCCATGCTCTGCACGAAGGAAAACGGGCGGGCGACGGCGTCAACGCTGCATAATTTTTTGACGAGAGCGTTGGCGTCATTTTGCGAAATGTGGCGGGAAAACAGCACGCTGTCTACGAGCATCTGCAACTCTTCCGCTTCAAACGGACGAGACGTGAGATAGACCCCGCGCTTTCTTCCGCACGAGACGACCGCATACCCCGCGTCGCCGAGCATCTGCAGATTTCTTGCCACCGCCTTGCGCTCGAGGACAATGCCGAAATCGCGCTCCAACCGCTCCGCGATTTCCGTCTGCGTCATCGGATGCGCTTCGTCGCTGCCCTCTTTCAGGATCTCCAGAATACGCAGCGGCGCCAGCTTTTTCGGCTCGAAAGGCTCCTTTTGCATTGTCTTTTCCCCTCTTGTCCCATTCGTTTCTTCCGCGAAAAAGGCTGCGTGCCTTTCCCGTCCCGGATATTATACCGAAAAGGATGTCCCAGATTTGTCCCTTTGCACAAGCCGTCTTCCCGTTTATCCGACGATTTTTGCGCTCAATTCGTGGAAATTGTAACATATCGATATCGCAAAATCTGCAAATCAGAGCGTTTAATTTTGCACTTTTTTCCTGACGTCGGAGATTTTTTCTTCCAAAAAACGGCAACAAGGGTATTTGAGGCAAGGCACGGCAAAACAAAAGGCATTCGGCGGAAAAACGGCTTAGACGAAGGCATTTGACGGAAAATGCGGCAGGAGAAAAGAATTTTGAGCGCAAAAAAAGCGCTCCCCGTGCGGGGAGCGGTTTTGGCACTTTGGTTTACTTGAGTTCCGCGAAGTACTTGATCGTGCGGACCATCTGGCTGGTGTACGAGTTCTCGTTGTCGTACCAGGAGACGACCTTGACGAGCGTGTTGCCGTCGCCGATGGGCATGCACTTGGTCTGCGTTGCATCGAAGAGCGAACCATAGGTGATGCCGACGATATCGGACGAAACGATCTGCTCATCGGTGTAGCCGAAGGAAGCGGAAGCGGCATCCTTCATCGCCTTGTTGACGTCGTCCTCCTTGACCTCGCCTTCGCAGATCGCGATGAGCTGGGTAAGGGAACCGGTGGGAACGGGAACGCGCTGAGCGCAGCCGTCGAGCACGCCGTTGAGTTCGGGGATGACGAGGCCGATTGCCTTAGCAGCGCCCGTGGAGTTGGGAACAACGTTCACGGCAGCGGCACGCGCACGGCGAAGGTCGCCCTTGCGGTGAGGTCCGTCGAGCACCATCTGGTCGCCGGTGTATGCGTGGATGGTGGTCATGTAGCCCTTCTTGATCTTGGCGAACTTGTTGAGGGTGTCCGCCATGGGAGCGAGGCAGTTGGTCGTGCAGGAAGCGGCGGAGATGATGGTATCCGTAGCCTTCAGGGTCTTCTCGTTGACGCTGTAGACGATGGTAGGCAGGTCGTTTCCGGCAGGAGCGGAGATGATGACCTTCTTTGCGCCGGCGTCGATGTGCGCCTGAGCCTTTGCCTTGGACGTATAGAAGCCCGTGCATTCAAGGACGACGTCGACATCGAGGTCCTTCCAAGGAAGGTTGATGGCGTCCTTTTCCTTATAGATCTTGATGGTCTTGCCGTCAACGGTGATGGTGCCTGCTTCGTCGTCGGCACTCACGGTGTCAGCGAGCGCATATCTGCCCTGAGCAGAGTCGTACTTGAGAAGGTGCGCAAGCATCTTGGGGCTGGTGAGGTCGTTGATCGCGACGATCTCATATCCCTTGGCGCCGAACATCTGGCGGAAAGCAAGACGGCCGATGCGGCCGAATCCGTTAATCGCAACTTTTACGTTTGCCATTTGAGTAAATCCTCCGAACACAATTTTTTTCAGCGCCCCGACAGGCGCCCTTGTCCAAATCTTATTTTACTACACTTTCGTCCTTATGTCAACGGTATTTCCCAAATTTCCGCCCGTGAATTGTGCCGAAAATTTCAGCGAAACTGTTGCAATTTGCACAAAAAAGATTTATAATGAGTAAAAAACCATCGGAGGTTACCTTCATGCCTTTGGTCACTACGACTGAAATGTTCAAAAAGGCGTACGCGGGCGGCTATGCGGTCGGCGCGTTCAACGTCAACGATATGGAGATGGTGCAGGCCATCGTCGAGGCGGCAAACGAGTGCCGTTCCCCCGTCATCCTGCAGGTCTCCGCAGGCGCGAGAAAATACGCAAATCCCGTCTATCTGCGCCACCTCGTGCAGGCCGCCGTCGAGACAACGGATATCCCGATCGCCATGCACCTCGACCACGGCGCCGACTTCGATATCTGCAAGGCGTCCATTGACGACGGCTTCACCTCCGTCATGATCGACGCTTCTTCCAAGCCCTGGGAGGAGAACATCGCCCTCACCAAGAAGGTCGTCGAGTACGCACACGCCCACGGCGTCGTCGTGGAAGCGGAGCTCGGCAAGCTCGCCGGCATCGAGGACGACGTAAAGGTGGAGGCGCACGACGCCATGTTCACTTCCCCCGATGAAGTGGAAGAGTTCACCCAGAGAACAGGCTGCGATTCCCTCGCCATCGCCATCGGCACCAGCCACGGCGCCTATAAGTTCAAGCCCGGCCAGGATCCCAAGCTCCGCATCGACATCCTCGAGGAGATCGGCAAACGCCTGCCCGGCTTCCCCATCGTGCTCCACGGCGCTTCCAGCGTGCCGCAGGAACAGGTCGCCGTCATCAACCAGTACGGCGGTTCCATGCCCAACGCCATCGGCATCCCCGAATCCGAGCTCAAAAAGGCCGCCGCGCTTGCCGTCTGCAAGATCAACATCGACTCCGACCTGCGCGTCGCCTTCACGGCCGCCGTCAGAAAACACCTCGCCGAGAATCCTTCTCACTTTGACCCTCGCCAGTACCTCGGCGATGCCCGCGCCAACATGAAGGAAATGGTCAAGCACAAGATCATCGACGTGCTCGGCTCCGCCAACAAGGCATAACCTCGCAATCAAAAATCCGCTGCCCCCGGCAGCGGATTTTTTTCTGCGTTTTTTCGTCCGATCAGATTACCCCGCTCCCGTCCGAAGCGCGGCAGACAATTCCCGTGCGGCAGGTAATTATCTTGCGGAACGGAAGGCGGCGCCGATGGCACAAACGGTGCGGTACATTAGGCGACTACTTTGCGGCGCGGCAGGCGGCGCCGATGGCGCGGACGGTGCGGGCGATGTCCTCGTCGCTGTGCGCGGCGGAGACGAACATCGCCTCGAACTGCGAGGGTGCGACATAGATGCCCTGCGCGAGCATCGCCTTGAAGTAAGCGGCGAAGGCGCGCGTATCGCACGATGCGGCCTGCGAAAAATTCTGCGGCGCGGCGGGGGCGAAGAAGGGCGTGAGGACGGAGCCGACTCTTCCGACGGGGACTCCTTCCGCGCGAAACGCCGCTTCCAGCGCAGCGGCCTTTTGTTCGAGGGCGGGATAGAGCGTGTCCTTTTGTTCGCGCAGACAGCGGAGCATGGCAAGTCCCGCGGCGGTGGCGACGGGATTTCCCGCGAGCGTCCCCGCCTGATACACGCCGCCGAGAGGCGCGACGAGGGACATGACGTCCCTTCTTCCGCCGTAGACGGCGAGCGGCATTCCGCCGCCCACGATCTTGCCGTATGCCGCGAGGTCGGGCGTGACGCGATAGTACTCCGCCGCACCGCCCCACGCGATGCGGAATCCCGTGATGACCTCATCGAAAATGAGCAGGGCGCCGTGTTCGTCGCAGAGGCGGCGAAGCCCCTGCAAAAATCCTGCGGCGGGCGGAACGACGCCCATATTGGCGGCAACGGGCTCGACGATGACGCAGGCGATCTGTCCGCGGTTGGCGCAGAAGAGCTCCTCTGCGCCCGCAAGGTCGTTGTACTGTGCGACGAGCGTGCTCTCCGCGACGCCCTTCGGCACGCCGAGGCTGTCCGGAACGCCGCCCGTCAGACACCCCGACCCCGCGCGCACCAGAAGCCCGTCCGAATGCCCGTGATAGTTGCCCGCAAACTTGATGACCTTCTCCCTTCCCGTGAAGCCGCGCGCAACGCGCACCGCGGACATGGTGGCCTCCGTCCCCGAATTGACGAGGCGCATCATCTGCATATGCGGCGCCGCAAGGGCGATCTCCTCTGCAAGCAGCGTCTCCCGTCCCGTGGGGGTTCCGAAGGTCAGGCCCTGTTCCGCCGCTTCGCGCACGGCCTGCACGACGGCCGCGGGCGCATGCCCGAGCAGGAGCGGTCCCCAGCTCATCACATAGTCCAGATAGCGATTGCCCTCCGCGTCGACGAGAAAGGCGCCCTCTCCGCGTTCGGTGAAGAAAGGCGTGCCGTTCACCGCACGGAACGCCCGCACGGGCGAATCGACGCCGCCCGGCAATACGCGGCAGGCACGGGCAAACAATTCGGCGTTGTTCATGCCTTCCCTCCGCGTTCCGCCCAGTCCAGCGCATGGTAGGTGATCACCATGTCCGCCCCCGCGCGGAAAAAGGCCGTCAGAATTTCCTCGACGATGCGCCCCTCGTCGATCATGCCCGCGGCGGCCGCCGCCTTCACCATGGCGTACTCGCCGCTCACGTTGTAGACGGCAAGGGGCAGCTCCGTCCTCTCGCGCGCCGCCCGCACGACGTCGAGATAGGCAAGCGCGGGCTTGACCATGAGAATGTCCGCCCCCTCTTCCTCGTCTGCGGCCAGCTCGCGCAGCGCCTCGCGCCCGTTGCGGAAGTCCATCTGATACCCCTTCCGATCGCCCGTCTGCGGCGCAGAGTCGGCGGCATCGCGGAAGGGCCCGTAAAACGCCGACGCAAATTTTGCACTGTATGCCATGATCGGGACATGGGTGTACCCTTCCGCGTCCAGCGCCGCACGGATGGCCTCCACGACACCGTCCATCATGGAGGAAGGTGCGACCATGTCCGCCCCCGCCCGCACGGCCGCAAGCGCGGACATGGCATGCAGCGGAAGGGACGCGTCGTTGTCCACGCCCTCCGCCGTCAGAACCCCGCAATGCCCGTGCGACGTGTATTCGCACAGGCAGATGTCGGCAATGACGACGATGTCCCGCCCGCGCGCCCTGAAGTATTCTTTCAAATATCTTATCGCCTGCGGCACGACGCTGTCCGCGTCATAGGCACCGCTCCCCGCTTCGTCCTTGCATTCGGGAATCCCGAAGAGCATCACCCCGCCGATGCCGCTCTCCGCCACCCTGTCCGCAATTTCCGCAAGACGGTCGACGGAATACCGATACACCCCGGGCATGGAGGGAACTTCTTCCTTCTTCCCCGTTCCCCATTCCACAAAGACGGGATAGATGAGCCCTTCTCTGCGGACGGCCGTCTCTGCGGCAAGCGCGCGCAGGGCAGGCGTCCTTCTCATTCTTCTCAATCGCTGCATAAAACCTCCCTAACGGCCCGCGCAAGACTGTCTGCGGCGGGTCTTTCTGCCACGGCGGGACAATACCCCGCCGCGCGGACGGCCGACGCCGTCTCTTCCCCGATACATACGACCTTGATTCCGACAGGCAAGGCAACGCGCGCAAGCAATGCCCGCGCGCCGCCCGCCGAGGAAAAGGTCACGCACGCCGCCTGCGAAAGCGCTCGCTCGGCGCACAAAATCCCCTCTTCGCAATCGACGGTGTCATAGACGTCGATCTGCGTTCCGACCGAAAGCAGTTCTTCGCTCCCCTCGGCGGCACGAAGCAGCGCCGTACGCGCCCTGTCCGCTCCGTCCGCCCGCAGCGCCTGTGCAAGTGCGTGCGCGGTATATTGCGCAGGGACGAGGTCGGCGAGAATGCCGTGTTCGGCAAGCCGCGCGGCCGTGGCTCCGCCGATGGCGGCAATGCGCTTTCCCGCAAGACGTCGGACATCTATTCCCGCCTGCCTTGCCTGTTCCCAGAACACCTCCACGCCGTTTCCCGACGTGAACACGAGCCGATCGAAGCAATCCAGCCGCGCAAAGAACGCCCCCAGCGGGCGCGGGACAATGCGCCGATGCACGCAGGGAACGGGGTCGAGGCCGTATGCTTCCAGCGCGCGGCAGACCCCCGAAACGTGCGCCGCCGTCCCCGTCACCACTACGCGCGGCGGGGGCATATACGGCCCGAGCAATCCTTCCGCGCATACCATGCCCACGATCACGGTCATGGGAGCCGGAAGAAGCGCCGCCGTGTCCGCAAGGTGCGAAAGTGTGCAACGGTGCATGGCCTCCCCGGACATGCCTGCCGCCGACACCACGCAGGCGGGGGTCTCTGCGGACATGCCCCCCTTGATCAGGTCATCGGCGATCTTGCCTGCCGCGGCCTTTGCCATGAGAAAGACAAGCGTTCCCTGCGCCTTGGCGCAGGCGGTGAAATCGGGGATGCCCGCATCGGTGTGCGCGGTCATCACGGTGAAGGCGCGCGACACGCCGCGGTGGGTGACGGGAATGCCGAAGCGCTCTGCCGCCGCCACCGCCGAGGTGACACCCGGCACGACTTCGCACGGGACGCCCGCCGCCGTCAGAAACGCAAGTTCTTCGCCGCCCCGTCCGAACACAAAGGGATCGCCCCCCTTGAGCCGCACGGTGAGCGGATATTGTCTGCTGCACGCGAGCAGGAGCGCATGGATGTCCTCCTGCGAGGCGCTGTGTCCGCCCGCACGCTTGCCGACGTCGTATTTCACGCAGTGTGCGGGAATGCGCTCCATCACGGACGCATCGAGCAGGCTGTCATACACGACACACGCACACGCGGAGAGGAGCTGCGCCCCGCGCAGGGTGAGCGCGCCGCGTCCGCACCCCGCCCCGACCAAAGCGACGCGGTTCATGCGAACCCCTCCGCAAGCGCACGGATGCTCTCCGCACCCGTATAGCGCAGGGAATGAATGACGCCGTCTTTCTGCGCAAAGAGCGTTTCTCCGTCGAAATACGCCCCGACGCCGTTGGTGCAGCCGCCCCCGAGAAGGCGCTGCAACGTGCGCTCGATCTGCGCCGCGCGGCCCGTCTCTTCGTCGTGAATGAGCTCTCCGCACGCGCCTTCGACGGCGATGATCCCCTGGCATGCCGCAGGGACGCACACCTCGGGCGAAAGACGGGTGACGACAAGCCCCTTTTCGTCCATGCCCAAACGGTCAAGCCCCGCGGCCGCCAGAATAAGCGCATCGAATGCGCCCGTCCGCAGTTTCTGCAGGCGCGTATCCACGTTTCCGCGCACGGGCAGGACTTCCGCCTGCGGGAAAAGCGTCTTCACCGCCGCCGCACGGCGCAAAGAGCCCGTCCCGACGCGCCGCACCGCCTCGTCTGCTTCCCGCCGCACGAGCGCATCGCGCGCATCGGCGCGGGGAAGACAAAAAAAGTTATCGCGTCCCGCCTCTGTCGGCAGATCTTTGGCGGAATGAACGGCGGCATCCAGTTCGCCGCGGGCGATCATGTCCGAAAGAATGTCCGTGAATGCCCCGCGCCCGATCGCCGCAAGCGGCATGTCCGCCTCGCGGTCTCCCCGCGTATGCACGACGACGATCTCCGCCGCAACCCCCTGCGCGCGCAGGGCGTCCGCAACCAGCGCCGTCTGTGCAAGCGCAAGCCGTGAACCGCGTGTCCCGATGCGTACCGTCATATTCCCTCCTCCAGCATCCGACGCACTTCCGCCGCATATTGCTCGGGCGGAAGCGTCCCGCGCAGCGCCGCCGCACGGCGGGCAATGGCGTCCAGATCGCACGGCAGGCGCGCTTCGATGTATTCCCGCAGCGCCCCCGCGAGCATGGGCGCCGCCCCGCCCGTCGAAATGCCGATGCTCACATCCCCCGCCCTGATGAGCGCGGGGAAATAAAAATCACAGTTTTCCTTCTCGTCCACACAGTTGACGGGGATCTTCCGCGCGCGGCAGTCCGCCGCGACGCGGGCGTTGAGCGCCCTGTCATCGGTGGCGGCCACGGCAAACGCGGCACCCTCTAAAAGCGAGGCGTCATATTCCGCATGACAGGCCTCGGCGATCCCGCGCAATTCCTCGGCAATGCGATGGGCGCAGACGACGATCTTCACGCCGAAGGGAAGAAGCGTCCGCGCCTTGCGCAGGGCAACTTCTCCCCCGCCGACGAGCAGACAGCGCTCGCCCGCAATTTGTTTCATGAAGGGAAAACACGTCATTGTCTTTCTCCGAGCAGCGCCCGCACCTGCACGACAAAGGAGGCCGGGTCTGTTTTCTTGCATACGGCAAGCGCACCGCCGACGGGCGTCCCGAAGGCCGTCAGATAGGCCCGCGAGAGCCTTGACGCCTCGTACTCCGTAAGACACGTCCCGACAAGCTCCCTTGCCGCCGCGATCGCCGCGTGCTTTTTTCGGTTGTTCTCCTCCGCGCGGCGGGCAAAGTCGTCGATCCCGAGCCGTCTCACGCCCGGAAGCGTCCCCACTCCTTCGTCCACGTCGGGCGGCATGGCAAGGTCGATGAAGAGACGCGTCCGCGCCTCCCCTCCGAGCGTCTCCGCCGTGCGTTCGCGCGTGAACACGACGTGCGGCGATGCCGTCGTACAGACCACCGCATCGGCGAGCGGGAGCATCGCGTACCGCTGTGCATAGGGAAAGGCGATCACGTCGCCCCTGACAGAGGCCGCAACGCCGTGCGTGCGCTCGGCGGCGTACAGCGTAAGATTGCGGTGCGCCGCCAGATTTTTGAGCACCGCCCCGCCGAATTTTCCCGTTCCGCCCACTACGAGCACCGTACCGCCCTCTTTCAAGAATCGGGCCGCTTCGTTCGCCGCAAGCGTGGAGACGGAACAGGCAAACGAGGAGATCTTCGTCTCGGCGCGCACCCGCTTTCCGCAGGCAAGCGCCGCCTGAAAGACTTCGTCCATGCCCGCGCTCGCGCCGCAGGCACGCGCCTCTTCATAGGCGTCCCGCAGCTGGCCGAGGATCTCGTCCTCGCCCGCAAGCATGGAACACAGTCCCGCCGCCAGCGAAAAGAGATGCTCTTCCGCGCCCATGCAAAAGCGCGCGGGGACAAGCGCCGCGCGCCGGATCGCCGTCTCCGCATCGGCGCGGGAACAGCGGAAATATACCTCGGTGCGGTTGCACGTCACCAACACCACACATCCCCCCAGCGGGCGAAAGGCCTCGCAGAGCGCCTCGCGCGTGCGGCGGGGATAGGCGTAGCGGCTGCGCTCAGCGGCAGCCGCCCCGCGAAAATCCACATACAGACAGTTCATCGCACCTTCAGTCCGCCGTGAGCCTGCGCTCGACCTCCTCAAACCCGATCCGCGCGACCGTATCGGAGAAGCGCTCGCCGTCGATGCCCTCGTCGCGGAACAGGGCAATGGCGCGCTCGACCACGCGCATCACCTCGTCCTCCGTGGTAAAGATGGTCGAAAGCGCTCTGCCCTGTGCCACGCGCTTGCCCCATCTTCCGCCGATATAGATCTTATAGCCGTCGCGGTAGTCGGTCACCGCGCCGAACGGACACTGATTGCGGCAGCGCCCGCAGTGATTGCAGTCCTCGGGCTTTATGACGATCTTGCCCTCTTCGACGTGCGCCGTCTTGATGGGGCAGGCCGCCTCGACGCGGCACTTCTTGCAGCTGCGGCACTTGTCGGGATAGACGGTGGGAATGCGCTGGCCGATGACTCCGAGATCGTTGAGATCGGGCTTGACGCAGTTGTTGGGACAGCCGCCCACCGCGATCTTGAACTTGTGCGGAAGCACAACGTCGCGCATATCCTCATAGAAGCGCTCGTGGATCTTCTCCGAGAGCGCAAACGTATCGATGAGCCCGTACTGACAGGTCGTTCCCTTGCAGGAGACGACGGGACGCACGCGCTTCCCCGTTCCGCCCGTATGCAGGCCGTGCGCCGCAAGGAAATCGATGAGCGGCTGAATGTTCTCATAGCGGACGCCCTGGATCTCCAGGGTCAGACGGACGGTCATGGTGACTTCGCCCGAGCCGAATTTTTCGCACGCCTCGGCAATGGCGCGGTGCTGCCGTGCCGTGATCTTGCCGTTCTTGGTGATGACGCGCGCGTTGAACGTATCGGGAGTGCGCTTGTCCCATAAGAACCCCATTCCCTTGACTCGTTTGACCTCATCGGGCGAAACCGTACACTGCATCCTTCTCTCCTTTTCCTCTTCCGTTTTTTCGGGCATAAATGCCTTTTTGCATTTTACCATATTTCCCGCGGCTTGTCAAGACACGACCGTGCGCGCCGCAGCAAACGCTGCGGCGCGCACCGGATTCCTGCAAGATTCAGCCGAACAGTTCGGAGGAGAGATAGCGGTCCGCTCCGTCCGGGAAGATGACGACGATGTTTTTCCCTGCAAACTGCTTGCGCGCGGCAAGCTGTGCCGCCGCGCAGAGCGCCGCCCCCGACGAAATGCCCACGAGCGTCCCCTCCGCCTTCCCGACGTCGCGCGCATAGGCAAACGCGTCCGCATCCGTGACGGCAAAGACCTCGTTATAGAGCGACGTATCGAGGATTTCGGGGACAAAGCCTGCGCCGATGCCCTGAATGGCATGGGGGCCGGGTTTGCCTCCCGACAGGACGGGCGAGCCGGCCGGCTCGACGGCCGCAAGGAAGATGTCGGGAATTTTCTCGCGCAAAAAACGACCCGTTCCCGTCAGCGTTCCGCCCGTTCCCACCGATGCGACGAGCGCATCCGCCTTCCCGTCCAGCGCCGCATAGATCTCGGGGCCCGTGGTCTCATAGTGGGCGCGCGGATTGGCGGGATTGGAGAACTGCCCCGGCACAAAGGCGCCCGGGATCGCGGCGGCGAGGCGGTCGGCCTCGGCGATCGCCCCCGCCATGCCCTTTGTCCCGTCCGTCAGAACGACTTCCGCGCCGTATGCCCGAAGCAGCTTGACGCGCTCGGGGCTCATGGTGGACGGCATGGTGAGAATGACGCGGTACCCCTTTCCGCGCGCGAGCGCCGCAAGCCCGATGCCCGTATTCCCGGACGTCGGCTCGATGATCGTCCCGCCCGCACGCAGACGCCCGTCGCGCTCGGCGGCGGCAATCATGTATTTCGCCACGCGGTCCTTCGACGAACCTGTCGGGTTGTTCTTCTCCAGCTTTGCAAAGATCTTTCCCGCAAGGTTGTGCTCTGCGTCAAAGCGCGCCAGTTCCAGCAAAGGGGTGTTCCCCACCATCTCCGAAATCCCGGAAAATGCCGTCATATCGCGTCCTCCCGTTCAGTCTGTCTCCTCGGCGCACGCCTCGGCGCCGTTTTCCGCACTGTGATAGTATTTGAGATAGGAATTTCTGCAATAGGCGCATACCTCCGCATCCGATGCGGGCGGCGCGTCGAAGTCATACCCGCCGTTCACGCGCCAGCCGTTGAGCACCCCCGTGCGGACGGCGTCTTTCGGACAGCCGAAGGCGCACGCCATGCACAGCTCGCACTTCTTGCCGAACACGGGACGGCCGCCCTCCATGCGGATGTTGCCCTCGGGACAGTTGCGCGCGCAGAGCCCGCACCCGATGCAGGCATCCGTCGCGCGGAAGCCGCGCCCCACCCAATGGGCGGCAGGATGCTCGATCCGACAGACAAAGGCCGCGGCGCGCGCTCCGAGCCCGACAGAGGGCAGGCTTCCTTCTCCCGCGCCGATGCGCGCGGCATCGGCCGAAACGCGGTTTTCCACCGCGCGCCACATCCGCGACGCCATCCCGTCCGAGTGACGGAAGATGATATTATACGGCATGACGTAATGCAGATCGCCCGCCACGCGCCAGCCTTTCTTTTCGAGCAGACGGCGGGGCGTTGTCACCGCGCCGTCATTGAAGGACAGCGGTTCTCCCGAAGTGCGCAGCAAATAGGCGATCCGCCCATCGCCTGCGGGCAGCGTTTTGAGAAAGCGCAGTACGGGCGCAGGCGCGTTAAAGCCGTGTACGGGAAAGGCGACGATCAGCCGATCGGCGTCCGCAAGGTCGGGCGCAGGCATATCGGCGCGCAGAAGGCAGATGCGCGCCTCGTTCCCGTTCGCGCACCATGCCTCGGCAAGCGCCACGCACACCCGCTTGGTATTTCCCGTTCCCGTAAAGCAGACAAATACTGCGTTCATACTTCCTCCGTATGTTCCATGGCCGCCTTCCCCGCCGCGTCGACGTCATATCGCACGTTCTCGTCGCGGCCGTGCGTGTCGTACCACACCTGTGCATAGAAGGGATTGTGCTTGGCCTGTGCATCAAAATCCCAGGGACGCGGCGCGCATTTCGGACACCAATGCCCCGCACCCATCACCGTATAGGGCGTCGCCGTGAAGGTGTGTCCCGCATGACAATGCCACGTTGCGGGCAGATGCGCCCCCGCAAACGAAGCCGCATCGAACGCGCCTCCGCGGAACTTCGCCGCCTGCGTACAGTCCTCCGCCGTCCATGTCTGCGGCGGTTTTTTGTCGTCGAATCCGTGCGAAAGGCGCATGTCTTCCGCTCCGCGGCCTGCGCGAAGCGCGTCGTAATCGCCGAAGTCCCCTTTCGCCATGAGCGGCACGTCCTTCCAGTCCGAAGGCTGCGGAGGATCGCCGAAAAAGGCATATACCAACGCCGTATTCCCATCCCGCTTCCAGCGCATGGGCGAATTGGGGTGTCCGAGCAGGTGGCGGAAAAACGTTCCCGCGATGAGCTTGGGCGGAAGGAGCGCGGCAAGGCGGTAGATGCGGTGCTTGCGACCGATCTCCTGCCAGACCTCCTCCACGCCGTCGCGCTGGTAGCCGAAGAGCGCTTCGAGTTCGTCGCCGTCCTCCATCCAGACGCCGTGGAAATTGCGCGCCGCCAGCCAGTCGGGACGAAAGAATTTTTCCGTGCTTCCCCCCATCACGGCAAAGCCGTCGCGGAAGGTGTCGTAGCCCGTCTGGCGGCCGTGTTGCCCGCCGCCGAGATTGTACACCCGATTGGAAAAGAAATCCACTTCCCCCGCGCTGTCGCGCTCGAGAATGCGGCGGATCAGATACCCCGAATCGCGCGCACTCACCCATTCGAGGGGAGAATTGAGACAGGTATGGAACATGAGCCCGTCGCTCATGTTGCAGCGCAGCATGGCAGGATAGAGCATCGCCGTCTGACGCAGCACGACAAAATGTTCCAGCCCCGCCTCCAAAACATAGCGCTCGCCGTACAGCTTGTGCAGCGAGTAAAAATCATAGGGACTTATGACGAGCGGATCCCCCACGCGGCAGAAGGGATGCTTTTCGTTGCGGCACCCGTAGAGCGCAATGGTGGACGTATGCAGGAATTTCGCCTGACGGGGCATCGCCTTTACGGCGTCCGTCAGCGCCTTTGCCCCCAGAAAATTACAACGTTCGCTTTCCTTCGGAGCGGCGTCCGAGCGGGGCGGGATCACCGCCGCCATGTTGATGACATAGTCCGTATCCGCCACCAGCCGTTCGCATGCGGACGGATCGGACAGATCGCCGAACACCACCTGCAGACGCGTTCCGTATCTGCGTTTCAGCCGTTTCGCAAGGCGGAAATTGCGTTTTTTCGGCGTGAGCAGGATCCGCACCCACTCCACGCCGTCAAGGCCGACGGACTGTTCCAGCGCTTCCGCGCCCATGTGTCCGCTCACGCCCGTCATTGCAACTTTCATCGTTTGTAAGAGCTCCGCAATTTTCTCGTATGATCGTATTACCAGTATAGCCTTTTTATGACGAAATGTCAAACGGTAATTTTTTCTTATGACACCCGTCTTGTCAATTTTTATCGTCCCGATCGGGGGAAAGGGACGGCGTCCGCTTGTTTTCCGAAGCCGTTTTTTCCGAAAGCGCCTTTTCCTGACGGCGGCGCATGCGCATCCAGTTGAAAAAGCCGTACAGGTCATTGAAAAAGAAGACGGCAAAACAGATGACGACGGAGAGGCAGGAGATGTCCTCGGCCGCGGGGAGCGCCCACAAGACGACGAGCACGCCGTCGTTGGCGGCATAGGCGAGCGCATAAAAAGGACTGCGCCGCGCGGTGAGGCAGACCGCAAGGAAGCTGGTCGTCACCGAAACGGTGCTCGGGATGAGGTTGGCCGTCCGAAGCGCGCGCAGAATGAAGTAAAAAGCGACGGTCACGGCCACGGTCGCGGCGCAGATGAGAAAAACTTCGCGGGCGCGCAGGGTATTGACGCGGACCTCGGAGCGCCTGCCCGCGAAGGGATTGCGCAGCCATGCGATGAGCGCCCAGACCGCCATGGGGGCAGTCATTCCGAGATAGGTGATCATCTCGCCGTAATAGGCGACCCGCCAGGAGAGAATCCCGTACAGGACGGCAAAGACGATAATGAGCACCTGCCCGACGGGATTGCCCTTCGCGCAGAAGATGAGCGACGTGACCCCGATGAGCGAAGCGGCCAGCGTAAGAAAGCCGCGCCTGTCCCAAATGCAGAAGGCGGCGACGATGAGGGCGAGAGACCCCAGCCAAAGCACAAGTTCTCCCGCCGAAAAATATGCACGTTTATGATGCGTCCTCTGCTCCATGGCAGGCTCCTCTCCACCGCAAAAAGCGCCCGTCCGCATTGCCGAAGGTCGAAAATGCCACGAACGCCTCTGCGATTTTTTCTCCGTGCGTCGTCCCGCAGGGCTGCGCACATCAGACACTGCGCGCGCATAAAGAACGGCGCGCACCTCTGTTTGCATTGCCCGACAGCCGCAAAGCCCCGCGCAATGCGCACTCTTTCCGCCGCATCCCCTGAAAGCCGGAACGCGTCTTAACTGCGTTTCGTCTCCCAGGGCGGCATATCGGGAAGGGTCACCGTCTCGGTCGCCTTCGGTAGCGTCACCACCGTCGTACCATAGTCGGAATAGACCATGTTCGCATACAACCCGCTGTCGGTCTCCATCTCGATACGTACTACCTTGGCATCCTCAAACCAGATGCGAAAGTTTACGGGATCGGACATCTGTCCTTCCACATAATAATTTTTCGCCTCATAGCATCCATCTGCCGCGTTGTAAGTAAACCTTTCATATGGCAATACATGACCCATTTTCTCCATCGTAATCACAATCGTTTGCGTATAGCAAAGCAGGACTTTATATTGAACCGGGGATATCTTCGCCCACGATTCTATCGGAGATCTCGAAATAGTACTCATTCGCTACGCCATCCGACAGCCCGCAGCTGTACATCTTGTTCCCGTCTACTTTCCCGGTATATGTGGTCGTCTCTCCATCCTGCGTTTGGGTCAAAACGACCGTCATATTGTCGATGTCCTGGAACGTTGTCGCCTTGGCCCACTCCTCCTTGGTCACCGTCCTGTCCGGGACGATCTCCGAGGGGAGCGTCACGACGGTCGCGCCGTAGTCATAAAAGGCCATCACGCCCTCGATCGCGCCGAACTGAAACGAGAAAGACGTCAGTTTGCCGTCCGCAAAGGTAAATTCCGCCCTCTCGAATACGATGCCCTCTTCTTCCACGGCATATCCGCTCAGCGTATAGCATCCGGGTGACGGCTCATAAGCCGCCGCGTCGTATGCGTCGTAAAAGGCATAGAGCAGGGGCGCGACCGTGGAATCATACCAGCTGCCGATCGTTCTGTCCTGCTCAAGACTCCAGCCTTGTTCCGTCCCCTCCGCCCTTGCATAGACGTCCGCACGCCACTGCGAAGGCGCGGACGGATTTCCCGTCCCATCCGAAAGTTTCTCGTAATACCGATAATAGTTTTCGTCCAGCATGTCGCCCGCGGACTGCCGAATATAGACCTTGTCCCCGTCCAGCCGACTGATCGCATTGATCACCCCTTGCGATACCGCGCCGACGACCGTCCCGCGCATGGACACGTTCGTCACGCCCTCAAAGTGCAGCGCCGCATCCCACGTCTCGGCCGTCACCGTCGCATCAAACCCCGAAGGGGTATCGGGTGTTTCGGGAGTCCCCTCGCCCGTGATTTCGCCGCTCTGCTCCGTACCGTCCCCGTCGCCCTGACCCGCCGTCATCGGATTGCATCCGGCTGCCGCGAAGGCACAGATCCCGACGGAGAGCGCCGCAAACACGGCAAGCAATGCTCTCTTTTTCATGATATTCCCTCTTTCCGTTCCAAACACAGGAACAACAAATTTATTATACTAAGACGCCCATATTTTGTCAATATTTTTATCCCTTTCTGCACCGTATGTTGCTTCCGCCGCCCATAGAGAACGCCCGCCGCGCAATGTTGCGCGGCGGGCGTATTGCCTGTTTTCAGAATCACGATAAATTCTTGTTTCCCTGCGAAGCGGGGCGCTGTTTGGGCTTTTTCATGGTGAGCGAAATGCGCTTTTTCGCCTCATCCACCTCTTTGACCCAGACGGTGACGACGTCGCCCACCGAGAGCACCTCGGACGGATGGCGGATAAAGCGGTCACAGATCTGCGAGATATGCACGAGCCCGTCCTGATGCACGCCGATGTCCACGAACGCGCCGAAGTCGATGACGTTGCGCACCGTTCCCTTGAGTTCCATGCCCGGTTTTAAGTCCTTGATCTCGAGCACGTCGGTGCGGAGAATGGGTGCAGGGAGCTCGTCTCTGGGGTCGCGGCCCGGTTTGAGGATCTCGGAAACGACGTCGCGCAGCGTGGGAACGCCGACGCCGCATTCCTTTGCGAGCTTCTCTTCGCCGTATGCCTTGATGCGCGCTTTGAGTTCGGAGAGGTTGCCCTTGCGGACGTCGTCCTCCGTGTAGCCGCAGATGGAGAGCAGTTTTTCCGCCGCCCCGTAGCTCTCGGGGTGAACGGCGGTGTTGTCCAGAATCTCGCTGCTCTCGGGGACGCGCAGGAAGCCCGCGCACTGTTCAAAGGCCTTTGCGCCCAGCTTGGGGACTTTGAGGAGCTGCTGACGCGACGAGAACGAGCCGTTTTCCTCGCGGTATTTGACGACATTGGCCGCCGTTCCCGCATTGAGGCCGGAGACGCGCGCCAGAAGCGGAGCCGACGCCGTATTGACATCGACGCCGACGGCATTGACGCAGTCCTCGACTACGCCGTCCAGCGCCTCGGTGAGCCGTTTTTCGGGCATATCGTGCTGATACTGTCCCACGCCGATGGACTTGGGGTCGATCTTGACGAGCTCGGCGAGCGGATCCTGCAATCTTCTTGCGATGGAGACGGCACTGCGCAGGTTGACGTCGAAATCGGGGAATTCCGCCGCCGCCAGAGGCGAAGCGGAGTACACCGAAGCGCCCGCCTCGTTGACGATGGCGTACGAGACGCCCGCGCCCTTGCCGAGGCCCGCGATGAGTTCGACGGTCATGGCCTCCGTCTCGCGGCTCGCCGTGCCGTTGCCGATGGCGATATGCCGCACATGGTCTTTGCGGATGAGCGCGGTGAGCTTTTCGATGCAGTCGCGCTTTTGCTTTTCGCCGTGCGTCGGATAGACGACCGTGGTGTCCAGCACCTTGCCCGTGGCGTCCACGACGGCGACTTTGCACCCCATGCGATAGCCGGGGTCAAGTCCCATTGTGACGAATCCCTTGACGGGCGGCTGCATGAGAAGCGGCTTCAGATTGAGCGCAAACTGCCCGATGGCGCCCTCGCTTGCGGTGTCCGTGAGTGCGGCGCGCACCTCGCGCTCCATGGAGGGCGCGATAAGACGGTCATAGGCGTCGGCGGCGGCGTTTTCCACAAATGCCGTAGACGCACACCGCTTTTTGAGGACACGGCGGTAAATTCCCGCAAGCGCGGCGTCGCGGCTCAATACGATTCCGACCTTCAGTACGCCCTCTTTTTCCCCGCGGTTGACGGCGAGGACCTGATGTCCCTGGATCTTGTTGACGGGAGACGTAAAGGCGTAATAGTTGCGGTACACCGTATCCTTGGGGTTCTTCTCCGCCGCGACCGATACGACGTCCGCCCACTCGTTGTAGAGCGTGCGCAGGTCTTTGCGCACGTCCGCGTCGTCCGAGATGGTCTCGGCGATGATGTCGGAGGCGCCTGCGAGCGCCTCTTCGACGGAGGCGACGCCCTTCTCCTCGTCGACGTACTCCTTTGCCGCCTCTTCGGGCGCGGGACAGTCGGGCGCCTGCGCGTACAAGAGCTCGGCGAGCGGCGCAAGTCCCTTTTCCCGCGCGATCGTCGCACGGGTGCGGCGCTTCTGCTTATACGGACGGTAGATGTCCTCGACCTCGGCGAGCGTCTTGGCCTCGTCGATGGCGCGGGACAGCTCCTCCGTGAGCTTGCCCTGATTCTCGATGGACGAGCGTACTTCCTGACGGCGCGCCTCCAGATTGCGCAGATAGGCAAGGCGGTCTGCCAGCGTGCGGATGGTCTGATCGTCCATGGCGCCGTGCATTTCCTTGCGGTAACGCGCAATGAAGGGAACGGTGTTCCCTTCGTCCAGAAGGGTGATGACGTTCTCCACATAGTCCTTGCGCTGTCCAAGCTCTTCCGCGAGCAGTTCGGGGATGGTCTGCATGAATTCTCTCCTCGGTATGGTACATACCTCTCATGAAATACCATGCAATTATATCATGTCCCGCCGCGAATGACAATGCTTTTTTTCAAAAAAGCGCAGAAATTATAAAAAGAACCCGACGTCCTCAGACGTCGGGTTCCCTATGTCCCTATCGGTTTTCCCCGTTCGGATCTCTTTATGCTTATGCAAGCAAGGATTTGCCGTCAGCCGTCGTCGACGCCGTCGCGTAGACAACCGTCGCCGCCGCGTTCCAGCCGCTTGCAAAGCCGGAAGGAACGGCATTCGCCGCAAACGGCACCGTGATGGTCTGCGCCGCCGTCCAGCCGTCGAACGCACCCGCTTCCACCGTCGTCACGCTCGCGGGAAGGACGACGCCGGTGAGCGCCGTACAGCTATCGAACGCGCCGATGGCAATGGTCGTGACCGTTGAAGGAACGGTGAACTCCGTCGCCGTCTTTCCGGGCGCGTAGCGCAAAAGCGTCGCGCCGTCTGCGGTGTAGAGATTTCCGTCAACGGAGCTGAACTTCAGGTTCCCGTCCTCGACCACGATGGACTTGAGCGACGTGCAGCCGTCGAACGCACAGTCATTGAGGTACTGAAGCGCTGCGGGAAGCTCGATCGTCTCCAATGCGGTGCATCCGCTGAACGCATACGCTCCGATGTTATACATGGTGCTCGGGAGATTGACCGTCGTGAGCGCCGTGCAGTTCTCAAACATGTACTGTCCGAGATACGGGACGACGTTGCTCGTCTCGTAGAGCGTGACCGTCTGCAGCGAGGTACAGCCGGAGAAGCATCTGGTGCCGGCCGGGAAGTACGCGGGAAGCGCGATCTCCTTCAGGGAGGTGCAGTTCTGGAACACGCCGCTGGTCGACGACAGATACAGGTTGGAAGGAATGTTGTTGACCTCTTCGAGCGCGGTGCAGTTGCGGAAAGCATAGCTGTTGACGTAATAGTAGCTCTGTCGCGTGCTGTTGAACGTGAAGCTCTTGAGCGCGGTGCAGCCGTCGAAGGTGTAGTTCCCGATCGCAGCGAGGCTCTGGCTCCTGTATCCCGCATAGCTGGGCATCTCGAAGGAGGTCAGGCCCGTGTTGCGGAACGCGTAATTTCCGAGGCTGAGATAGCCGGTCAGCATCTCGCCGCCGCGCACGCTGAACGTGACCGTCTGCAGTGCGGTGCATCCGTCAAAGGCATAGAGGCCCAACCCTGCGGTATAGGACGCGGTGTCCGGATTCCGCAATCTGACGGGCAGATCGACCTTCTTGAGGGAGGTGCAGTTCTGGAACGCATAGTCATCGATCTGAAGGGATTCCGAACCCCTTGCTTCAAACGTGACGTCCGTGAGGTTCGCGCAATCCTGGAACGCGCCTTCTCCGATGTAGGTCACAAACCTGCCGATCGTGATCTTTTCCAGACCGCTTCCGGCAAAGGCGTACTCGCCGATGGACGTCACACGGCCGAGCATGACGACCTCCGTCAGGTTGACACAGCCGTTGAACATATTATCGGCGATCTCGGTAATGCTTGCAGGGAGCGTGACCTTCGTCACCGCAGAGCCTGCGAACATTCCATCCGGAATGGACGTGACGGTACCGGGGATGACGACTTCGCCCGAGAGGTTCCCGTAGACGCTGACCGCAACGGTCTGCATACTGTCGTAAAGGATCCCGCCGTTTTCGCTGATCGCGAACGACGTATTGTTGTCATCCACCTTGAGGTCGAGCTTCGAGCAGCCCGCAAAGGCGCTTTGGCCGATGCTGGTCACCGAACCGTAGACCGTGAACGTCTCCAGCGACGCGCAGCCGCTGAACGCGCTGTCGCCGATGGTGACCAACGTGGGAAGCATCTCCACTTCCGCAAGAGCGGTGCAGTTCTCGAAGGCGCTGTCGCCGATCTCGGTCACGCTCATGGGAAGCGAAATGCTCGTAAGGCCCGTGCATCCGCTGAACGCATCCGCACCGATCGACTCCAGGGAGGTGCATCTTTCAAGATCGATTTCCGTGATCCCCGCGCAGTTCTGGAACGCGTTGCCGTTGATAATTTCCAGCGACTTGGGAAGCACGACTTCGGTCAATGCCGAGCAGCCGTAGAAGGCATAGCGCGGGAGGCTCTCCACCGAATCGGGCAGCACGACGGAGGTGAGCGACGTGCAGCCGGAGAAGATGCTGCGCGAGCTGGAAGTTGTACTGCCGAGCGTCGTGAGCTTGCTCCCCTCTTCAAAGGTCACGGAGGAAAGCGCGGAGCAGCCTGCGAATACGCCGTATCCCATGCTCTCGACGTTGGCAGGGATGGTGACGGAGGTCAGCTGCGAGTTGCCTCGGAACACTTCGTTGCCGAGCTCTGTGAGCCGCGAAGGCAGCGTCACCGATTTCAGGCTGGAACCGGACAACGCACTCGACGTGGAGTAGTACATGGAGAACGCGCTGTCGTCGATGGTCAGCGTATCCGCGCCCTCTCCTGCGGAAGCGGGCTCCGTAAAGATAATCGTCTCAAGCGCCGGCACCTGAAGGGCCGAATCGCCGACAAAGGACACACTCGCCGGAATGATAATCCCGGAAATGCCCGCATAGTCGGGAACGGCGTGTGCGGTGCTCGAACCCGCACGGTTGTAGTGATAGAACGAATCCGCGCCGATGGACGCCGTGCCGTCGGGAACGGTGTACGTCTCGCCGACATCCTTTCCGATCGGGAAGTAGACCAGCTCATCATCCCTGTCGAACACAACTCCGTCGATCGAATAGTAGTCGGGGTTGCCCTCCGCCACATTGACCGCTTCGAGCGCGCTGCTTCCGTAGAACATTCTCCAGTTGATCTCGCAGTCGTTGGCCGCGGTGAATCCGACCGGAAGCGTAACGCTCTTGAGCGAAAGGCATCTTGCAAACGTATTGTTGGTATAGGTGCTGTTATACGCAAGCGTGGTCACGGTATCGGGCACGACGAAGGACTCGATCGCCGTTTCGCGGAAGGCGCCGTAATCAATTTCCGTCACGCCGTACTGCCCGTCCGCATTCTTTTCAAAGTCGATCGTCTTGAGCGACGAGCAACCCGTGAACGTAAATCTTCCCACCGTCGTAAGCCGCGCGGGCAGCGTGACGGAGGTGAGCGCCGTGCAGTACCCGAAGACACCGTAGTTGGTATAGTTGCGGGAAACGGAGAAGTTGCTGTACCCGTTGCCGTCCCCGAACACGAGGGGCTGTGTTCCCTCTTCAAAGGTCACGCTCGTGAGATTCTGCCAGTTGTTGAACGCGCCGCCGGCAATTTCGGTGACCGAACCCGGAATCTCGATCGACGTGATCTTGGGATATGCGCTCGACGTATTCGCGGCGCCGAATGCGTACGACCCGATGCGCGCGAGCTTGCCGTTCTCGGCGAAATTGATCGCAGTGAGGTCCTCGCACTGGAAGAACATTCCGTCTGCGATCTCCGTCATGCTGGCGGCAAGATTGATTGTCGTGACGCCCGAGTCGGCAAACGTGTAGTTGCCGTCGATGGGATAGCTTGCATTGTTCGTCCTGGAGTGAATCGGGAACTCCGCATTGAAGCCCTCTTCAAACGTGACCGTGCGCAAGTCGTCGCAGTTCTGGAACGCGTAGTATCCGACCGACTTGACCGCAGCAGGAAGCGTGATCGCCTCGAGCGAAGACCCGTCAAACGCATAGTTTCCGATATCCGTCAACGAAGCGGGAAGCACAAGCGACTTGATCGGAACATTCTGGAAGGCATACGTGCCGATGGACGTCAGGCCCTCGGAGAGCGTGATCGACTGGATCGTCGAGTTCTGGAAGGCATAGTTCCCGATGCTCGTGACCGTGTCGGGAAGCGTGAGGCTCGTCAGCTGCGACTTCTGGAAGAGGTAGTTCTCGACCGTCGTCGTGCCTTCGGGGAGCACAAAGGAACCCGTCTTGCCGATCGGGAAGAGCACGAGCGACGAAGCCGCGCCCGTCTCGGCATCCCGCGCATAGAGGGCGCCGTCTGCGGAGACATACGTCGCGTTGTCCTCCGACACCCCGATCGACGTCAGCGCCGTACAACCCTGGATCGCACGCGTGTCGATCGAGACAAGGTTGGCCGGGAACACGATGGATTTCAGACTCGTGCAGTTCATGAATACGGTGGTGGCAATGGTCAGATCGGCCGTGCCGCCCGTGAAGATGACCGTTTCAAGATGATACTGATTGTAGAACGCGCTCGAACCGATGCTCGTGACCGTGGAAGGAATCACCACTTTCCTGAGGTTGCGCCCTGCATCCGTGCCTGCATAGAAGGCATTGGACGTGATGGTGGTAAGGCCTTCGGGAAGGACGACTTCCTCGAACCCGCAGTTCAGGAAGGTTCTCTGACCGATGGTCGTGAGCATGGACTTGCCTTCGGCGTTCGTCGCAAAGGTGATGTTCTTCAGCGCGGTGCATCCCGAGAAGGCGTAATCGTCGATCACCGACACATTGGACGAGAAACTTGCGCTCGTCAGGGCGATACAGCCGTCAAAGGCATCTGCGCCGATCGTGAGCGGTTCGGAGCCCTCTTCAAACGTCAGGGTTTCCAGATTGAGGCAGTCGAGGAAGGCGTCGTCCTTGATGGTCGTGACGCTTGCGGGAATGGTCAGATGGACGACTCCCGTATTCTCAAACGCCGCCTCGCCGATGACCTTGAGCGTGGAAGGAAGGGTGAATTCGGAGAGCGCCGTCGCATCCACGAAGGCCTCGTCTCCGATCTCCGTGACGCCCTCGGGGATCTCCACTTCGGAGAGCGCGGGGCAGTTGCTGAACAGCGCCGTTCCGACGACCGTCATCGAGGCGGGAAGCTCCGCCCGGATGAGGCTCTGACAGCTGTCAAACGCGTTGGCGCCGATGGAAGAAACGCTGTCCGGAATGACGATCTCCTCGATCCCGTTCTGACCGAACGCGTACGAACCGATGCTCGCCAGGGCGGAATCGGACAAATCGCCCGTCCCGAGCGCAATCCGCATAACCCCGGAAGCCGCATAGAACGCATACGCTCCGATCTCCGTCGTGCGGTCGGGCAGAGCGAGCGCCGTCAGCCCGGAGCATCCCGCAAACGCATATTCTCCGAGCGTAAGGGGAAGCGTTCCGCCCTGAACGGTGAGCGTCTCCATGCCCGAATCGTTGTAGAACGCATAGTCGCCGATCGTCGTGACGTTCGCGCCGATCTCGAAGGAAGTGAGCTGTGCATTGTCCGCGAATGCCCCCTCCCGAATGACGGAAACCGTATCGGGAAGCGCATACGTTTCCTCCGCACGCACTCTCGGATAATACACGACCTCCGTCAGCGCCTTGTTGTAGAGGACGCCGTCAATGTCCGCAAAGTACTTGTTCGCGTCGTCGACATTGACGCTTTCGATATAGTTGCAGCCGTTGAATACGCGATAGAAGTTGAAGTCCGCAACGGCCGCCATGAGGTTGACTTCCGTCAGCGACACGCACTCGCTGAAGGCGTAATCCCCGATCGCGAGCTCTTCTTCGCCGCCCTCGAACGTGAGCGAACCGAGCGAAACACAGCTCTGGAACGCATAGGCGCCGATGGACTTCGTCGTCGTGGGAATGAGGATCTCGCCGAGATCTTCGCAGTACGCGAAGGAATATTCTCCGAAGGATTCCACCGCGCAGTTTTCTTCAAACGTGACGGTCGCAAGGTTCACGCAGTTGTAGAACGCGTAGTTCCCGATCGTCGTCGCGTTCGCGACCGCCGATCCGAGAAAGGTCACGCTCGTGAGGTTGGTGCAGCCTTCAAAGGCGTGCGCGCCGATGGATTCGACATAGGCGCCGATCACGATCTCCGTCAGCCTGTTGCGCTCTGCAAACGCGCTCTCGCCGATCGCCGTGACGGTCGAGGGCATCGTGTAAGAGCCGCTCCTGCCATAGGGGCAGAAGAGCACCGTCGTCCCCAGCGCATCGCAGATGAGTCCGTCCACGGAAGAATAGAACCCGTTCCCCTCTTCCACAAAGACGTTGGCAAGCGCATTGCAGCCGTAGAACACATCGCTGAAGGACTCCACTTCCCCGAGCCGTGCGGGAAGCGTGAT
The DNA here is from genome assembly GCA_904391375.1 of Candidatus Gallimonas faecavium. Classification (GTDB taxonomy): domain Bacteria; phylum Bacillota; class Clostridia; order Christensenellales; family Borkfalkiaceae; genus Gallimonas; species Gallimonas faecavium. The sequence goes on along the minus strand of CAJFMF010000001.1, from coordinate 1,231 downwards.
ATTCGCGAGCCTGTCGCAGCTCTGGAAGGCATAGCTCTCGATCAGAAGCGCCTGCGAATCGGATCCGCCCTCTTCAAAGACAACCGTCTCCAGTTCGTCGCAGTTATAGAACGCCGTCTGGCGGATATACAGCACTTCCTTGGGAATGACCACGGCCGTGATGCCCGTGTTAGCAAACGTACGCGTGGGGATTTCCTCGACGACGTCCGGGACATAATAGATACCGGTCCGCGCCGCGGGGAAGTAGGCAATACGCACAAGGCTTGCCTGCGTCACGCGCAGGAGAACGCCGTCCACGGAGGAGAAGACGACCTCATGCGTGCCTTCCACCGCATAGACGTTGACGTTCATCAGGTTGTCGCAGCCTGCGAATGCCCCGGCCGCGTCGTCGAGCGATGTCGCACCGACGATCTGAATGCTGTTCGGGATGTCGATCTCTTCCAGCGTCGTGCAGTTCTGGAAGGCACCGGAGAGAATGCTCGCGACATAATATTCATCGTTCGTTCCGGGCGCCTTGTAGGTCGCGGGAACGCGGACTTTGCTGACGGCCTCGATCTCGGGACCCGCCTGCACCGAATAGGCATTCTCGCTTGCACTCCCGACCGTGGGCGTGAACTCCAGAACTTCCGCCCAGCGCGCATACAGCGTCGTGTCCGCGGCATCGCCCCAGTTGCGGACGCTGTTGCCCGCTTCATCCGTGTAGCGCGTCCCTTCGCCGTCGGCACCCGTGTACCAGCCGACAAAGGCATAGCGCGCGTCGCGCTCGTCGGTATTTGCGGGGACTTCCAGCTTGAACGCCTCGCCGTACACCACTTCCGCCGTCGCGCTGCTCACCGCACCGAGGTCGGCATTGTACGTCACCGTGAAGGTCTTTCCGTGCCAGCTTGCATACACAAGCACGTCGCTGCGCTCCGTAAAGACGGTGTCCGTGTACTCCGCTCCGTTGCTCTGCGCGCCGCCCGGCACGTTGTACCAGCCCGCAAAGTCGTATGCCGCGCTCTCCGGAACGGGCAGCGTCACCTTGTCGCCGTATGCCACATACAGCGGCGCGACCGCGGCCGAACCGCCACGCACGTCAAATTCGATCGTGTATGCGTACGCCGTCGTCTCCGCCTCTTCCGTCGAGGGAAGTCCCTGCGTATCGCCGAACCGCACATACAGACGATTCTCGCCCGCCTGCGTCAGTTCCACTTCCGCGGACGTCACGTCCGCTCCGTACCGCGTCCACTCG